>NZ_JBIVEG010000002.1:170721-595816 GCF_044747545.1 Streptomyces sp. NPDC090077
GGGGGGGGCCCCGGGGCGGGGGGGGGGGGGGGGCGGGCCCCCCCCCCGGGGGGGCCCCCCCCCCGCGGGGGGGGGGGGGGCCCCCCGGGGGGGGCCCCCCCCCCCGGCGGGCTTCCAGGCCCCCTTGAGACCTCCCCCGGCCCTCGCTCACTCCCCGGTGACGGCGGCGGCCTTCCGGTCGGCCTCGCTCAGCGGAGGCCCCTGCAGGTGCGGCTCCTTCGCGCCGAACAGCATGGGGAGCAGCATGTCCCGGGAGAACAGCCGGGTCGCGGGCTTCTCCAGGCTCATGACGTCCAGCAGGGCGCCGAGCGCCCGGGGGCTGCGGGCGGCGGTCTCGACGGCGCGGTCGACGAACCGGGTGAGGAACCGTTCGACGGCCTTGGGCGCGGTGTCGCCGGCGCCGGGGTACGAGGCGTCCTGGCCCACGGCCAGGTCCCACGCGCCGGAGACGGGCCGGGCGGCGGCGCGTTGTACGCGGCGGGCGGTGCCGGGGGCGGTGAGGCCGCCGGGGGCGGAGGCGAGTACGTCCCTGAGGGCGAGGGCGCACTGGGCGGCAACGGTGAGGCCGTGCCCGTACACGGGGTTGTAGCCGGCGACGGCGTCGCCGAGGACGACGAACCCGTCCGGCCAGTCCTTGGCCTTCTCGTAGTAGCGGCGGCGGTTGGCGGTGCTGCGCGTGGTCACCACCTCGCCCAGGGGCTCGGCGTCCTTGATGAGCTCGCCGATGACGGGGTCGCCGAGGTTCAGGGCGAAGCCGGTGAAGGCGTCGGCGTCCTTGGTGGGTTCGCCGCCGCGCGTGCCGGAGAGGGTGACGATCCAGCGGCCGTCCTCGACGGGGAGGATGATGCCGCCCTGGCCGGGGGCCTTGGCCGGGTTGGCCTGTACGTTGACCAGCGGGAAGCCCCCGGCAGTCGTCCCGGGGGCGCGGAAGGCGCGGGTGGCGTAGGCGACGCCCGCGTCGACCTGGCGCTCCGTCACGGGCGGCAGCCCGAGGTCCCGGAGCCAGGCCGGGGCCCGCGACCCGCGTCCGGAGGCGTCGACGACGAGGTCGGCGGCCAGGGTGCGCGTCGCGGTGCCGATCCGCGCACCGACGCCGGTGACGCGGCCCGCGCCGCCTTCGAGGCGCTCGGCGGCGGAGTCCTCGTGGACGGTGATGCGGGGGTCGCCCAGGACGCGCTCGCGCAGGACGTGGTCGAGGAGGTTGCGCGAGCACACGAGGTTGCGGTGGTGGGTGCCGCCGAAGCGGCGGAACCAGACCTCGTTCGGGGCCCGGGAGACCATGTCGCCCATGATGTGGACCAGCCTGCCGCCCCGGGCGACGACGCTGTCGACGAACCCGGGGAGGAGTTCCTCGAAGGCCCGGACGCCGCCGCTCCAGACGAGGTGCGCGTGGCGGGCCTGCGGCACCCCGCGCCGGTCCTCGGGGCCGGCGGGCAGCGTGTCGCGCTCGATGACCGTGACGTCGGCGAACTCGGCGAGCACGGAGGCGGCGAGCAGCCCGGCGGCGCCGGCGCCGATCACGAGGGCGGTGGGCCGGCCTGGGCTGGCTGTGTGTGGCATGCGTTGCTTCCTGTGATGCGGCCGGGCACACCGGTTCCCGTGCGTTCGACGGTTCCGCTGTGGAGGGGCCCGCGGTCCGGTTCGGCGCGGCGGGGCGGGCGGGGCGGTACGAGACGCCGATGGGTCCTGGGGAGGGAGGACCCCACCGACACGCTCCGGTGAGCAGCCGTTCGCGCGCGCCGAGTTACATGTAGGCACCATACGTGTCATGGCCAACTTTCAGGCCCGAAGCCCCCGCCATCTGGCTCAAAACGATCGCCGAGCACCGCCTCGAGGGCGTCGCACGCAGCGTGCGAGGATCTGCCATGGCCAACCCCACGCCCACCACCCCCACCCCCACCCTCACGGAACGCCGTTCACCGTGGGTCGTCTTCACCCGCGCCGACGACCCGTGGGTCACGGCCGAGACGGCCGCACTCCGGGCACGGGGCGGACGCGTCGTCCGGCTGGACGGCCGCGCCATGCCGGATCCCGCCTCGGTGTTCACCGCGTTCGACCGCGCCCTGTCCTTTCCCGGCTACTTCGGCCGGAACTGGCACGCCCTGGTGGACTGCCTGCACGACTGGCACGGCCACGGCGGCGACACCAAGGACGTCGCCGTCCTGATCGACGACGCCGACGCGCTGCTCGACGCCGGCTTCACGGGCATCTTCGTGTCCATGCTCTGCGAAGCCGCGTGGAAGGCGAACCTGAAGCTGGACGCCGACGGCATTCCGGACGACGACCCGCCGTTCACGCTCCACTTCGTCTTCCTCCTCGCCCACGTCCCGCCCACCGCCTTCGCCCCGTCCGTCGCCCGGGGCCCGGACGTCGAGGCGATCCTGCACGACGACCGCCTCGTCGCAACCCTCACCGACGACCACTGGCCCGAGCCCGCCCGAGAGGGCTGACCGGGCGCACTCGGCCGCGGCGGACCGGCGCGCCGCTGTCAGTGCCTCCTGGCAGGATCCCCGGGCACCCCCACCTCAAGGAGCTCCATGGGTACCTGGGACGTCGGCCCCTTCGACAGCGACGCCGCCGCGGACTTCTGCGGGGACCTCGACGAGGCCCCCGAGGCGGCGCGGCCCGGCCTCGTGCGGGACGCGCTCGTCCGCGTCCTCGACGCCGCCGACCCCCTCGACCAGGGCCTGGCGGTCCCCGCGGTGGCGGCAGCGGCACTCGTCGCCGCGCAGTGTCCCGGAGGGCGGCCCGTCACCAGCGCGTACGGGCCGGACCTGCCCGTCCCCGAACTGCCCGCCGACCTGCGGGACATCGCCGTACGCGCCCTGCACCGCGTCCGGGCCGAGCCGTCCGAGCTCCGCGCGCTCTGGGCCGACACCGACCGCTACCCACACTGGCTCCGCAGCCTCGACCTCCTCCTCAGGGTGCTGACCTTTCCCGCCCCGCAGCCGGTGGCCCGCTCCTGGGCCCGGATCGGCGGCTGGATGCGCCGGCACGCCCCCGTCTCGTACGCACTGCTCGCAGCCCCCGCCGAGCCCGCCGAAGTCGAGTCCGCACAGCAGGAGATGGGGGTCCGCTTCCCCGCCGACCTGCTGGCATCACTGGCCTGCCACGACGGGATCACCGAGTGGGCCAACCTGCTCCCCGGGCCGCCGCCCCTGTCCGTCGGCGGGATGCTCGCCCACTGGCGGATGTGCGTCGAGATCGCCGGTGACGACCCCGACCTGACGGAGCCCCACGGCGACGGCGAGGACGACGAACCCTGGTGGCACCCGCAGTGGATCCCCTGGGCGGAGAGCGACGGCGACTCCCAGGTCATCGACCTGCGCGAGGGACCCGGCCGGGGCCGCCTCGGCAGTGCCGCGCACGACGACACCGGCCGCTTCGACGACGGCTGGCCCTCCCTCGCCGTTTACCTGACCGCGGTCGCCGACGCGCTCGACCAGGGCGGAGAGGCGGACGGCATGACCCCCTACCTCACCCCGGAGGGGGAGTTGTGGTGGGCCTTCCCGGGCGAGACCGAGCTGAACGGCGACCCGCTCACCCCCGCCCGGCCGCTCCCGGGGCGGTCGACCGTGCCGCGGGCGGCGTGCTCCTCGTAGGTCCGCACCTCGTGCCGCATCACGTCCAGCCGCTCGCGGCGCAACTCCACGCGTGACCCCCGTCACAAAGCTGTTGACCTGGAGCGCACTCCAGCTCCTAGCGTCGGACCGTCAGCCAGTCGGACGAGACGATCGGAGTGCGGAAGAACATGGGTGTTTGGTTTGTCACCGGGGCGTCGCGCGGACTCGGCGCGGAGATCACCCGTGAGGCGCTGCGCCGGGGCCACAGCGTGATCGCGACGGCGAGGGACGCGTCGGCGCTGCTCGGGGCGTACCCGCAGAAGCCGGACGGGCTGCTGGCGGTGAGCGCGGACGTGACCGAGCCGGAGCAGCTGGCGGCCGCGGTCGAGGCCGGCCTCGCGGAGTTCGGCCGGATCGACGTCGTGGTCAACAACGCCGGGTACGGCCTCGTGGGCGCGATCGAGGAGACCTCCGACCGGGCCGCGCGGGACCTCTTCGACGTCAACGTCTTCGGCGTGCTCAACACGCTGCGGGCGACCCTGCCCACGCTGCGCGCCCAGCGGTCGGGGCACGTCCTGAACATCGGCTCCGTGGGCGGCTTCGCCACCGCTCCGGCGGTCGGCCTGTACGGCGCGTCGAAGTTCGCCCTGGAGGGCATCTCCGAGGCGCTGCACGGCGAGCTCGCGCCGCTCGGCATCCACGTCACGGTCGTCGAGCCGGGCGGCTTCCGCACCGACTTCCTCAGCGGCTCCAGCATCCGCGTGGAACCGGCGGCCATCGCCGACTACGCCGTCGGCGCGGGACCGGTGCGCGAGGCGCTGGCCGCGAACGACGGCCTCCAGCCGGGCGACCCGGCGAAGGCGGCCCGGGCGATCGTCGACGTCACCGGGGCCGCCGAGCCGCCGCTGCGCCTGCAGCTGGGCGCGGACGCGGTCGAACGCGTCGAGGCGAAGCTGGACCTGGTCCGGCGGGAACTCGACCGGTGGCGTGACACGGCCCTCTCCACGGCGATCTGAAGACCGCCCGGAGAGCCGCCCGCCGAGCCGCCCGGGGAATAGGGCCGCGGCCCGCCGGGTTCCGGGACGGCAAGATCGACAAGCGGTTCGGGAGGGGCGGGTCCATGGCAGTCCACGGCACGGTGGCCGACGGTTTCGAAGGGGTGCGGGAGGAGTTCGAGGCCTTCCTCGCGGCCGAGGAGCACGCGCCCGGCGCGCAGCTGGTGGTGCACCGCGCCGGCGAACGGGTGGTGGACCTGTGGTCGCAGGGCGTGGACGCCGGGTCCCTGCTCGGCGTCTTCTCCTCCACCAAGGGCGCGGCCTACCTGGTGACGGCGCTGCTGGTGCAGGACGGCCTGCTGGACCTGGACCGGACCGTCGCCTCGTACTGGCCCGACTTCGCCGCCGAGGGCAAGGGCGGGGTCACCCTGCGCGAGCTGCTGGCCCACCGGGCCGGAGTGATCGGCCTGGACGCCGGGTTCACCCGGGCGGAGCTGGCCGACGACCGGCTGATCGCGTCCCGGCTGGCGGGACAGCGCCCGTTCTGGCAGCCGGGGCGGTTCTTCGGCTACCACGCCCTCGTGATCGGCGCCCTGGTCGGGGAGGTGGTGCTCCGGGCCACCGGGCGCACGCTGCAGGACTGGTACGAGGAGCGGGTGCGCGCCCCGTACGGGCTGGACCTGTGGCTGGGCCTGCCGGAGTCCGAGGAGCCGCGCTTCCTGAGCACGCTGCCGGTGCTGCCGACGCCGGAGCAGGCGGCCGAGATCGCGGCGGGCGCCGCCAGCCCGTACGGCATGGGCGGGATCGCCTTCAACGAGCACGCGCCGGGCCACGTCCCGCTGTACGAGTTCCCCAACGCGCGTGCCGTGCGCGCGGGGGGCCAGGCGTCGGCGGGCGGGATCGGCTCGGCGCGCGGCCTGGCGGGCATGTACGCGGCCGCCGCCTTCGGCCTGGACGGGCGGGAGCCCCTGCTGAAGCCGGACACGGCCGCCGAGTTCGCCCGCATCCACTCCGAGGGCAAGGACCTCGTCGGCGGCTCGGCGAAGGCGTTCGGTCTCGGCTTCCAGAGCTACGGCCCCCAGTTCGCCGCCCTCGGCGCGGGCGCCTTCGGCCACAGCGGCGCCGCGGGTTCCCTCGCCCTCGCCGACCCCCGCCAGGGGTTCGCGTACGCCTACACGCGCCGCCGGTCCGCCTTCCCGGGCGGCGCCGCCCCGGAGAACGGGCGCCTCCTGTGGTCGGTGGTCCGCGCCCTCGGCTGACGGGCCCCGCCCCTCACCCCTCCCGGGGCGCGAGCATGCGCAGGGCGTCGGCCGCCGCCGGCGACAGCACGGACTCCCGCAGCTCCGCGAGGGGGATCCAGCGCGCCGCGTCGGTCGAACCATCGGCCTCGACCACCTCGGGCGCCCCGGCCTCCAGGTCGACGGCGTAGAACAGCGCGGTGAGGCTCCAGTTCACGCCGAGCCGGCGGGCCGCGTACGTCCGCGCGTCGAGCAGGCGGGCGGCGGCGAGTTCGAGCCCCGTCTCCTCCCGGAGCTCGCGGGCGAGGGCCTCCACGGGCTGCTCGCCCGGATCGATGCCGCCGCCCGGCAGGTGCCAGAGCCCCGGCGCGAAGACCGGTGACGCGTCCGACAGCCGGGCCAGCAGCAGCCGTTCCCCCTCCACCGCGACGGCGTACACCGACACACGCGTCCGCACACCGTCATCGACGACCACGCCCACGTCCCCCACCCCTCCCGCATCAACGACCCGGGGAATGAACTCTAGCCCCACCAAGATCAACATTCACAGGCGTTCACACGCGTTCACAGGCATTGACCCCAGACACTCCGAGACACCACGGCATGGATTGCCATGCCCAAGACGCCGAGGATTTGCCCGTCGATCACCCCGCCGACGTCTTCAGCTTTGAGGATCCACGCGCTACGTTCCCGCTCCCGCCGAAGGAAGGAACCCTCCGCGTGCGATCCGTTTCCCGCGCCCTCCGCGCCTCCGCCGTCGTCCTCGCCGTCGCCCTCGCCGCCCCGCTGGCTCCCGCCGCCGCCCACGCCGCGGCCGGGCCGGCGGCGTCCGCCGCCGGCACCACGGCGCCCGGCCGCGTCCTGACCGTCCCCGGACTGGTCAACGCCCGCGACATCGGCGGCTACCCCACCTACGACGGCAAGACCACCAAGTGGGGCACCGTCTACCGCACCGAGACCCTCTCCAAGCTGAACGCCGACGGGGTCAACGCCCTCGCCGCGCTCGGCCTCGGCAAGGTCGTCGACCTGCGCACCACCCCGGAGATACAGGCCGACGGCACCGACCGGCTCCCGGCCGGGGTGACCCCCGTGGCCCGTCCGGTCGACGACACCAGCCTCTTCGCCTTCATCGGCGGCGTGGTCCGCTCCAAGGACCCCGTCCACCAGCAGGCCCAGCTCGGCAACGGCGCCGCCGAAGCCCGGATGACCGCGCTGTACAAGGGCTTCGTCACCAACCCCGCCAACCGGGCCCAGCTCGGGGCCGCGATCAAGGACATCGCCGGCTCCACCAAGCCGATCGCCTTCCACTGCTCGGCGGGCAAGGACCGCACCGGGGTCCTCGCGGACACCGTCCTGCGCGCCGTCGGCGTCCCCGCCGCGACCTCGGAGCAGGACTACCTCCTGTCCAACAGCCTGCGGGCCGCCTCCGACAAGGCCCTGCGCGACCAGGTGAAGGCCGCCGGGTACATGCAGAACCCGGACCTGCTGATCCCGCTCCAGGAAGTCCGCCCCGCCTACCTCGCCGCGTTCCGCGACCAGGCCGTGGCCGACTACGGCAGCTTCGGGAGCTTCCTGACGAACGGCCTGGGCCTGTCGGCGTCGGACCTCCTCAAGCTCCGCTCCCGCACCGTCTCCTGACGGGCCGTCCCCGTCCCCGCCACCCGGCCGCGTGCCGGGGCGGGGACTCTGCCCTGGACGGCGAACGGGCGGAAGCACGTGGTCAACCGGACCACTCGGCGCTTGGGCCGAGGTCGCGTCCGTCCAGGACCTCGATGTCGGTGATCGTGGTCCGGGAGGGGTCGAGGCCCAGCCAGATGACGTCCGTGCCGTCGCGTTCGAGCTGGACCATCGAGGAGCCCGACGAACCGGGCGGCGCGGTCAGCAGGTTGGTGCAGGTCGCGGTACAGGTGCAAGGGCCGTGGTAGGGCAGGTCGGCGACCGCCTCCGCCAGGGGGTCACCCTCGGCACGCAGCAGGTGCGCGATCTCGTCGGCAAGTGCCGGGAACGCATCCGCCAGTCTTGTCCGCAGGCCGTCCGTCACCACGGCACCGTACACTCGGCGGGCTACGGAAAGCACCGGAGTTCCGCGGCCCTGCGGGACTGGCTACGCTGCGGGCATGGTCAGGGTCCGGGAGATGAACGAGGCCGACATCGACGCGGTCGCCGCGCTGCGGGTGCGGGGCTGGCGGGCCGCCTATGCCGGGCTCGTCCCGCAGGACCACCTGGACGGCATGTCCCCCGCGGCCGACGCCGAGCGGCGGCGCGCCGGCTTCGCCCCGTCCCGCGGGTCGGTCTGGGACCTGGTGGCCGTGGACGAGGGCGACGTGCCCGTCGGCTGGGTCTGCTTCGGCGCGTACCGGGGCGAGAGCGACGCCGCGGCGCCCGGTGAGGTGTACGCCCTGTACGTCGAGCCGGCGCTGGTGGGGCAGGGCGTCGGCCGCGTGCTGATGGACGCGGTGCACCGCCATCCCGAGGTACGGCGGTTCGCCACCCTCCAGTTGTGGGTCCTGCGCGACAACGTCCGGGCGCGGAGGTTCTACGCCGCCGCCGGTTACGCCGTCGACGGCGCGGTGCAGAGCGACCTGTACGGCGGGACGGCCGTGGAGGAGGTGCGCTACCGGCGCCCGACGGACCGTCAGACCGCTCCGGGAGACTGACGGTCCGCGGCGACTGCATCCTTCGGCCTACTGCGTTTTCGGCCCTCCGGAGGACGCTCGCACGGCATCGCCGCGAGAGGATTGGTCCGTGCGAACAACCATACGGATCAGCATCGGATACACAGTCGAGAGCATCGGCTACGTCGTCGGCGCCCAGGGGGTCGTCAGCTACGGCTCGCGGGCCTTCTTCGGCACGGAGTGGGGCTGGATCCACAAGATCGTCGACCTTCCGGCCACCGCCTACCTCGGCGTCGTCGCCCTCGGGCTGGCCCTCGTGGCCGTCGGGATGGGCACGCGCAAGGCGGCCGAGCGGCAGAGGGCCGCCTGAGCGGCGCGCGTGCCGTCGGCTAGCCTCGTCCCCTCCGGAACGGGGGGAGGCGGGAATGGAACAGGCGGTCTTCGAGTCCATCACGTACGCGGCAGAGTGCGGCGATTGCGGTGCGGAAGTCGAGTGGTGCGGTGTCCAGGTGCTGGACGACCGGTCCTTGCGCTGGGACACCGAGTTCGGCTGCACGGCCTGCGGGGCGGCGATGTTCGTGTGCAAGGGCGAACTGCCCGCCGAGCTGCGCGGCCGTCTGCTCGCCGAGCACGGGCCGGCCCTCCTGCGGGTGGACCCGTCGGCGCGGAACGCGGCGGTGATGCGCGTGCTGCGGGCGGAGCTCGGCATCGGTCTGGACGAGGTCCGGACCGTGCTGGGCGGGATCCGGGCGGGCAGCCACTCGGGCACGCTGCCCGAGATGGAGCTGCTGGCCCGCCGGCTGCGTGCGGCGGGCATCGACGCCGTCGCCGAACGGCCGCAGCGGTCCTGAGCCGCCCGGTGCGGGCCGCGCCGGATCACCCGGTCACGGCGGTGCGGTCCCCGCGCCCGCGCAACCTCTTCCAGGCGGCCAGGCCGAGCATCAGCCCCCACAGGACGAACAGCCCGTACCAGAAGAGGCCCCAGGCGGCCTGGGGGTGGGCGTCCTTGGCGGCGAAGGCGGGGGCGGAGACCACCCTGCCCGCGGCGAGCAGGCCCTGCATCGCGAAGTAGGTGAAGCCCCACAGGGTCATGCCGGCCGAGGCCGTCAGGGACAGGGCGCAGAGCGTCCGGCGCGGGAGGCGGAGTCCCCAGGGGTGGACCAGGGCGAGTGCCACGACGGCGCCGGCCACGGCCACGGCCCCCATCACCCAGTACCCGATGGCGGCCTCCCAGGTGCCGTGCGGCGCGGAGGCGAAGTCCCCGGGGAACGTCGCGCCGATCCCGGCACCCCACCAGAAGTGCGGCGCCGCGTAGGCGATCGCCGCCCCCGCCGCCACCCGGCCCGCCCAGGCGTGCCGCCAACCGCCGCTCCCCACCGCCGCCGTAGCCGCCGCCGTGGCCGTGGTCGTCGTCATGTCGTCCCCCGAGGTCTGCTTCTCGTCCGGCACGCCCACCGCGTCCCGCCCGGGAAAGACTCTGCCCGCACCGCCCCCGCGGCACATCGGCCACCGGGACCGGCCCGCCTCCCCCGCGCGGGGGAGGCACGACGCCCCGGAGGATCACGGCCGGCCGGGCGTCCCGGCCCTGCCTGCGCTCGTACCGCAGCCGGGCTCCCGTCAGCGGTCATCACCCGGGATCGCGGGCGCGGGCGCGGGCCCGGGTACGGGTGCGTCGGCTTGAGGCTCGGGGGCGGTGGGTTCGGGCAGGGCGCGGAAGAGGAGCCAGCTCAGGGCGGGCATGGCGATCAGGGGGGTGAGGGCCGTCTTCAGGGAGGTGGAGTCGGCCAGTTGTCCCAGCAGCGGGCTGACGAGTCCGCCGATGCTGACGGTGAGGCCGAGGGTGACGCCGCTGGCCGTACCGATACGGGAGGGCAGATAGTCCTGGCCCAGGGTGATCTGGAGGGAGAAGGGGACGTACAGGCCGACGGAGGTGAGGGCCACGAAGAGGAACACGGCCGGGCCGGGTGCGTAGATCACCCCGGTCACCGCGGCGACGGAGAGCAGGTAGGACCAGCGGGAGACGTGGACGCGGTCGTGGCGGTTGGCCAGGGACCCTCCCAGGACCGAGCCGACCGCGCCGCCCAGGAACAGCAGGAACAGGGCGATGGTGCCCGCGGTGGTGCTGCCCTGCATGCGCTGCTGGACGTAGAGGGAGATGAAGGTGCTCAGGCCGGTGAAGACGATGGAGCGGAAGACGACCGCCAGGGACAGCTTCACGAACGAGGGCACGTCATCGGCACCCCGCGGTGCCTCCGTCCTGGACGCGCCGGCCTCGGGCCGGGCGAGCATCCGGAGCACGGGCACGCACAGAGCGGCGCCGGCGAGCGCGGGCAGGACCAGGACGGGCGTCCAGCGCAGGGAGCCGTGTCCGATCACGGCCGACACCATGAGCGGGGCAAGGGCGAAGCCGATGTTGCCGCCCAGGGAGAACCAGGCCATCGCACTGTGACTGCCCTCGCCGGCCAGCCGGGCCACGCGGGCCGACTCCGGGTGGTAGGCGGCCACCCCGATGCCGGAGACCGCGACGAAGCACAGGGTGAGCCCGTAGGAGCCGCTCAGGCCGCTGAGCGCGATGCCCACTCCGCCCAGCAGGGTGCTGACCGGCAGCAGCCACGGCATCGCCCACCGGTCGGTGAGCGCCCCGAACGCCGGCTGGGCCACCGACGACAGCAGCGACGCGGCCAGCACGATGCCGGAGGCGACCGCGTAGGTGTAGTCCCGTTCGGCCACGAAGAACGGGATCAGCGCCGCGACGGCGCCCTGGTAGATGTCGACGCAGGCGTGTCCCACGGCCAGCAGGGAGATCGATGTATTCCTTCGCACCCACCCAGGCTGGGAGAAGCACACGGTGTCGCGCTTTCGGTAGATTGACAGGTGATGCAGGAAGTCCGCCACGAATCCGTTGCACCGACCCGGACCCAGCGCCTGGCCTCCGGCGGCGAGATCGATGCGCACCGCCATGACGACCACCAGATCGTCTACGCCGGCCGGGGCGCCATCGCGGTGACCACCGACGCCGGTTCCTGGGTTGCCCCCGCCACCCGCGCGCTCTGGATCCCCGCCGGCACCGTCCACCGGCATCAGGCACACGGCGAACTCGACCTCCACCTCGTCGGCCTGCCCGCCACCGACAACCCCCTCGGCCTGGACAAGCCCGCCGTCCTCGCCGTCAGCCCCCTGCTGCGCGAACTCATCGTCGCGTACACCCGCGACCCCGCCGACGACGGCCCACCCCACCTGCGCCTGCGCGCGGTCATGCTCGACCGGCTCGCGCTCTCCCCCGAACAGCCGCTGCACCTGCCGGTCCCCACCGACCCCCTGCTCCGCGAACTGCACGGCATCCTGCGCGCCGACGCGGCCGACAACCGCTCACTCGACGATCTCGGGCGCCAGATCGGCGCCAGCGCCCGCACCCTCTCCCGCCGCCTCCGCGCCGACCTCGGCCTCACCTACCTCCAGTGGCGCACTCAGATCAGGCTCCACCACGCGCTGATCCTCCTGGCGGACGACGTCCCCGTCACCGCGGTCGCCCACCGCTGCGGCTGGTCTTCCGCCAGCACCTTCATCGACGTCTTCCGCCGCACCTTCGGCCACACACCCGGTGCCCGCCACACCACATGACACGTGGGTGATGCCCCGCTCGTCGCACCATCCCGCCCGCCCGCCGGTGGGCGGGATGACGCGTCTGCGGTACCGGGGGCGGGCGGGACGCGGGATAATCGAGGGCATGGTCACGCCGTACTCCCCCACCCCCGGCCCGTCGGCGGCCGAGGTGCTGCGCGCCCGGTACGCGGGCAGGCTGCCCGCCGCCCTCGACGAGCTCGCCGGGCCCGAGCACGGAGTGGTCGAGCTGCCGCTGCACGTCGCCTGGTCCGGGCTGCGCTCCTACGACCTGGACCGGCCGCGGCTGCGGATGGGCCTGTACCGGACGGTCCTGGCCGAGGGGCAGCACGAGGACCTGGTCAAGCTCCTCAACCGCGATCTGCTCACCGCCCAGTGGCCGGTCCTGCGCACGCTGGTCAGCCGGCACGTCCGGCAGGTCTGGGAGGACTCCTTCCCCGAGCTGGCCCCGGCGGCCGGGCCCGCGGCCGCGTGAGGCTCAGCGGTCTGCACCGCCGGCTCCTGGACGCCGTGATCGACATCGGCTCCCCGTACCCGCTGGTCCTCGCCGGCGGGTACGCGGTCCAGGCCCACGGCCTGGTCGAACGGGTCAGCCAGGACCTCGACGTCGCCACGGAGAACCCCGCCCCCATGGCCGACATCGCGGCCGGGCTGGAGCGCGGGCTGGCCGCCCGGGGCTGGCGCGTGGAGGTCATCGGGGTGGACCCGCTCACCGCCCGCCTGGTGGTCACCGATCCCGCCACCGGCGAGCGCTGCGCGGTCGACGTCCTCAAGGAGCACTTCTGGACCCCGCCGGCCCGGACGGCGTACGGGCCCGTGCTCGCCCTCGACTCGGTCATCGGCACCAAGGTCCGGGCCCTGGCCGACCGCGGCACCGCACGCGATCTCGTCGACGTCCACGCGGCCTCCCGGCACCGCACCCGCGGTGAACTCGAACGGCTCGGCGAACGCCACGGCCGCGACGAGTTCCGCCTCGCGGACCTCCGCGACCGGCTCGCCGGCGCGGAGTGGACCGACGACGAGGAGTTCGCCGCCTACGGGCTCACCGCCCCCGAGACGGACGCCCTGCGCGCCTGGGCCCTGGAGTGGGCCACCGACCTGGACCAGCGCCTCCACGACGACGACGCCTGAAACCGGCCCCTTCGCATTGCTCCGGTCCGGTGGACACGCGGGGACCCGCACCCCGCCGGGGAACGCGCGGCGGGCGGCCGTGGTCGGCTGGCTCCGTACTCCGCCGCCGTACTCCGTACTCCGCACTCCGCCGCCGTACTTGCGCCCGCCCGCCGGAGGACGCAACGATCGGCGCGGACGTCCGCGCAGCCCCGACCCGTCCCCGCCGAGGAGCCCGGTGACCACCACCGCACCCGCCGCCTACTGGGAACCGCTATGGGCGGACGGCCGCCGCTACCGGGCCTTGGAGGGGGCGGAGGCGGACTTCCTGACGGAATGCCTCGGTCCCGGCCGGGGGCGCCCCGCCCTCGACATCGGGTGCGGGGACGGCGGGCCGGCCCGCCACCTCCACCACCGGCTCGGCTACCGCGTCACCGGCATCGACTGCGCCCCCAGTGCCCTCGCCGCGGCCCGCCGCGCCGACCCGGGTGCGGGGCAGGGGCCGGGGCCCGCGTGGTTGCTGATGGACTTCGGCGCCGACGACCTCGGGAGGCTGCCGGAGCCCGCGTACGCGGCCGTGACCTGTCGTCTGGTCTACCGGTGGGTGGACGACAAGCGCGCCTTCCTCGACCGCGTACGCCGCGTCCTGGCGCCCGGCGGCGTCTTCTGGGTCGTCGCCGAGCTCGCGGGCCGCCGGGAGCCGGGAGACCCGCTCGCGGACCTCGCGATCACCACCGCCGAGGAGGAGGCGCTCACCGCGGGCTGGTCCTCCGTACGGACCGCCGACGTGGACGTGCTCCGCTGCTACGCCCTGCGGCCCTGACCGGCGCCGCCCCCGTGCCGGAATCCGCGGCCCGCCCTTCGATCCCTCCCGGCCCCTCCGAGTCCCTGCCGGTCCCTGATGGTCCGTGCAGGTCAGAGCGGTGGCAGGAGCCGGCAAGGGACTGAAGGGACCGAGTTTTCGAAGTCCGTACGTACAGCCGTGCGGCCGATCCGGCCCGGCCCGCGTCAGGCGACGGTGCGCGCCGTGGTGCCCGCGGCCCCGCGCTGGGAGCGCTCCGTCTTCATGCCGACGTGCCGCGGCTCGACCGTGCGGGGGTCCACCGCCTCGCCGGGGGCCCCGGCCCGGTACAGGCCGTCCGGTTCGGCGTCGCGGTCGTGCGGCAGCAGGTAGAACACCCGGCGCTTCTGGAGCCCGCTGTCGGGGTCGGCCTCCGCGCTGTCGCAGAGTTCGGCGAAGCCGACCATGCGGCCGTCGCGGTAGTAGCGGGGCTTGCCGCGCCTGCGCGGGGTCTTGTCGAGGGCCTGGCGTACGTAGTCGAGCTGTGCGGGGTCTTCCAGCCACACCACCTTGTCCTCGTGGGTGAGATCGCTTGCTTGAAGTAGCGAGCTCATGGCCTTGGTCCCTTCTCGGTCTGACGTACCTGTTGCCGACGTACCCGTCGCGCGCTCCCGGCCGGCCGCACCGTCCCGGTGTCCCGGGCGGCGTCCTGTGGCCGGATCGTTCGTTGCGTGTCCATGGTAGGTGGCCGGATGCGGTGGCGGACAGTAGGCCCGGGCGGTTCACCCCCGGGCTGCCCCGTTCGCCGGGCGCCCGCGGCCACGGCCGCGTCCGCCCCGTACCGGATCATCCTGCCTCGTCTGCGAGCAGCGCGAGGCCGGGATAGAACTTCTGACCGTTGGAGCGGAGCATTTCACCGGGCGAGGAGATGCCGACCTCGGCACGGATCCGGGTGGCGAAGGCACGGGTGGTGGCGGGGCGCAGGCCCTCACCCTCCTGGCACCAGGTGCTGTACGCGCGGTACAGGGCGCCCTGCTCCACCTTGAAGTCGCGCGGCTCCTCGGCGCCGTCCCCGGTGGTGCAGCACTCGGCGAGGAAGCGGCCGATGTGGTCCTCGGTGGTGGCGTAGGCCTGGGTGGCGGTCCGCACGACGGTGGGGCCGGTGAGGGAGGGCTTGGTCCGGAGGTAGGCCATGGCGCCCTGGATCATCCAGTGGAGGATGCCGGCGCCCTCGTGGTTGACGAGTTCCTCCGCCAGGTTGTCGATCTTCCGGTGGTCGGGGACGACCTTGTCGAACGGGATCAGCCGGATCCGGCGCCAGAACGCGTGTCCGCCGGTGCCGACTTCGGGCCTGTGGTTGCCGAGCAGCCACAGCTTGTGGGTGGGCTCGAAGCTGAAGTAGTCCTGGCGCATGCGGCGGGCCTTGAGGCGGTCGCCGCCGGTGAGGAGCTTGACGCGGGCCTCGTCGAACTTGTCGTGCGGCTTGAGTTCGCTGCACACGAACAGGCGACGGCCGTGGAGTTCGGTGAGCTCGGTCGAGTGCTCGTTGAACTTGCCGCGTTCCATCAGGAAGCCGGGCGGCGCGACGTCCGCGTAGTCGCCGAGGATCTTGATGACGATGTCCATCAGGGCCGACTTGCCGTTGGCGCCGATGCCGTAGAGGAACGGCAGGACCTGGCCGCCGACGTCGCCGGTGATGGAGTAGCCCAGCAGGAGATGGACGAACGTGATCATCTCCTTGCCCTTGTCGTCGTCGCCGAAGGTCTCCGTCAGGAACCGGGCGAAGCGGGGCGTGGGGCTGGCCTCGGGCGCGAGGTAGGTGGCGCGCGAGTGCAGGTCCCGCCGCGGGTCGGGCTTGCGGAGCTCGCCGGTGCGCAGGTCGACGACGCCCGCGGGGGTGCACAGGGCGTACTTGTCGCCGTCGAGGGTGTCGGGGTCCAGGGCCAGCTCCGGGGAGGCCTTGGCCTGGGACAGCATGGCCTTGACCCCGGAGGTCGACATGGCGCGCTTGCGGTGCTGGACGAGCTCGCGGTCGGTGAAGTGGCCGCGCGGGTCGTGCAGCGGCATCTCCTCGGCCATGTCGCCGGCGGCCCAGATCGCCGCCTTCTCGCCGCCGGTGCGCTTCCACCGGTACTCGTCCCACACGTACCAGCCGAGGCCCTCGACGTGGCGGAAGCGGTGGTTGTGGAGGTGGGCGAAGAGCTTGGCGTTGCCGCGGTCGGTGAGGTTGACGAGCAGGCCGGCCTGTACGAAGTCGTCGGCGCGGGCCGACGTGGACGCGGGCGTGGAGACCTGCTGGGCGGGCAACTGGGCGCTCTCGGCGGCCCCTGCCCCGGTCCCCGGCGCCGTCCCGGCTGTCCCGGCCGTCTCCGCGGCGAAGACCGCGAGCTGCTCCGCGGCGGCGTGCGCGTCGAAGCCGGTGCTTCCTGCGCTGCTCATGGACGTCCCTTGGGGTGGATGGGGCGGTGGCTGCCGGCGCGGAGCGCGGAGTCGATGACGAGTTGGCTGCGGCGCGACCGGTCCGGGCGGGCCGCGTCCGCGGCTTCGGTGAGGAGGCCGGCGCATTCGGGCAGCGTGATGTGGCCCGCGGCCGCGAGGCCGCCGGCGGTGAAGGCCGCCCGGTTGAGCTTCTCGCTGAAGGCGGTGCCCGAGGGTGCGTGGGCGCAGTCCCGGACCTCGGCGAGGAGGGGGCCGAGGATGCGGTGGGCGTCGTCGCGGCCGGTCTCCCGTACCGCCGCTGCCGCGGGTGCGGTCCGGGGCCGCGCGGCACGCTCCGGTTCCGGCTCCTGCCGGGGGGCCGGGTGGTGCCCGGTGCGGGCGAGTTCGGCGCCCAGCCACAGCGGCAGGGGCGCGGGGACGCGGGCGCCGGGCAGGGCTTCGTAGGCGCCCTGGGCGGTACGCGTACCGGGCGCGACGATGTAGCCGCCGGTGGCCCGGACGTCGACCTGCCAGGCCAGGGCCGTGCGGCTGCCGGTGCCGGTGGAGGACCGGACGGCGGGGCCGCCCAGGGGGGCGCGGTACCAGATGTGCAGGCCGCCGCTGGGGGTGCGCACGCGCAGGGTGCCGCTGTCCCGGGCGGGGTCGGGTCTGCGGCGGACTGCGGCGAGGAGGGCGAGGGTGTCGTAGCCGGAGCCCAGTCCGGTCAGGTCGACCCGCTCGTCGATGACGATGCCGGGCAGCAGGCGCCCGCGGTCCGGCAGCGCGGCCGGGTGCGTGTCCACGTCGATGACGACGAGGCGGGCCGGGCCGCAGGAGACGCCGACGCCGAACCGGGGCTCCTGGCGCCACCAGTCCCTGATGACGGCCTCGTCCGTGGTCGCGGCGTGGAAACCGTGGCACCACCGTCCCCGCGCCGTGCAGGGGCAGGCGGAGGGGGCGTGGTGCTGCTCCCGGCAGCCGGCACAGTTCCCCGCGGGTGTCTTGGTCCCTGGGGCGAGGGGGTGGACGGGCATGCCCTTGGCCGCCAGCCACAGCGCCACGTCGAGACCGCGCCCCGCGCCGACGGCTGCTGCCGCTGGTGGCGGCGTTGCGCTGTGGGCTGGCACGTGTGTCTTCCTTGGCGGTGCGGCTGGGCTTGGTTCGACTGTGTGAGCTGGTCGGGGCGTTGGCCCCGGTCCCGGCAGGGACTGAAGGGACCAAACTTTCACAATGCCGGAGCCTAGCGCAGCGACACGCCGAAGCAGCGCAGGCTGCTGCGACTGTTTTGATTTTTCAGTCCCTTGAGTCCCTCTGGACGGAGGCTGGTCTCCGGAGGCCGGCCACTGCCCCGCGTGGCGGATTGCCTGGTATGCCCCGGTATCACCGAATCTGTAGCCAGGGACCGAAGCGCCGCGCCTCTCCTCGGGCCCCCTCCCCCTCGTCCCCACACCCCCGGGAACAGGGGCGGAAGGCCCGTCAGTCCCTGTTCGGTCCCTGCCCCTTCGGTCACTGACAAACCTGCAGGTCAGCGGCCTCACCCTGATCTCGACAGGGACTGAACAGGGACCGGAGGGACTCAGTTTTCCAGTTATGACGTGAATATGAACCTGTACTGCTTACGCCCGCGCATACACACACGCACGTAAAGGCTGGAAGAGTGAATTCTCAGTCCCTTCAGTCCCTGCGGTTTTGGCTGTATGGCCTCTGACCTGCGAAAACGTTCAGGGACTGAGGGACCGAGGGACTCAGGGACCGAAAGCAGGGTCCGAGGGGCGTGTCAGAGACCCTGCGTCGGGAGCCGATTGACGGCACAGCGGCTTCAGTCCCTGGGCGACGGCGGAGGGACCGAAGCGGGGCGGGCAGGTTGGGCAACGCCGGCCCGGAGGGACCGAAAGGACGCAGGAACCGGGCCGGCCGGAATGTCAGGTCTGCGCTGGCCCGGCGCAGAGATCGGCGCGCATGGCCTCCCGCAGCACAGCGAGCGCGGCCTCGTCCTCGGCAGGGACTCCGCTCGCCGCGAGGTCCCGTACGTCACGGAGGCGGGGGAAGGCGGAACAGACGGAAAGCGGCCAACCGGACGCTGACACCGCTCCGCCGCCCTTCCCGGTTCGGCTGCCCAAGGCGGGGCGCGGCGGATATAGTGGGGGCACAAGTTACTCAGGCGCGAGGGGCCCTCCACATGGTGGAGGGCCCCTCGTCTGGTTCCCGGTCCCTCCCGGCCCGCGCGGCGGCTCAGGCGACCTGGAGCTTCGGGCGGCCCGTCGTCGGGGTGGGGGGCGCCTGGTGGTACGTCGGCAGCTTCAGGTTGGGCAGGTCCCCCGACTGGATCCGTACGAGGGCCGCACGGAACGCCGCCTCCATGCTCTCGGGGCTCTCGTACTTCGCCGCCAGCGGGTGCAGCCGGTAGGAGTTGCCGTTGCGCCCCTCGCTGCGCGGCCTCAGCACGATGTTCAGCTCGCACAACGGAGCCATGAGCCCGCTGACGGCCTGCGGCGTCACCCCGTACTCGGCCGCCATGTCCTTCTGCCGGACCGTCAGCGCTCCCCCGAAGTCGCTGCGGGAGACGAGGTACTGGAGGAACTTGACGGCGGACCCTGACAACGGCAGGGCCCAGATGCGCTCCGCGACGATCGGAGACATGACGTTAGCCATGGGAGAGCCTTCCTCGTGAGCGGTGGCGGTGGTCCGTGGTGGAGGACGGGCCTGGCGGCGCTATCACCCGGTACGTTTCCTTCCTCGGTATTCGGCTGCTGCCCCGAAGTCGAGGTCGAGTTCCTCCTGATGGGCACCTTGCGGGCCCACAGCGTAGGGGAAGGCCTCGACGTCGTGCTCGTGCCGGCCGGCGATCTCGGCGAGCACGTCGTGCTGGGCGGTGCTGTTGCCGTGGAACCACAGGCGCACGTTGAGCTGGATCCGGCCCCGGCCGGCCTTCTCCACCCAGTTGTAGCCGCACAGCGCCTGCACGGCGCGGTTGACCGTGGAACGCGTGATCATCTTGCCGCCCTTCTGCGCGGCGATCCTGTTCAGCCCATCGGTGATCTCCTGCTGCGTGTACGGGGTGACGCCGGTCCCCGGCACCTGCCCGCCGGCCACGAAGAGGAAGACGCAGAGCTGGGACTTGGTGATGCTGTTGGCGACGGCCAGCTGTGCCAGCAGCTGCGTGAACCAGTTGCTGGCCAGGCTGTATCCGGAGCCCCCGGCCATGTCGTGGACGGCCTTCGGATCGGCCGCGTACTCGAAGTGCACGCCCTTGAGCCGGCGGCGGCCTCCGGGATCGGCCGTCGCGGCGACCTCGGCGACCTTCTCCCCGAGCTGCTGGCCCAGGACCGCCAGGATGTCCCCGTACTCGGCTTCGCTCCCCCCGGAGGTGGATGCGGGTACTGCCCGGGGCCCGCGCCGGCGACGGGCGGGCGGATCAGATGTCACAGGACCTCCTCGTTACTCAGGCGGTCCGAGAGTATCCAGAAAATCAACGTGTGCTTGTCTTTTGACGCGGCGACGCGCCGGAGCGGACCCGTGGGCCCCGCGATGTTCGAACGCGGCACCAAAACTCCACGGTGGCTGGAGTTTTCGGGCCGCAGGGCACCGGAAGTCCACGCCTGCTTGATTTGGGTTGCCGCAATGACGGCACGTACGTGCAGTAGCCACACATCCCGGTGGACGCCCTCGCCTCGTCGGCCCAACGCGCTGACCTGCACTTCGGGCAGAGCGATGAGCACCCGTCAAAACACAACCCCTGCTTGATTTTCTCGCCGAATGTGCCCGCCAGGTACACACTCAGCGCCCTCGAATGTGCCCTGGGGAGCACATAGCCCTGCACAAAACCCCAGGTCAGAGCCCTGAGAACGGCGCCGCCTCTTACTAAAGAGCGAAACCTGACCGCCGCCCCGGCACATGGCTGCCTGCACTCGCAGGGAGTGCCCCTCTCAGGTGACACTCCCCTTCCCTCCCTTTTCATTGCTCAGCCGACGCACCGTCACCACCCGGCTCCTGCAGCCGACGCACGGTACCCCGCCTCCCCCACCTCGGCCACGTCCGGCATCGGCCCCCGGTCTGCCAGGCCCTTGTGCCCAGTGAGGGCGCCCAGCGCCCGAGGGGTGCACCGGCGACCGTCAGGGAGCCGGGGCAGGGCGCGAGGGTGAGCGGGTCCAGGGCGCCGAAGCGCCTGGCGAGGGGGTCTGGGGGGCGAGGAGCCCCCCATGCCACGGCCGGTCCAGCGCGGCCAGGCGCTGGCGGGGTCCAGGGGCAGGGCCCCTGGGACCGACGACCCGCGGCCGACGATGGACAAGAGCCCGGTTGTTCAGCGCAGGCGTGAAAGCCGCAACAGCGCCTCGCCCCGAACGTCCGGGTCCGTGTCCGCTGCCAGCGTTCGGAGTTGTGCGGTCAGCTCGCTGCCGCCCTCTCCTGTCGCCCAGCGCGGGTCACCGTCGAGTTCAGCCGCGAGCTGGTCCGCCGTGCCCTCGTCGGATGCCACCGCACGGGCCGCGAGTACGGCACGCAGGCCGGCCAGATCCCTTCGGGCCAGCAGTGCCGCCGCAGTGTCAGCGGTCACTCCGGTGTCGTCACCGTCCAGGAGGAGACGGTGCAGGACATGGGCAACGCCTTCGAGTCGGGTTGCCGTAGCCAGTCGTCGCCCTGCCGCCGCCCTGACCGCCCACATGGGTGAGTCCGCTTCCGCGATCGAGCTGACAAAACGTTCGTCCACGACATCGTCCACAACAGCAGGATCATCCCGGCCGACTGCGTCGGTCAAGCTCCGTCGGGACGAGGAGGTGATGCTCGATCTCAGCGAGAACGGTCCGCCGTCACCGCGCCAGGACGCAATGCCGCGACACGCCCCGTTTTCCGGCGCAACGGACAAAAATCGGCCGACAGAACGGCCCCTCTGGCGGCCGATCTCCACTCCCCCGGTGTCCGGCGACCTTCCCGACGGCCAGAGGCTGTCAGAAGGGCGCACAGGGCTTTTTGGTGGAGGGTGATGCCCCCTCAAGGCCCTTCTGAGTCACCTCGACGGAGCAGTCGGGCACCGGATGGGCGCATCGGCGGCCTACCCCCCTGGGCGCGGTCCGGCGGGGTGTCAGGAACTGTCACTCCGATGTCGGCGGCGCGCCGCGGAGGCTGTCGGCGCGGTGTCGGTCCGGTCGGGGACCTTGGGGAGGTCCTTCCCACCCGCTGCCCGTCCGGCTTCGAGGAGCGCACGTGCCGGTCGCCATCCGACCCGGAAGCACCGTCATGTTCGCCGAGCTCGCTGCGACCACCGGCCCGGAGCACTGGGCCGCGGACGGCGTCCACCCGACACCGGCCGGCCACGAGGCGCTCGCGACGGCCTGGCTGCGCCTGGTCGCATGACGGTTCGGCCAAGGTAACCGGTGATCTTTGGCTGCAATCCGCCCTATACCAGGGCAACATATTTCGGTGTGTCTCTTCGCCTTCCCGCCGGAAGGTTAGTAAGGTACCCGCATGACCGCCCCATACGATCCGGAAGTCAGGGAAAAGGTAGTTGCCAAGCTGCCCGCGTCCCTGAGGCAGGAACTCAAGGTCCGCGCAGCCCAGTTGGGCGTGGACATCCAGGACGCCGTCACCGAGGGCATCCACGCCTGGCGCGCCGACGCTTCGGCCGCCACCCCCGTGGACACCTCAGGCTCCTCCTCCTTCTCCACCTACCTCCCCACCGGCCTGTACGGGGAGTTCAAGGACGACTGCCGTACGCGGGAGATCCCGTACAACCAGGGCGTCGCCCAGTCGATCCGCCTCTGGCTCGACACCCACCCCTCCCCCATGGGCCGCCGCCGCCCGGCCAACGAGGGCGCCCGCCGGATCGTGGTCTGCAACCAGAAGGGCGGCGTCGGCAAGAGCGCCATCAGCAACGGCGTCTCCCAGGCCCTCGCCGAGACGGGCGCCCGGGTCTGCGTCATCGACTTCGACCCGCAGGGACACCTCACCCGCCACCTCGGCGCCGAGATGCTCGGCATCAAGGAGCCCAGCCTCGCCAAGCACATGCTGGGGGAGATCGAGGGCCGCGTCCGCGACCTCCTCGTACCCATCGAGCACGGCGTCTTCGCCGGCCGCCTCTTCCTCCTGCCCTCCTGCAAGGACGCCTTCCTCCTCGACGCCCGGCTGGCCACCACCCGCCACGTCCGCACCAAGGAGACGGCGCTGGAGAAGGCCCTCGAAGAGCTGGAGAAGGAGTTCGACTACATCGTCGTCGACTGCCCGCCCAGCCTCGGCTACACCATGGACACCGCCCTCTACTACGCCCGCACCCGTGAGGGCGAGGCTCCGAAGACCTCCGGCATCGTCGTCCCCGTCCAGGCCGAGGACACCTCCGCCGACGCGTACGACATGCTCAGCGAGCAGCTCGAAGACCTCATCGACGACCTCGACATCGACATCGCGCAGCTCGGTTTCGTCGTCAACCTCTACGACAGCCGCAAGGGCTACGTCGTCACCTCCTCCCTCAACAGCTGGAAGGAGTTCGGGGACCCGCCGGTCATCACCGTCATCTCCGACCTGAAGGAGCAGCGCGAGGCCGTGCGCGTCAAGCTGCCCCTGCTGCACTACGCGCCCGACTGCGAGCAGTCCGAGGCCATGCGTGAGATCGCCCGGAGGATCGCGGCATGAGCAAGAGCGACCTCCTCGGCACCGGCGCGGCCTTCAGCAACGCCCGCCGGGCCGGCGGGCGGAGCGAGCGCGGGCGGGCCAAGGCCATCGCGCAGGGCGACGTACCGGCATACGAGCTCATCCGTGTCCCCCTCGACCAGGTCTCCCCCACCCCCCTCAACCCGCGCCGCAACTTCGGCACGGACGAGGAGAAGAGCCGGTTCGGCGAGGAGCTGCGGCAGGCGCAGCTCTCGGCCTGTGTCGCCGTCGGCCGCGAGGCCTACCTCGGCCTGTGGCCGGACCACGCGTCCCGGATCGGGGCGGCCGCGTACGTCCTCATCAACGGCGAGCGACGGTTCCGCAGTGCCGTGCACGTGGGGCTGGAGTCCCTGGACTTCGTCGTGCGCGACGACCTGGCGGCCTCCCGTGCCGACTTCATCGACCACCTCCTCGCGGAGAACCTCGAACGCGAGGACTTCGACGTCATCGAGCGGGCGCGCGGTGTGCAGCAGCTCGTCGACACCTGTGCCGAGCAGGGCCGGGAGCACGGGGCTAAGTCGCGGGCGGCGGAACGGCTGGGGAAGTCGCCGTCGTGGATCACCAACCAGCTGGTGCTGCTGGAGCTCCCGGAGGAGATCCAGGCCATGCTGAGCTCCGGGGACATGCCCGAGCGGGACGGGCGCCTGCTGGCGCGGGCGGCCAAGGACCAGCCGGGGGTGGACGCGGCCTCCCTGCTGGACCTGCTCCAGGCGAACAAGGCGCAGGAGGCCCAGGCGAAGGCGGCCCAGCGGGAGATACTGCGCGAGGCCCGTGAGTCCGCCGCCCCGGTCCCGGTCCCGGAGCCCGTACCGGTTTCCGCCCCGGTGCCTGTTCCGGCCCCGGCCCCGGCCCCCGTGGTGCAGGCCGAGCCGGTCCCGGCCGTCATGGCCGCTCCGGAGCAGACCGCCGCCCCGGAGGCCCGACTTTTGTCCGCGGACAAAAGTCGGGACCCGGAGCCGATGCCCGAGGCCGCGCCGGAAGCCCCGGCTGCGCTTGCGGTGAGCCCCACTCCCCCGCCGCCGCCGGAGGCGCACGGCACCCCGGAGCCCCAGCCCGATGTCGACCCCGAGCCCGAGCCTGAGATGGCGATCCCGCTCCAGGCGAAGGGCGCGGACGCGGCTCCGGTCTCATGGGGCGACCCCCAGGCGGTCTTCGAGGCGATCCGCCAGAACATGCCGCCGAGGCAGCGCGCCGAGCTCACCATGCTCCTGATCGACAGCAACGGCAGGACGACCGGCAGCCGCTGACCGCCGAACCCCTCCTCATGACGGCCCCGACTTTTGTCCGCGGACAAAAGTCGGGGCCGTCGTCATGCCCGTCCCTCGCCGTCCGGGGCGAACGTGCCCGACCACACCGGTACGAACGGCTCGGGCTCGGGCCTCCGGAACAGGGCCAAGGCCTCCCCCACCCGGCCGAGAGCGATGAGGTGGCCGGCCAGGCAGGCGGGGTGGTCGGCGCCGTGGGGTTCCAGGACCGCGACGGCCTCCTCGACGCGGCCGGCCCCGGCGAGCAGCTCGGCGAGGGTCCGGGCCGTCTCGCTGGGACTGCCGCCGGGTTGTGCACGTGCCAGTCCGATGGCCTCGTCGAGCCGCCCGCAGGCGGCCATGAGCCGGAGCCGTAGGGGCAGTACGAAGAACGCCCGGTCCTCCTCCGTCAGGGTGTCGAGGTGGGCCAGGCCGTCGGCGGGGCGGCCCAGGTCGGCGTACAGGGAGCACAGCCTGTCGACGACCCAGTCGTCCGTGCCGTCGGGGGAGTCCGCGAGGGTGCGCAGTGCGTCGATCGCCTCGTCGCGCCGGTTCTGCCGGGCCAGGAGCTCGGCCAGGGCCAGGGCCAGGGCCGGGCCCGGCTCCGCAGGGGGCCGGTGCAGGGGCTGCCGGTACACGGCGATGGCGCCGTTGACGTCGCCGGCCTCCTCCAGCAGTTCGGCGAGGCGCCGTGCCGCGTAGCCGTCGGGCTCGGACTCCGCGTACGTGCGCAGCTCCCCGATCCGGCCCTGCCGCGCGAGGAGGTCGGCGAGCTGGTCCCGGCTGCGGAACTGCTGGGTGTGCAGCAGGGCGATCGCCTCGTCGACCCGGCCCTGACGCTCGCGGACCGTGGCGAGCAGGCCGATGGCCGTATCGGGGCCGAGGCCCCGGCAGCACCACGGCTCGTCGCAGCGGTGCCCGACGGGGATCCGGGCGGTCAGGTGCGGGGCGATCTCCTCGTCCAGGCCCGCCCCCTCGGTGAGCTCGACGAGGGCGGAGGCGAGACCCGGGTCGTCGATCCCGCCGATCAGGAGCGGCACCGCTTCGCCCAGGCGCCCGTGCCGGGCGAGCAGGCGCGCGAGCAGCTCCAGCTTGAACCCGCCGACCCTCGCGTACGGCCGGGCCTGCGCGACCGCCTCCTCCACCCGCCCCCAGTCCTCCAGCAGCAGCACCTGCGCCTCGACGGCCGTCCACCAGCCCGTGTCCACGTACGGGGCGAGCACCTCCAGGGCCTCGTCCTGCCGTCCGCGTCCACCGACCAGCCGGGCCCACTCCAGCGCGCAGAACCATTCGCCGCGACCGGCCTGGAGCTCCACCTCCGCCTCCTGGCCCAGTTCCAGGAGCCGGGAGACCACGGGCGGAGGAACGAAGCCGGAGAAGGTCCGGGCACGGCGGTCGAGTGCTGTGGCGTCCATGACAGGGGACTCTAGCCACCGCGGAGCGGGTCCCGACTTTTGTCCGCGGACAAAAGTCGGGACCCGCTCCGCAGTGCCGGATGCGGTCGGAAGCCGACCGGCCCTACCGCTGATCTTGCACCGATGGTCCGGTGCCGACGATGCTGGGCAGATGCCGGGACAGCGGAAGAGGAAACGACAGCAGCAGGTCGAGGCGGAGCGCTACGCGGCCCGGTTCGCAGACCGCGAGGGGCGGTGGGAGGTGCTCTTCGAGACCCAGGACTCTGCGGAGTTCCGGGCGTACGTCCGGCAGCTCCGGGTATCGGAGCCGGGGCTCGACGAGTCTGCCGTACGCGTGGACACCCTGTGCGGGCGCCTGGTCCACCCGACCTCGTACCGGCTGAGCCGGTTCGTACCGGCGGAGGGCTGAGGGGGCTGACCGGGCGCCGAAGCCGCCGACTTTTGTCCGCGGACAAAAGTCGGCGGCGCTTGAGGGTGCCCCGGCCTTCAAGATCCGTAGCCGGGGCCATAGGGTGGCGCGCCATGGACATCGCAGAGACACCCGGCCTCTGGGAGTTCCTCAGCTCCCTCGCACTCGGCGAACGCCTCTCCGGCAGGGTCGCCTCCATCGAATCCTTCGGTGTGTTCGTGGCCCTCGACGACGGCCCCGCCCACCCCGTCTACCCCGGCGTCGGGTTCATCTCGTTCGCCGAGCTGGCCTGGCAGCGCTTCGAAGAGGCCACGGACATCGTCCGGGTGGGGCAGCGCGTGACGTGTGAGTTCCTCCAGTTCGACACCTGGAACGGCGAGGCCCGGCTGTCCCTGCGCGCCACCCGGCCCGACCCCTTCCAGACCTTCGCCGACGACACCCGGATCGGGCAGACCTTGCCGGGACGGGTCACCAAACTCGTTCCCTTCGGCGCCTTCGTGGAAGTCGCCGAGGGCATCGAGGGCCTGGTGCACCTGCTGGAGCTCGCCTGGACACCGGTCGAGACACCGGAGGAAGCCGTCAGGGTCGGGGACCAGGTCAGGGTCGTCGTCACGGAAGTGGACCGGCAGTACCGTCGGCTCGTCCTCTCCCGACGACGGGCACTACCGCCACAGCTCTGATCGGGGACGGGGTGGGGCGGGGGAGTGCCGGACTTTTGTCCGCGGACAAAAGTCGGGTGCCCGGGACGCCGGCGACGGCCTCGGGCGGGCCAGTGCGGCGCCCGCCTGGCGCGGGCCGTTCGCGACATTCGTACAAGACCGGCAGCTGCGGCTCCCCGCACCATCCCCCTATGAAGGACCACGACGCACAGCACGCACAGCACACACAGCACACAAAGCACGCGCAGCCGATGCACGTGGACCGCGATGGACCGCGGGACGCGCCGCCGCTCCTGCTCATCCACGGATCCGGAGCCTCGGGCGCCTCCTGGGAGCCGGTGCTCCCGGCCCTCGCCACCCGTCACCATGTCGTCCGCATCGACCTACCGGGTTGCGGCCAGTCCCCGCCCGCCACGTCCTACGACGTTCCGGCGCAGGCGGGCCGCGTGGCGGCGCTGCTCGACGAACTCGGGCTGCGCGCCGTCACCGTGGCCGGCCACTCCAGCGGCGGATACGTCGCCACCGCGCTCGCGGAGCAGCGGCCCGACCTGGTGGGTTCGCTGGCGATGATCAGCACCGGGCCGCGCCTGGACGCCCTGCTGCCCCAGCCGGCCGTCCTCCGCGCCCTGCTGGCGCCGCCGCTCGGGCCGCTGCTGTGGTGGCGGCGATCGGACGCGGTGATCCGCAGAAGCATCGGCGCCACGCTCGCCGGCCCCGTGACCCTTCCGCCCGGCCTGGTCGCCGACGTACGGAGGACCAGGTACCGGGCGTTCCGCGCGGCGCTGCGCGAGAACACCGCATACCTCGCCGAGCGGCCCGTGCCCGAGCGGCTCGCCGCCCTCGGGGTCCCGGTGCTCGTACTGTTCGGTGCCGCCGATCCGAGGTGGGATCCCGCGTCGGCGGGCCAGTACGGCATCGTGCCGGGCGTGCGGATCGAGATGCTGTCGGGCGTCGGGCACATACCCATGCTGGAAGCGCCCGAGCAAGTGGGCCGGCTGCTGCTGGACTTCGCGGCCCTTCGCGCCGGAACGCCGCCGACGGACCCGGCCTAGACTGGTGACGTGTCGTCACAGGGTGCACCACCCGAGTGGTCGGGCATCGACATTGCGGTGCCGGTGGCTCCGGACCGGCTGCCGGGCATCAGCATGGCCGGGTTCCGTCGACGTGTTCCCGGACCCGTCGACATCGCGATGGTCGCGCATCCGTCCGTCACCCTGCTCATCGATCTGAGCGACGAGGGGGGCTTGGTCTACGACGGGCAGGGCCGGTGCGGACGCGGAAGTGTCGTCATCGGCCTGGCCCCTGGGGAGCTGCGGGCGTCCGGCCGAGTGGGGGAGTGCCTGCAGATCCGGCTGCCGCCGGGTGCGGCGGCCGCGGTGCTCGGCCCGTCGGCGGGGGCCGACGGGAGCGTGGAGTCCCTGGCCGACGTATGGGGTCGTGACGCCGGGGCCGTCGAGGAGCGGCTGCGTGCAGCCGGGTCCTGGGACGAGCGGTTCGAGATGGCGGCGGACTTCGTCTGTCGGCGGATCGGGGAGGGGCCGCGGGTGGATCCGGAGGTCGCCCACGTCTGGAGGCGGACGGTCGCGGGAGGTGGCCGGGTGCGCATCGACGGCCTGGCGGACGAGGTCGGCTGGAGCCGCAAGCGGCTGTGGGCGCGGTTCCGGGCGCAGCTTGGGGTCACCCCCAAGCGGGCCGCCCAGCTGGTGCGGTTCGACCGTGTGGCCCATCTCCTCGCGGCGGGCGTCTCCGCTGCAGGCGCCGCGGCCGAGGGCGGTTACGCCGACCAGTCCCATCTGCACCGCGAGGTGAAGGCGTTCACTGGGCTCACGCCGACTGCCGTCGCGGCAGCGCCGTGGCTGGCGATCGACGACGTCGCCTGGCCGGACGCCTGGCGGGCGGGGAGGCCGGTCACTCCCTGAGGCGGGGTGTCGGGGGACTCTTGTCCGCGGGTGCCGGGCTGCTCCGAAGCCGCCGACTTTTGTCCGCGGACAAAAGTCGGCGGCTCCTTGCCGTCGCTGTCGCTGTCGCCGACGCCGTCGCCGACGAACGGCGCCGTGCACGCATCCGGTCCTCCCACCCGTCAGACGGATTCCGCCCGCATGGAGGCGAAGACCCTGCCCAGTGCCTCGTCCTGATGCCGCCCCGTCCCGTCCGTGAACGCCGGCCGGGCGCGGGTCAGGTCCTCGCGGCGCACGGGTCGCGGCGCCTGGGGGGTCAGCCTGATGATCAGCGGGGCGGCCCCCGCCTGCTCGTACGCGGCGAGTTTGTGGTGGCCGTCGAGGAGGTAGCCCACCCGGCTGTCGGGGGTGGGGAACAGGGCGACCAGCGCGGGCAGTTCGCCCCCGGCGCGGATCCGGTCCCGGTAGCGGCGGACCGTCCGGTGGTCCCGGGGCGGCCACACGTCGGTGGTCACCAGCGCGAGGTCCTCGTCGGCGTACCAGTGCTGGACCCGGAGGGCCCGCGGGTGGACCACCCGCAGGTGGTGCGGGGCGACCTCGGCCCTCAGGACGTACCGCCCGGGGGCGAGCAGCGACAGCAGCGGCCGCAGGTACTCCGGATCGGGTGGCCCGATCTGCCCGGTCCGCGGATCGTGCACGAGGCCGGGGGAGCCCAGCCAGTCGGTGAGCTCCTTGACCTCGGCGAGCCCGGGAGCGCCGGCACCCGCTCGGGCCGCCAGCCGGCCCACGCTGCCGCAGCCGTCGCCGGCTTCGAGGAACGCCGGGTCGCCGGCGAGCAGGAGCAGGCTGCCGCCCTCGTCGCCGGTCACCTCGATGACACCGTGCCCGTCGGGTACGTCGACGCACACGGAGGGGGAGGGGGCCCGTCTGATCATCCGCCGATCCTACGGGCGGCCGCGCGACGGCGGGGGAGGGGCGGCGGGCGAGGGGCGGCGCATAACCACTGCTTCTGGATGCCAGCAAGATCCTCTATTGGCCCTACGGGGTCGGCCGCCCGCAGGCTTGACCCATGCGAAGCACGACGGATCCCACCCTCAAAGTGGCCATCGCCTCCGAACGCCGCGAGCTGGCCGATGTGTTCGACGCCCTGCGGGCCGAGGACTGGAACGCCCCCAGCCTGTGCGCGGGCTGGACCGTCCGCGAGGTCGCGGCCCACATGTCCATGGGCTTCCGGCTCTCCCTCCCCGCGACCCTGGGCGAACTCCTCAAGGCCCGGGGCAGCCTCCACCGCATGACCGACCGGGTGGCCCGCCGTGACGCGGCCGCCCATTCCGCCGCCGAGCTCGGCGCCTTCCTCCGTGACCATGCCGACCACCCGTGGACCCCGCCGGTCGGCGGGCTCCCGGCGGCCCTCGGCCACGACGTGGTCCACGGCCTGGACATCACGACCGCCCTCGGGCTCGACCGCCGCGTCCCCGAGGACCGGCTGCGCGTCCTGCTCGACGGGACCCGTCCCCGGGGCCTGAAGTTCTTCGGTGTCGACCTCACCGGGGTACGGCTGTGCGCGCAGGACATGGACTGGTCCTACGGCTCCGGCACGGACCCGGTGTACGGAGCGGCCCAGGACCTCCTCCTGCTCACCTTCGGCCGCCATCTCCCGCCCGGCCACCTCCACGGCGAAGCCGCACCCCGCTTCACCACCCGCTGACGCCGGCGCGCCCGATGTCACCCCCGGAGGAGGCCCGTTCGGGATTCAGGGCGAACGCATGTCCATCATGACAGGTCAGAGCCGTTTTCCGTAGGACGGAACGCACAGTTCGCGAGGCTTGTCCGATCCGTTCCCCGCGTCCCAGAATCTCCTTCGTGCGTCATTCGGAGACAGGGGGAATGGTGACGATCGATCACGATGCGGTGCTTCGGGCCCGTGTGCTGCTGCTGGGGTCTGATTGGCCGAGTCGGGCCGAGCTGGTCGGCGCGTACCGGGTGCTGGCCGAGGTGAGTCCGAAGGCGTACGGGCCGAAGCTGGTCGACGCCCTGCTTTCGCTGGGCTACGAGACCCGGGATCCGAAGGCGGCCGTCGCGCTGGCCGGCGAGGCTTCCCGGGCCGCCCGCGGGCTGGGGGCCGGGGCGTCGAACCGGGCGGAGCAGTTGTGCCGGGCACTGGACGCCTACCAGGCGGCCCTGTTCGCCCTCGGGCGCAGGGCGGAAGGGCGCGCCGTCTGTGAGGAGCTGGCCGGAGCCGGCCGGAGCGGGCCGCTGGTGACCGTCCTGGCCGAGGAGGGCCGCTACGAGGAGGCCGCGGAGCTCGACGAGGAGGCCGCGCGGAACGGGACCACGGAGCGCAGCTTCTGGAACCGGGTGCGAAGGGCGGCGAACCTGGAAGGCGCAGGGCTGCACGATGCCGCGGCCGACGTCTTCCGCGAGCTCCTCGACGACACCCGGCGCAAGGCGGCCGAACAGAAGACCGCGCTGGCCATCCTCACCTGGGAGCTGGTCCACTTCTCCCGCATGCGGGAGGCCGTCGGGGACGGGGAGGGTGCTGCCGCCGCCCGGCGCGAGGCCCTCGGCGTCCTGGAGGAGCTCGCGACCACGGGCGAGCCGCACAACTGGAGCTGCATCCTCGACTGGTGGCGGACCCTGTTCGTCCTGTCGGGGCGGGCAGCCGAACCCGCCGCGAGCCCCGAGTCGCCGATGCCGCCGTTCGGCACGGAGGGCGGATGGTCGGGTGACGTGCGGGACGCCTTCCAGGGCATGCTGCCGGGCCTCGAAGCCGAGGCGGCGGAACTGCGCGGGGCCGGCCGGCTGCCCGAACTGGTCGACGTCCGGCGCAGGATCGGCATCCGCGCGGCCGTCCGCGACGGAGGTCACCCCTACCGGTTCGAGGAGCGGCTCACCCCGTACTTCGACGAGGGCGTGACGCTCGCCCGCGGCCTGTCCGACGACCCCGTACGCCTCGCCCGCGCCCTCACGGACCGGTCGATGTTCTTCGCCGCCGCGCGGTCGTTCGAGGCCGCGCACGCCGACTACGCCGAGGCGTTCGCGCTCCTCCACGACAGCTGACCCTGCCGCCCGGGTCGGGGGCGGCGGGCGAAATCGAGGGGCCCGCCCCGCGATGCGCATGACACGATGCGCCCATGCCGCCCCTGACCCCCCACGACGACTACGCCGTCGTCGCGATGTACTCGGTAGCCGATGAAGCCTGGCACCTGGAACTGGAGCACGTTGCCGTGCAACACCACCTGGCGACCGCGGTCGTCCCCGACGAGGACCCCGCCAGGGAGCCGACGGTGCGCTTCCACACCGCCGGAGGGCGCGCGGAGGTTCCGTGCGAGGTGCTGCGCTGGTTCGTGGACCAGGTCGATGCGGAGATCCGCGACTCCCGTGCCTGGATGCAGCTGGGGCCCGAACTCGTCGAGGTCATCCGGCGGTTGCGGCAGGAGTACGGGGGTGCCATCGACGACGAGGACTTCCCGCAGGTCCTGGCCGAGCTGCGCGCCACGCTCCCGGAAGCGGACCTCCCCGCCGTCCTGGCAGCCGCCTTCGGGTGCGAGCCCGACGGAGCCGCGGAGGATGCCCGTGCAGGCGGGAACTGACCCCGGGACGACCTCGCGGACACCGCCGCGGCTGACCCCGGAGGCAGCCGAGGCTCTTCAGCGCATGCTTCCGGCCGAGATCGGGCCGGGGCTCGATGCGCGGGAACTCGACGCGGTCGAGGCACGGTTCGGCTTCGCCTTCTCGGCGGACCACCGGGTCTTCCTCGGAGCAGGGCTGCCGCACGGATCGCCGATGTGGCCCGATTGGCGGAACGGCGACCCGGAGGACCTGGCTTCGCGGCTCGCCCGGCCGGCGGAGGGAGTCCTCTTCGACGTGGAGCACGGCGGCTTCTGGCATCCCGACTGGGGTCCGAAGCCCGCAGGGACGTACGACGCGCTGCGGATCGCCCGGTCCGCGTTGTCGACCGTCCCTCGGCTGGTGCCCGTCTACGGCCACCGCTACCTGCCCGGCACGGCGGGGGAGTGGGGGCATCCCGTGCTGTCCGTCCACCAGACCGACATCATCTTTTACGGGAACGACCTCGCCGACTACGTCCGGCGGGAGTTCACCGGCCGGTCGAGTACCTTCCCGCCCCGCTCGACGGTCGGCTTCTGGTCGTACTTCGTCAACGGAGGTCCGGGCATCGACGTCACCGCGCCCACCCCGCACACACCCGGCGCGGGCACCACGGCGGAGGCCGTCGCGTACGTGCGGATGCTGGCGCTGGAACGCCTGATCGGCCGGCGGCACCATCCGTACCAGCTGGTCGAGGCAGGGCTGATGGCACTCGTCCTGGACGTGGAGACGGAGTCCCTGCCCCTCCTCGCCGGGCTTGCGCGCAGCGAGTACGAAGCCGCCGAGGTGCTCTTCGAGCAGGTGCTGGGCGAGCTGGAGCTGACGGAGGGCCTTCCCGCCGACGACACCGCCGTCCCCTGGGAGGTGGCGCGCTGGGAACTCGTGCGCTGGTGGCTCCGGCTGATCGTGAACGGCAGCATGGCGCCGGGTGCCGGAGGTGACGTGATCACCTACGAAGGGTGGGGTCCGCTGGGCCGGCCGAGGGCGCTCCAGCGGCTGGTCGACAGCGTCGACGCCTACAACGGCCGCGAGGCCGTGCGGAGCGGCGCGGACGAGCAGTTGACGGGAGCCATCGTCGCGGAGGCCCAGCGGCTGCTCGCCGGCCCCTGGCCGCCGTCGGGTACGGGTGGTCAGCCGCCGTCGACGTAGGCGCGGGCCGCCACCATCACGTCGCGCCGCCGGCCGTCGGCGATGCACTGGGCCGGGGCCTCGTCCTCCAGTTGCGGGTTCATCCCGATCATCCAGGCGCGGGCCGTGTGGAGGCTTTCGGCGTCTTGGATGAGCTGGAAGACCTGGAGCGCGGCGCGGAGGCGTTCCTCGGCTTCGGGGCGGGGGACGGTGCTGCCCGAGGCCCACTTGCCGACCTGCTTGGGGTCGCTGATGTTGGCGATCCGAGCGGTCAGGCGTTGCCCGAGGTTCTCCTGGAGGAAGCGGGCGATCTCGCTGATGCCCATGCGTACGGAGGCCGCGTGGGCCCGCTCGGCACTGGCGACGCTCTTCGCGACGGCGACAGGGGACGTGGTGGTGTCAGAAGGCATGATCGGGTCTCCCTCGTTGCCCTGACTGCGCGCCCGTTCGGCGGCGGGTCGCGTGCTCAGGCGACGGGTGTAGGTGTGTGCGCCCGCGAGACCCGGCTGTCGCGTGCTGCCGCGGGGGCAGACGGAGGGGACGCTCGGATTCGGCGAGCTGCGAACGCTTCGTGCGGTGTTCCCGACCCGCCGGGAAGCGTCTACCGGGGCGGGCGGTGGGCGGAGTGGGCCGGCCGGCTAGCGGTCGGCGTTCACCATCGATGTATTCCGGTCCACGGGGAGGATCCGGCACACGGGTGACCGGGTGGTGCCGCGATCGGCGGCCTGGGCCCGATGGCCAAGGGCGCTTTGACGGTGCAACCGGTGTCACTCATGAGTCCCCCACATGATCCAGGTTGGTCGATGTACTGCTTAGGTTACCCATTATCACCTTCCAACTCCACCTCTTAGGCAGAATCCGCCGTGTTGTCGACGGACGGTCAACTTCTGGGTTTCGGTGCGGACTTCACCTCTGAACTGGGGGGATGGACTGCAGGTGGGGGAGGGTGAGTGGTCTGGGGGAGGGGGGAAGGAGGGGTGATTCCGTTCTTTCGGAGGATGTGGATGGGGTGGTTTTCGAGGTGGGTTTTCCGGTGGGGTTCGGGTGGGTGGGTGGGTGGGCTGGGGTCGCCCGCCTACCCACCCGGCCGGCCGTCAGAGCATCGTCAGCCCGTACTCCTCCGCCACCCGCAGCAGGGCGTCCGACTGGGGGAAGATGAAGGTGGACTCCTCCTGCGTCAGCGCCACGTCGTTGAACACCGCCCAGCACTGGCGCATGCCGAAGCGGGAACGGTAGGCGATGCCGTGGATGAGGCGTTCCTGCCCTCCGGGGCCGGTGCGCTGGGTGATGGCCCATGCCGAGATCTGCCGGGTGATCCGGCGGTTGAAGCCCTGGACGTGCTCCGTGGTGAGCCGGTCCACGCCCTGCCCGGCCAGGGTGTGCCGGAGTTCGCGGGAGAGCGTGGCGAGGGTGCGTTCGTCGTCCACGTCGAGGAAGCGGGCCTCCCGGGGCGGCCGCAGGCGGACCAGGATGTGGCTGGTGGTCCAGTCCCGGGGGATCTTCCCGGGGGTCATGAAGGCCGGCTCCTGCCAGTCGTCCGCGATGACCTCCCGCATGGTGGGGTGCACGCGGAAGGGGGCTAAGGCCTCGGCGAAGCAGCCGTCGTGCTCGGAGGCGCAGTAGAGGGTGCCGTAACTGACCAGGCTCCAGCGGTTCCCGCCCGTCCGGGCGTGGTCCTCCTGGCTGATCGTTTCGAACTTGACCGGCTCCTTGTGCTTTCCCAGGCGCCAGATGCCCTGGGCCGGCGCGGGGACGAGGGCGACGTCCGGCTGTGCGGTGTCCGGGCTCATGCGGGCGCTCTCCTTGCTCCGGCCGCCCTCCACGGGTCGCGGGCCGGTGATGCTCATGGTTCTCCGGCGGCCGGGGCCCGCGGGGTGCGGGCAGTCCGGCCGCCGGGAAAGCCGGTCTCTTGGTGGTGCGGGTGCGGGTGCGGGTGCGGGTGCGGTGGCTCGTGTGATGAGCGGGTCATGTGCGGAACGCGTCCGCCGTGCCGGCGTACCGGTCCGTGACACGTGCCGAACGATCATTTTGGTGCCCGGGTACGACCGAAGCGACCGGGTTGCGGTGGCCGACGGGGGCGCACGAGGGAACACGGGGGGCGCATGCGGCGGGAATCAGGCCCCGCCGGCCCGGCACCGGGCGAGGTCGACCTCCACCACGGCGGCTCCGGCGTCCCCCGTCAAGGAGAGCACGACGCGCCCCCCGCCCTCCGCCGCCGGGTCCTCCGGATGGGCGGAGACACCGCGTACGGGGCTCCCCGCGGCCAGCAGCAGCCGGCACCTCCCCGTGGCCGCGTCCCACACCCGGACGGTGCCGTCCGCCGAGCCGGAGGCGACGAAGCTGCCGAGGCCGCCACCCGCGTTCCACGCGGCCAGGGCGTGGACGGCCGCCGTGTGCCCGGTCAGCGGGCGGCCCAGCGGACGGCGCTCGCGCAGGTCCCACAGCCGCACCGTGCCCGTGTCGCCGCCACTGGCCAGCAGCGGCGGAAGCCCGCCGTCCGGGCAGGGGTTGACGGCGACGGAGTGCAGCAGGCCCTGGTCGCAGCGCAGGGGAGCGCCCAGCGGGCCGTGTTCCGGGTCCCACAGCCGTACGGTGCCGTCGGACCCGGCCGAGGCGAACCAGGCGCCGGAGGGAGCGGAGGGAGAGGATGCGGGGGACGGGGCGGCCGCCACCGCCAGGACCCGCAGGTCGTGCCCGGTCCACTTGCCGAGCGGGCCCGGGGCGTCCAGGTCCCACAGCCGCACCGTCTCGTCGTCCCCGCCGCTCAGCAGCAGGTGCCGGCCGTCCGCGGTGGTGCAGGCGGCGAGGGCGCGGACGGGGAGGAAATGCCCTTCGAGGACGTCCGGCAGGGCCTCCCGGGTCCCCGCGTCCCAGAGCCGGATGCCGTGGTCGTCGTACCCGGCCGACATCAGCACGCGCCCCTCCCGCCGCCGGGCCCAGGCCAGCGCGGTGGGGGGCCGGCTGGTGTCGATCCGCGCGACCGCGTCCCCCGTGCCGACGTCCCGCACCTCGACGTACGGGTGGCCGCCGCTGAGGGCGAACCACGACGGGCCGCGCGGGCCCACCGGCCCCTCCGCCAGCAGTGCACCGCCCGTCGGGGCCGGTCCGGCCGGTGTCCGCGCGGTGGCCACCGCGCGCTCCAGGGCCTCCCGGTCCCACAGGCGCAGGGTGCCGTCGCCGGAGGCGGAGGCGAGCAGCTCCGCGTCGCCGCCGGCGGACGCGTCCGGGACCGGGACCGTGAGCGGGGCGAGGGCCGTCACGGCGGCGGTGTGCCCGCTCAGCAGCCCCGGCGGCTCCTTCGCGGCGGTGTCCCACCGGGACGTGTCCCAGACGGCGATGCGGCTGCCGGTCCCGGCCGCGAGCAGGTGCCGCCGGCCCGGCGCCGCCCGGTCGGCCGGGTCCGCCCGGCCCTCCAGGGCGAGCGCGGCCAGGGCGGTCACCGCCCCGCCGGCGCCGGTGAGGGTGGCGAGCGGCCCGCCGGTGTCCCAGACGGTGACGCTCCCGTCCGCGTGGCCGGCCGCGACCGTGCCGGGCCGCGTGGTAGGGGCGAGCACCAGGACGTCGGCCGGGGACTCGAAGCGGGCGACCTCCGTCCCGGTCTCCGGATCCCGGAACACCAGTTGTGCGTCGTCGGCGACCGCCAGCAGCGGCCGTCCGGCGGGGTCCTCCACCACCGCCAGCGCGGTCACGGCCGTACGCGGGGTGTCCCCGGGCAGGGTGAACAGGTCCAGTGCGCCCATCCGTTCGTTCCACCGGACCACCACCCCGTTCCCGTCGACGCAGACCACCGCGAGTTCGTGCCCGCCGTCGCGGTACGCGCACACGTCGGCGATCCAGACCCCGCCGGGCGCACGGAACCGGTCGAGGCGGTGCCCCGTCACCGGGTCCCACAGGCGCAGGGTGCCGTCCGTGCTGCCGGACACCAGCAGCGGCGACTGTGCCGGCCGCGGCGCGAGGAGCAGGCGGCGTACGGAGCCCTCGTGCGCGGCGATCGGCTCGCGGACCGCCGTTCCCTCGACCGCGTCGATCAGTTCGATCCCGCCGCGGTCGTCGCCGGCCGCGAGGGCGGGACGCCCGTCCGGTGCCGGAACCGCCGCCAGGGAGCGCACGGGGGTGCGGAGGGCCGCCAGGACGTTCACCGGCGGCGCCCACCGGGACCACAGCACCGCCAGCGGTGACGTGTTCCCCGGCGTACGCGGGCGCGGGAGCCCGGGGTGGCGCAGCGCGGTGTGCGCCAGGTGCAGGCTGGCCAGCCGCGAGGGGTGGTCGGCCCGGTGCAGGTACGGCTCCACCGCCGCCCACGCCTCCAGCCACAGCCGGCCCTCCTGCCCCCGTCCGGGCCCGAGCAGGCCGCGGACCGGGCTGCCGGTCAGCCACGGCAGCACCTCGGCCGGGACGTGCGCGTCGTCCAGCACCCCGCCGAGGCGGGCGTGGCGCGCGAGGTGGCGCCGCACGTACGGGTGCGGGGCGGTGCCGTCGGCGCCGCCCGCGGTGTGCGGGGCGGCCAGGTCGGCGAGCGCCCGCGCGATGCGGGCGTGCACGGCGGCGTCGCCCTCGTCCGCACCCCCCGGCGCCGAACCTCCTCCCTCGTCCGCCGCGTCCACCCCACGAGCCCCGTCCGTCCCCTCGGCAGGGTCGTCCTGACCGTCCGTCATCCCCATCCCCCCAACCGGCGCCCGTACCCCCGCGGGCCGGGCGCGCAGGACCGCGGCCAGCCGGTCGTGCGCCGGCCGGTACACCCGCTGGTCCTCTTCGACGTCACGGGTGAGATACCCAGCGAGACGGCCTTCCAGCAGTACCCGGATCCTGGCGTCGGCGTCCTCCACCGGGCGCCCCGCGACGGCGGCCGCCACGGCCGGCCACACCTCGCCCCAGGCCATGCCCCGGCCCTGCGCGAAGGCCGTCGCCCGCAGCAGCGCCAGCGCCTCGTCCACGGCCAGGCCGTCCTCCGCCGCCCGCTCCAGATCGTCCTCCAGCAGTCCCGCCGTGCCCTCGCCCAGCCGCTCCAGCCAGCCGGCGTCCGCCAGCAGCCGCGGCCCCCCGGCGCGCAGTTGGTGCGCCGCCACGCGTGCGTCGAGGAAGGACCGCCCGGCCGCCCCGGCCACCGTCCGCGACACCTCGGCCAGGTCGTGCCCGGCCCAGTGGCCCTCCCCGTCCAGCAGGGCCCGTACGTACCCCGCGACGTCCGCGGCCATGTCCTCGCCGTCGGTGCGCAGCACGGCCGCCGCGGGGAACGCCCCCCGCAGCCGCCCCAGCAGGTCCACGTCCGCCCCGTCGCCCCCGTCCTCCCGGCCGTCGCTGCTGCGGACGGCGACGACCAGCCGCACCCCCCGCCGTACGGGCAGCGCCGGTCCGGCGGCGGCCGGGTGCGCGAGGTGCCCGGCCAGCGGCACCAGCACCTGGTGCACCAGGGCCGCCGGGTCGGTCGCCTCGTCCAGGGCGTCGACGACGACCGTCACCATCGGCCCGGGGGAGCGGAGGAACCCCCGCAGCCCCAGCTGCCAGCGGCTCAGGTGGTCCCTGCCCGCGGGGTCCGGGGCGGCCCCCAGCTTCCGCGCGATGACCTGCAACAGCCCCAGCGGCTCACGGTGGTGCGCGGTGACCGCGATGGTCACCGCACCCTCGTCCGGGACGGTGTGCGGCGGGCAGTGGCCGACGGCGGCCGCGTACAGCTCCGAGGCCCTGAACCGGGCGTCGCTCAGGGTCACCGCACGGCCGAGGATGGCCGACTTCCCGCTGGCGGTGATGCCGGTGACGACCAGGACCCCGGGCGCACCTGTCAGGAAGGAGACCACCGCGGTGTTCAGTTCCCTGCGGCCGGAGAAGTACCAGCCCGGGTCGTCGGCTCCGGTGCGGCCGCTGGCCTTCTCCAGCCAGTAGCCCAGTTCCTCCGGGCTCGCCGCCACCTCCTGCCGGCTCTCCTCCACCGCCGCCCGCTCCGGCCGGTGGCCCGGGTTCGGCAGGGCCGCGGTGGGGACGTGCGCCTTGCCGCCCAGCAGCGAGCGGCAGTCCAGGGACAGGCTCCGGCCCCGTTCCCCGCCGATCGCCCGCGCCGCCTGGTAGAGGGCGCGGCCGAACTCCTCCATCGTCAGGTGCGGGCGGGTGATCCCGCCGGCCGTGCGCAGCCACTCGTGGGCCCGGCGCAGGACGAGCGCGAACTCCCCGGCCATCACCTGCCGCTTGGGCGCCGCCGTGGTCAGCACGTTCAGCGTGGCGCCGGCCGTCCGTCCGCCGTCCATGCTCTCCACGAGCTCCAGCAGCTCCGGTCCGAGGGCGGCGGACTCGCACATGTTCACGATGACCAGCACGTCCCGGGCGTGCGAGTCGAGGGCGGCGATCACGATCTCCGTCGTACGCAGCCCGGTGGCCAGCAGCCGCCCGGTGTCGGTGCCGTGCAGGACCGTGAAGTGCCGGCCCGCGCCCCCGGTCAGGCCGTGGCCCGTCACGTACAGCACCACGGGGACGTCCGGCTCCACCTCACGGATCCCGCTCGTGTCCAGGAAGAGCTCCACGTCACGACGGCTCGTCACGGGGCCGCCGGGCGCCACCCGGTCGAAGCCGGGTCCCTCCGGCGGCAGACCCTCCCACCACAGGGACACGGCCGCCAGCTGCGCACCGACGGCCTGCCGCAGCGCCTCGGTCCCGTCCTCCACGGGCAGCACGAACAGGGCCCCGGCGGACGGACCTCGCACCGCCTGCGCCGTCTCCGCAGCCTCCACCGCTCGTTCGTCGCCGGCTAAGCCGATCTCGCCCCGCTGCCCGTCCACGGTCCCTATTCTTCACCGACATGGACAAGCACCGGCAGCACGGCCAGGACGACGCCTTACCCGACCACGTCACCCAGGACGCGGTGGTCGTCGTACCCGGGATCATGGGCAGCACCCTGCACGACACGACGACGGGCAAGGACGTCTGGGGCATCGGCGGCGCCTCCTGGCTGCTGAAGGCCTGGACCCTGCCCTCGGGGCTGAAGTCCCTGACCATGACCGAGGACGAACTGGAGGGCAGGACCGGCCGGATCAAGGCCACCGGCCTCCTCCGGCACTCCGTCTGGACCCCGTACCTCGCCGGCAGCGAGCCGTACACCGACCTGGTCGACACGGTGCGCACCAGCGTCGCCGACGACGCCGCGATCCTGGAGTTCGCGTACGACTGGCGGCTCCCGGTCGCCGTCAACGGCCGTCTGCTGGCCGACGCGGCGCGCACCCACCTGACCGCGTGGCGCCGCCATCCTGCCCACGCCGAGGCGCGCGGGCACCGCGTCGACCAGCGGGAGGGCCGGCTGGTCTTCGTCGCCCACTCCATGGGCGGGCTCGTCACCCGCGCGGCCCTCGACCCCGCCCACGACGGCGACCTCCAGGGGGACACCCGCGGCGTCATCACCCTCGGCACGCCCTTCCGGGGCTCGGTCAAGGCCGCCGTCATCCTCGCCACCGGCCGCGGCACGCCCGTACCGCTCCCGCACCGCAGGCTCCGGGCCATGTGCGCCACCATGCCCGGCCTGCACGACCTGCTGCCGCAGTACCGGAGCGTGCGCGCGGGGGACGACGTACGCCACCTCACGCCGAGCGACGTCGCCGGCATCGGCGGCAGCGCGGAACTGGCCCGGAACGCGGCCCGGTTCCACCACGCGCAGCAGGCGATCACCCTGCCGGGGCACCGTTCGGTCGTCGGCGTCAACCAGCCCACCTGGCAGAACCTGACGATCAGCGGCGGCGAGGTCGAGCCGCACCCCGACGGTCCCCGCCAGAACTCCGACGGCAGCCTCGTGCGCGACCGGCAGGACCGCGTCCGCTGGTTCCGGGTGCACGGGGACGGCACCGTCTACAAGGAGTCGGCGGTCCTCACCGACACCGTCACCCACCTGCCCCTGCAGCACGGGGAGGTGGCCCGGGCGAGGACCGCCCTCGACGCCGTCACCGAGATCGTCCGGGACGACGTCAACCCGGGCCCGCCCCTGGGCGAGGCCGGCTGCGGCCTGACCGCCCCGGACCTGGTGGAGGCGGGCCGCCCCTGGAAGCTCCGGCTCACGGACGTGGCCGCCCTGCCGGGCCTGTCCTGCCGCCTGACCGACCTCGACGACCCGTCCCGCCCGATGCACCTCACCCCGGTCTGGGAGGACGGCACCGCCACCGCCACGGCGACCGCCCCGGCCCCGGGCCTGTACCGCATCGACGTCCGCACCCCGGACGGCTTCACCATCACCCAGCTGGTCATGGCGGCCGACCCGGCCGGGCCGCGGGCGGAAGCGGAGGACTGACGCGGGCCCGGGGAGCGCGCCTCAGCCGTCCCGGCCCTGCCAGGTGGTCACGCAGGCCTCGTTGCCCTCCGCGTCGGCGAGCACCCAGAAGGCGGGGGCACGCGCCGCGGAGAGGAGGCGGCCGCCGGCCGCCAGGGCGGCCTCGACGCGGCGGGGCGCCTCGTCGTGGGGGACGCAGACGTCGAAGTGGATGCGGTTGCGCTGCGGGCGGGCCCGGTCCATCTGCTGGAACCAGATCGCAGGGCCCTGCCCGACGGGGTCGACGAGCGGGTCCTGCGGCCCTTCGGCGCCCGCCTCGTCGGCGTAGCCCAGCACCGCCTTCCAGAACGGCCGGATCCCGGCGATGTGCAGCGCGTCGATCGCGACCTCCAGGAGCTGGACCGAGCGCGGTGCGCCCGTCGCGATCTCGGGCTGCGGCACCGGCGGTCCGCTCCCGCCGACGGCGACGGCTCCGACGGCGGCGGTGATCAGGCGCGCCAGTTCGGTGTCCCGGGTGGTGACGGCCGCGCGGTCCAGCGACTGCAGGGTGAGCACGAGCCGCTCGGGGCGGGCGTCGACCCGCAGGTGCCGGTCGGCGTCGTCGCCGCACACCGCGACGGCCTCCGCCGCCAGGGCGACCGCCCCGGCCAGCGAGTCGACCGGGACGGACGTCCGCAGGGCGCCCAGCAAGTAGCGCCAGCCGTGGTCGTGGACGGCCTCCGAGGCCTCACGACGGCTCAGTACCCGTTCCATGCCCGCATCCTCGCAGCTCACGGGCGGGCCCGTCCGGCGGATGGCCTAGGCCCGTCGGCAGCACGCCCCGCGCTCCGGACCGCCCCACAGGTCCCGGTCCCGACCACGGTGGTGTGGACGTCCCTGCGGGTGCAGCGAGAACGCGCGAGCTGGCGTCGCTGCCTTCACCGGGCGCTCGCCGCGCACCAGGACGTCGCCCCCGTCAGACGCATCGACCCGACGATTGCGCACCGGGTCCAGGTGTCGGCGAACCCGGGAACCACGTGAGGGCAGAGCGCCTCAGTCGGCTTGGGGCACCCAGGAGGCAGCGTGTGTCGCGGCGGTGCGGCCGCACGTCCAGGCTACGGCCACGCCAGAGACGGCCACGGCGATGAGCCCGGCGCCGAGCAGGCCTGTGGACATCCAGCCGCCCTTGCCCAGGTTGATCATCAAGCCGCCCAGCAGGGCCGCCGCTGCCGCCCCAACGGCTCCGACGGCCATCAGGGGCAGGGCGAGGTTGTACAGGGCGACCCGCTGGTAGAAGCGCCGTCCGGTCTGGAAAACGGCCAGCGGGCCGAGAGCCTGCGACTGCTCGATGAACACTCCTGCGGCTCCGAGGGCGCCCGCAGCGGCCAGCGCCGCGATGCCGAGGAGCCCGACGTCCAGCAGCCACCGCACCTGTGCCGCCTGGGCTGTCGATCCCAGGTACCAGGACTGGCCCGGCTGCTCGGTCATCGGGCCGATCAGGTTCCGGTACGCGGCCCGCTCGACCGCCTCCACGCCCGCCGGGCCGTCGCGGTTGATGACGAGGAACCCGAACAGGGCTTTGTCCCCCTCGACGGGTGCGGCGCACGCGCACACCGTTACCGGCGGAGCGGGCAGGACGTCCCTCGCGCCGAACGTTTCCCGGCCCAGCGGCGACAGCCCGTTGAACGCGCGCTCAGCGATCACCGGCTCGGACGGGCAGGCGCTGACGGCGCCGAGTGCGGCCAAGGCGCGGCAGGTGCCGGTGAGTCGCAGTCCGGCTCTGCTCGGGTCGGGTGAGTAGCGCACCACCTGGTCGGCGCCGACGGCTGCTACGAAGCCGTCGGCGGTGGCGGGGACGTTACGGGCCCGGACCTGGATCAACACTCCGTCTGCGGCGTTGTGGCGGGCCCGGGCGGCTTCGGCGGGGCCGGCGAACTGGGTGGTGATGACCTGCCCGATGACGATGACGCCGAGGCCGACGACGAGGGCGGCGCTGAGCCGGGCCAGCGCCTGCGGCCGGGCCGCGAGCCACCGCCCGGCCACGATCCGCGCCGCGTCCCCGCTCCTGCCGCCGCTGCGGGCGAGCCGCGCACCGATGAGACGGGCCAGCCGGGCCGTGGCGTACGGGAGCACAATGAGCGCGGCCATGGCTCCGACCGCGAAGGCGACCTTTCCCGCGGTATGCCGGTACTCCGAGCCCCAGGCGGCCACCGTCAGGGCGCAGACGAACACCACCGCCGGCCATCGACCGCCTCCGGCTGCGCCCGGGCGGGCCACGGCCGTGCCGCCGCGCCGGCGGCGGACGAGGCATCCGGCCACGCTCACCCCGAGCAGCACGGTGAACGTCGCGGCCGCGCACAGCGGAAGCCACACCAGGGCCGCTCGCAGGTCCTCGGCCCACACGCGATAGCCGGTGAACGGCAGCACCAGCGAGGTCACCGAGACGGTCAGCGCGACCACGGACCCGCCCAGGGATCCCCAGCCGAGCGGCCGGGCGGCCTCCGCCGCAGCGACCACGGCCCGGCCCCGTACCGGGATGCCCAACGCGTCGAGGAGCAGCAGGCGTCGTTCGCGCACTTCCGAGCGGCTGCGGGCCGCCACGAGGATGAGGGCCACCACGGGCACGCCGGCGATCAGAGCCACGATCAGGTCGAGCTCGGCGATACCCCGGTCGAACTGGTGGGAGTTCACGAAGAACATGTGGTGCTGCCGGTTGCCGAATCCGGAGATGAAGGAGGTGGGTTCGTCGACCTCCTTGAAGAAGCCGTCCAATGCCGGGTTGATGTACGCCACCAACTCGGCACCGTCGGCCAGACCAGTAGGAGAGATCAAGCCGGCCGGGCGCCCGTACCGCTCCGGAGCGACCTCGGCGAGGGCGGGCGACAGGAAGGACTCGCCTGGCCCGGGCCAGCGCGGGAGGCCCGGTGGCGGGTCGATCGCAGAGGTCAGGGGTCTCACGTAGACCACGGAGACCACGCGCTCGCCCACGGCATCCGGACGTTCCCACCAACGCGCCTTGGCCGAGTCGGCGGCCACCGGGACCGGGTTGCGGGCGGTCATGCGCGCGTCACGCCGGTCGTGAACGGTGTGGGAGGCCACCACACCCCAAACGGTGACCAGCGCGAGCAGCGCGGCGAGCACGAGCGCTGCGCGGTGCGCGGATCCGCCCCGCGTACGGGCCATGCGGAAGCCCAGCGCCCAGAGGAGACGTGTGCCGGTGGTGTGTGCGTGCTTCACCGGACGCTCTCCAGCTTTCCGTCGGCAAGGATCAGCACGGTGTCGCCGCGCTCGGCGACCGCGGGGGCGTGGGTGACGACCACGAGTGCGCACCGGCGCTGTGCCGGCAGGGCGAAGAGCAGTTCGGCGACGGCCTGGGTGGCTTTGCCGTCCAGGGCTCCGGTCGGTTCGTCGGCGAGGACCACGTCCGGGGAGCCGATGAGTGCTCTGGCTACGGCAAGGCGTTGCCTCTCGCCGCCGGACAGGGTGGCGGTGGGGGACGTACGCAGACCCGCGAGCCCGAGTTCCCCGAGTAGTTCCTCGGCCCGCACGTACACCTCGTGGGGGCGCGCCGGGGACATGAGGCCGGGCAGGGCGACGTTCTCCAGCGCCGTCAGTTCGGGTATCAGCTCGCCGAACTGGTAGACCATTCCGATGTGGGCCAGTCGCAGGGCGGCACGCCGGGAGGGGGAGGCGGTGGTGATGTCGTGGCCCGCCACGGTGATCGTCCCGGCGGCAGGGAGGGTGATTCCGGCGAGGCAGTTCAGCAAGCTGGACTTGCCGCATCCGCTGGGCCCCGTGATGGCCACGCTCGTGCCGGGCGGCACCTCGAGGTCCAGGTCGTCGAGGATGCTCCGGCCGGTCACCTGGTAGCGCAGGCCCCGTGCGGACAGGGCTGAGGCGGAGGCGACGGCGGCGGGGACGGGTGAGGACACGGCTTCTCCTTACGAGTGCCGGTTGCGGAAGCACAGATCACGTGGCTGCTACGGGCACGTACATGACGATCACCGATGGGTGATTTCCGTGATCAGAGCGGGACGGCCCCCGGGCAGGCCGTGCGCAACGGCCCGTCTCGCCGGCGGAGCCTGGGGCTAGTAGCGGTATTCCCAGCTGGACCAGGCATCAGGAGCGAAGTCGCGTATCTGGTGGGCCTGGTGGCGGTAGACGCGATTCCAGGAGATGCTGCCGGACTCCGCGCAGCTGCCCTTGCCTCCGTAGGCGACAACCTCGCCGTGTGCGCCGTTGTCCCGGTAGAAGTTGCTGGCGACGGCATTGCCGTCGGCGTCGCCATCACAGGCAACGACGCCTTGCCAGTCGGCATAGGCGCTTGAGCAGCTGTTGTACGCGCAGACCTTGGCCTGGGCAGCGGGGGCGGCGACGGCGAGCAGAGCGGAGCTGGTCATGAGCGCGGCTAAGACGCCGGCACGCTTTCGCATCTTTGACTCCTTTGAAGGTGCTGGGCACGGGGGAGCAAATGGGCAGGTGCGGTGAACCCACCACACCCAGCCCGTTGTCGGGTGGGTGTGACCGCCGATGAACTTCGCATGGCCATTCGAGTTGCGCAAGCGAAGATCGCACATCTGGCCATGCTCAGGGCTACAGGACGGTTGTTTGACTGGATGTACGCTCCTGGATCACAGAATTCCGCCAGCCGTCCTCTGCTGCAGCCCGCGCACATTCGGCTCAGTCACCCTTCAGCGGCGGTGCGACTTCCGGATACCTCCGGGAGGCCGTGACGAAGGCGGCGATGGCCCTGGCGATGACGGTGATCCCACTGGCGGCGACCGTGAGCAGCGCCGCGAGGGTGGGGTGCGCGACGGTCGCCTCGCGGCCTTCACATCCGGGCCGCAAGGTGATCGCTAAGAAACGGCCTGGGTGAGGGCGCCCGAGCGGGCGAGGGCGAGGGCGCCTGGCAGGCCGTCGGGGACCGGGTGGGGCGTCAGGTCCCAGCCGGAGAGGCGTACGGCGAGGCGGTCCAGGAGCGGGCCCCGGGGGCCGATGAGGCCGCCCACCGTCACCAGGGGTTCGCCCCGCCGGGGGCCGAGTGCCGCCGCGCTCTCGATCAGCAGGTCGGCGGCTTCGTCGAGGATCCGCCCCGCGACGGCATCGCCGTCCGCGGCCGCGCCGAACACGACGGGGCAGAGCCGGGCCAGCCGGGCGGGCTCGGCCGCGGCACGCGCGCCGTCGATCAGCACCTGGCGCAGGGCGGCCGGGTCCGGGCCGGTGGGCGGGCCGGAGGGCGGGCCGGGGTGCGGGCTGGAGGGCGAGGCGGTGGGAGCGGCCCCGGGTGGGCCGGAGGGCGAGGCGGAGTGCGGGCCGGGGTGCGGGCCGGAGGGCGTGGCGTCGGGTGGGCCGGTGGGCCCTGGGGTGGGTTCGGCCGTGGGTCCGGTGGTGAACGCGGCCGCCAGGCGGGGGAGGAGTACGGTGTCGGGGCCCCGGCCGTCGAGGGCTCGCAGGGCGCGGCGGACGGCTTCCCGGGCGATCCAGAAGCCGCTGCCGTCGTCGCCGGTGAGCCACCCGCAGCCGTCCGCGGCGGCGGCCAGCCGGTGGCCGCGGATCCGGACCGCGGCCGCGCCCGTTCCGGCGACCAGCACGAGGCCGTCCGGCGGCGTCCCGGGGGCCGCGGCGAAGGCCACCTCGGAGTCGGCCAGGACGTGCACGCGGGCGCCGCGTACGCCGTGCCGTGCGAGTGCGGCGTGCAGGGCCCGCTGCGCCCGGCCGCGGCCGGCGTCGTCCGCCCCGGCGGCCCCGCCCGTGATGCCGGCTCCGGCGAACCCCGCGACGACGCACCGCACCCGCGCCGCCCGGCCCGCCGTCAGGACCTCCCCGACGGCGTGCGCCAGCCGCTCCTCCAGCACCGGCTCCGGGACCGAACGGGCGTTGCCCGCACCGGCCGACGCCGTGGCCAGCGGCGGCCCGCCGTCCGCTTCCGCGACGGCCACCCTCAGGGCGCTGCCGCCCGCGTCGATGCCCAGCACCAGCGTCGTCCGCGTCACCCGACGGTCACCTCCACGGCCCGTTCCGGGGCCCGGCCGGCTTTCCGGGCGGCAGCCACCGCCCCGGTGGTACGAGCGTACGTGCGCCGCGCCCCGTGGAGGCGCGGCCGGCCGGTCCCCGCCGGTCCCCCGCGGGCCGCGGACGTAAGCGGAACGTAAGCGGATCGGTAGCGGCCGCGGTCAGGCTGGGCTCCGCACCGCCACCCGTACCCGCACAGGAGTGACATGTCCCGGACCACCCCCCACGCCGCCGGCGTTCCCCCGCGCCGGCGGCCCCGCCGACTGGCGGCCCTGATGACGGCCTGCGTGGCCGTCGGCGCGGCGCTGCTCGCGCCCGGGACCGCCGAGGCGGCCGGCTCGACCCCCGACCACGCCTACCGCAACATCGGGCAGGCGGACCGGGCCGAGTGGATGTGGGGCATCGCGAGCGACACCCCGCTGTCGGCGATGTCGATCCCCGGTACCCACGACACGCTCGCCATCCACGACGGGCCCAACGTGGAGACCCAGGAGGACTGGGGCGACAGCGCGGCCACGCTGACGGCGCAGCTGGAGCGCGGCATCCGGGCCATCGACATCCGGGCCCGGGCCATCGGCGGCAGCTTCACGATCCACCACGCCGTGTACTACCAGAAGGCCAACTTCGACGACGTCCTGACGAAGGCGCAGGCCTTCCTCCGCGCGCACCCGACCGAGTCGATCGTGATGCGGCTGAAGGCCGAGTGCCCGTACTCGGACGTCGGCGTCTTCGACTGCGCGAACGAGCCGAAGTCGGTGACCCCGGAGCAGATGCGCTCGATGTTCGCCGAGTACGTGGCCAAGTACCCCGGCCTCTTCTACGCCCCCTCGGTGACGGGCAAGGGCCGGGCGAACGTGCCCACGCTCGGACAGGTCCGCGGCAAGCTGGTCCTCGGCAGCTTCGACAGCGTCGACAGCGACGGCTACGGGATCAAGGGCTTCAACGACCGCAAGGAGGACCACTGGGCGCCGGACTCGGTCGAGGGGAAGTGGGACTACGTCAGGGCCAACGTCAACAAGGCGATCACCGGCTCCGCCAATGACATGTACGTGACGTACTCCTCGGCGTCCAAGGCCCCCTTCGGCCCGCTGCCTTCCACCTTCGCCCAGAGCGTCAACTACCAGCTGATGAAGCACCTCAACAGCAGCGCGGGCCGCGTCGGCATCGTCATGACGGACTTCCCGGGCTGGGGCCTGGTGAACGCGATCATCGACCACAACGACGACAACATGGTCAAGGGCGGCCAGCGGTCGATCTGGCTGGTCAACTCCGACAAGACGTACTCCAACAGCCAGTACCAGGGCCGCTGCATGGTGCGCGGACCGGAGTTCGACACCGGTGACGGCGGCCTGGTCACCCAGCGCCCGTGCCAGTCGAGCGCGCCCAGCAGCCACCAGTGGACGGCCACCAAGCCGGACACCTTCGACGGCAAGGGCTACTTCTGGATCAAGGCCGCCAACGGCAAGTGCCTGACGATGCCCTACAACAACGGGACCGCGCCGGCCGCCGGCACCCAGCTGTTCTGGTGGCCCTGTGAGACCCGCTGGTTCTCCGGCAGCCAGATGTGGAACGTGATGCCGACCAAGCTCGCCACCTCGACGGGCTCCCGGGCGGCCTACTACTTCGTCAACAACTGGACCGGCCTGTGCCTGTCCATGGACCCGGCCACCGCGTCCACCGCGGGCGGCAAGGTGACCCAGGACGCCTGCCCGAAGTAGCAGCACCGGGCCGCGGCCCGAGGGGCTCGGCGGATCCGTCCGCCGGGCCCCGTACGCGTTCCGCGCGTCCGCCGGACACCCGGCCGATCGCACGCCCAGGTGCAGGTGCACACGGCCGTCCTGCACGACGGCACCGAGGTCATCGTCAAGGTGCCTGTACGGGCTGATGGGCTGGAACGTGCTCCTGCTCTCCGCCGCCGTCCTGCTGCGCGGGGCTCCGACGGGGCTCGCGGTGGCCGCGCGGTGTCTTCACGGGATTCTGACGCCCCGTTGACGCGCTACCCCGCACCGGCGTCAAGGTGGCGGCAATTCCTCTTCCCGGACCGTACCGGCGGGGTCACGGTCCGGTAGCTTCCTGCCCGTTCCCGCTGCCGGGGGCCCTGATCACAGCATGACGACGGCTGAGGGGCCCATGCCATCCGGCCCCCGGCAGAGGATCCTCCCGCAGGCCGGCCCGACCAGCCGGCCGCTCCTGCCTCCCGTCAGAAGGTTCACTCCACATGTCTTCCGCCGCCACCGCGCAGCACACCCCTCCGGGCCCGGGGAGCCCGCCCTCGTCACCCGGCGGCAGGCCGCCGCACCGGCGGCCCGGCCGACGGGCCCGGCTGCTGGAGCCGGGGCAACTGGCGGAGGCCGCCCACGAGGCGGTGCGCAAGCTGCACCCCCGCGCCCTGGCGCGGAAGCCCGTACTGCTGGTGGTCGCGGTCGGCTCGGTCCTGACCACACTGTCGGCCGTGATCCACCCCTCGGTGTTCACCTGGGTGATCAGCGGCTGGCTGTGGCTGACGGTGCTGTTCGCCAACCTCGCGGAGGCCGTCGCCGAAGGCCGGGGCCGTGCGCAGGCGGCGTCCCTGCGCAAGGCCCGCACCGACACCGTCGCCCTGCGGATCAAGCACTGGTCCTACGGGACGAACCTGCGCACGGCCGAGACCGAGGCCGTCACCCCGGCCGAACTCCAGCCCATGGACTTCGTCCTGGTCGAGGCGGGTGAGTCGATACCGGCCGACGGGGACGTCGTCGACGGAGCCGCGATGGTGGACGAGTCCGCCGTCACCGGCGAATCCGCCCCCGTGCTGCGCGAGTCGGGCGGCGACAAGTCCGGTGTCACCGGGGGCACGACCGTCCTGTCGGACTCGATCGTCGTCCGCGTCACCTCCCGCCCGGGCAACAGCTTCCTGGACCGGATGATCGCCCTGGTCGAGGGAGCCGCCCGGCAGCGGACCCCGAACGAGATCGCCCTCAACATCCTGCTCGCCGCCCTCACCATCGTCTTCGTCCTGGTGGTGATCACCCTCCAGCCGATGGCCCAGTACGCGAAGGCCGCCCAGACCACCGCCGTCCTCGTCGCCCTGCTCGTCACCCTCATCCCCACCACCATCGGCGCGCTGCTCTCCGCCATCGGCATCGCCGGCATGGACCGCCTCGTCCAGCGCAACGTCCTCGCCATGTCCGGCCGGGCCGTCGAGGCGGCCGGTGACGTGGGCACCCTGCTGCTGGACAAGACCGGCACCATCACCCTCGGGAACCGGGAGGCCGCCGCGTTCGTCCCGATGCCCGGCCAGGAGCTGGGCGGCCTCGCGCAGGCCGCCCAGCTGTCCTCGCTCGCCGACGAGACGCCCGAGGGCCGTTCCGTCGTCGCCCTGGCCCGGCAGTACGGCATCCGGCCGCCGGCGGAGGGGGAGCTGAGCAACCCGCGCTTCATGGAGTTCAGCGCCAGGACCCGGATGAGCGGCCTCAACCTGAGCTGGTCGAACGGTGCCGGCCTCGCCATCCGCAAGGGGGCCGCCGCCGAGGTCGCCGAGTGGGTGGCGCTGCGCGGCGGCACCGTACAGGCCGAGGCCATCGCCTGGGCGGACTCGGTGTCCGCGTCCGGCGGCACCCCGCTGCTGGTGGCCGTCCACGACGGGGACGGTCCCCGGGTTCTCGGCATCATCCACCTCAAGGACGTGGTGAAGGACGGCATCCGCGAACGCTTCGCCGAACTCCGCCGCATGGGCATCCGCACCGTCATGGTGACCGGGGACAACCCGCTGACCGCCAGGGCGATCGCGGCGGAGGCGGGCGTCGACGAGTACCTCGCCCGGGCCACCCCCGAGGACAAACTCGCGCTGATCAAGCGGGAGCAGGAGGGCGGGAAGCTGGTCGCGATGACGGGCGACGGCACCAACGACGCACCGGCCCTCGCGCAGGCCGATGTCGGCGTGGCGATGAACTCGGGCACCTCGGCCGCCAAGGAGGCCGGGAACATGGTGGACCTGGACTCCAACCCCACCAAGCTCATCGAGATCGTGGAGATCGGCAAACAGCTTCTGATCACCCGCGGCGCCCTGACCACCTTCTCGATCACGAACGACGTCGCCAAGTACTTCGCGATCATCCCCGCGATGTTCGCCTCCGCCTATCCCGGCCTCGGCGCCCTCAACGTCATGGGCCTGCACAGTCCGCAGTCCGCCATCACCTCGGCGATCATCTTCAACGCGCTGATCATCATCGCCCTCATCCCGCTCGCCCTGCGCGGCGTCCGCTACCGCCCCGCCTCGGCGCACGACCTGCTCCGCCGCAACCTGGCCGTCTACGGCCTCGGCGGGCTGGTCGCCCCCTTCGCCGGCATCAAACTCATCGACCTCCTGGTCTCCCTGATCCCCGGCATCGGATGAACTCCGCCGGGGCGGCCCCGTCCGGGCCGCCCCGGCCCGAGGTCACACCCGCGGATCCGGCGCCTCCGCGGGACGCGGCTGCGGAACCGCGGAGGCCGTGCCGCCCGCGTCCCCGTCGGATCGCGGCTCCTCGCGCTGGAGCCGGTGTGCCGCCCTGTCGAAGTAGCGCAGGAGCTCGACGGGGAACGGCATCACGAGGGTGGAGTTCTTCTCCGCCGCGACCTCGACCACCGTCTGGAGCAGCCGCAGCTGCATCGCCTCGGGCGTGTCGGACATGATCCGCGAGGCGTTGGCCAGCTGCTGTGCGGCCTGGAACTCGCCGTCCGCGGTGATGACCCGTGCCCGCCGTTCGCGTTCGGCCTCCGCCTGCCGGGACATCGACCGCTTCAGCGACTCCGGCAGCTGCACGTCCTTGATCTCGACCCGGTCGATGTGCACGCCCCAGCCGGCGGCCGGACTGTCGATCATCAACGCCAGGCCCTCGTGCAGCCGTTCACGGTCGGAGAGCAGGTCGTCGAGCTCGCTCTTGCCGATGATGGAACGCAGTGAGGACTGGGCGACCTGGCCCACGGCGAAGACGTAGTCCTGGACCTCGATGGCGGCCCGCAGCGGGTCGGTGACCCGGAAGTACACGACGGCGTCGACCTTCACCGACACGTTGTCGCGGGTGATGCCCTCCTGCGTCGGTACCGGCAGCACGACCACCTGGACGTTGACCTTGCGCATGCGGTCGACGAAGGGGATGAGGAAGGTGACGCCGGGCTTGCGGTACTCCGGCAGGGCCTTCCCGAGGCGGAACACCACCCCGCGGTCGACCTGATTGACCACGCGCATTCCGCTGCGCAGTACGACGAGGGCGAGGGCTACGACGAGCAGGCTCGTGACGACGGCACCGTCCATGGCGGCTGACCTCCGTGTGAGGCGGACGTGACAGAGATGAGGACAGCGGTGCGCGCGCCCCGGATGCGGCGGCGGCGTAAGGAGAACGTCAAAAGTTCCGAGGGTGTCCGGCCGTGATCAGCCGGACACCCCCTGGGCTCCCGATCGCACGCACGCACGCATCGGGCGTGAGCAGTTGCGGTACAGGAAGTGCCGCTGAGATTGATCTTGCTGGCGCTGGGCTACTTCGCGAGGAAGACGGCTACTGCTGCGCGCCTTCAGCCCTGCGAAGGTCGGCCGTGCGACGGTCGTAGCGGCGGCTGTGCTTCTTCAGCCTCGTGCGGCTGCGGACAGCAACATCTTGGTACACCGGATGCGGTGGATGGGCAGGTGGCGGCATGGCAGAGGCGGCAGCGGTAGGGGCCCGGCGGGTGCTTGCTCCGTTGGCGTTGGCGCAGTTCATCTGCAGCTTCGCCGGCTCCAACATGAACGTGATGATCAATGACATCAGTGAGGACCTGGACACCACGGTGCAGGGTGTGCAGGTGGCGATCACGATCTTCCTGCTGGTGATGGCTGCGCTGATGATCCCGGGCGGGAAGCTGACCGACAAGTGGGGACGCAAGCGCTGCCTGCTGGCGGGGCTCATGGTCTACGGGGTGGGGGCGCTGCTCAGCGCCGCCGCGCCGGGGCTGGGGGTGTTGATCCTCGGGAATTCGATCCTGGAGGGTGTGGGCACGGCGCTGCTGATTCCGCCGGTCTACATCCTGACGACGCTGTTGTTCACGGACACGGCGTCGAGGGCGAGGGCGTTCGGCGCGATCATGGCGATGGGTGGGATCGGCGCGGCCGCGGGCCCGCTGATCGGCGGGCTGATCACGAGTGCGATCAGCTGGCGTGCGGCGTTCGTGTTTCAGGCGCTGGTGATCGTGGTGATCGTGGTGCTCAGCCGTAAGATCGACGATCCGCTGCCGCCCGATCCCGCCCGGCCCTTCGACACCGTCGGAGCGGTCCTGTCGGCGGCGGGTCTGGTGCTGCTGGTCACCGGCATCCTGGCCGTCGACAACAACGGCTGGCTGGCGCTCGGTCTGCTGGTGGCCGGCGCGCTCGTGCTGGCCGGGTTCTTCACCTGGGTGCGGGGTCGGGAACGCAAGGGCCAGGAGGCGCTCCTGTCGACGAGCCTGTTCCGCAACCGCACTTCCAACCTGGGCCTGATCACCCAGAACACCCAGTGGTTGATGCTGATGGGCGTCTCCTTCACCGTCGCCGCCTACCTCCAGGTCGTCCGCGGCTACGACGCGATCCAGACCGGCATCATCTTCACCGCCGCGACGCTCGGCATCCTCGCCTCCTCCCTCGCCGCCGAGAAGCTCGCCCGCCGCTACGCCCAGCGCACCCTGATCATGACCGGCTTCATCGTGACGATCGCCGGCATCGCCGTACTTCTCGCTCTGGTTGCCGGGTCACCGAGTCCGTGGGCGTTCGCGCCGGGGCTGCTGCTGATCGGTCTGGGCCTGGGGGTGATGCTCACCCCGTCGGTGAACGTGGTCCAGTCGTGCTTCGCCGAGGCCCAGCAGGGCGAGATCTCCGGGCTCTCGCGCAGTGTCTCCAACCTCGGGTCCTCGCTCGGCACCGCGGTTGCGGGAACGATCCTGGTGGCGGGGCTCAGCAGCGGCGCGTACGCGGCGGCGATGGCGGCGCTCGCGGTCATCGGTCTGGGCGGGCTGACTGCTGCGGCGCTGTTGCCGCGCGTCGGGCGGCCTTCCGCCGGTGGCACCGGGACTGCGACACCGCCGGGGGCGCCGCGGCCGTGACGCCGACAGGGCGCGGACGGCGGCTGGCCACGGGCGGTTCGCGTCAGCCGTCAGCCGTCAGCCGTCAGCCGTCAGCCGTCAGCCGTCAGCCGGTCCGGCCTTCGGCGCGGTCGAGCTCTTCGTCCAGGGCGAGGGCGGCGTCGATGAGGGCCAGGTGGGTGAAGGCCTGCGGGAAGTTGCCGAGCTGCTCGCCGGAGGGGCCGATCTCTTCGGCGAACAGGCCGACGTGGTTGGCGTAGGTGAGCATCTTGGAGAAGGCGTAGCGGGCCTGGGTGAGGCGTCCGGCCCGGGCCAGTGCCTCCACGTACAGGAAGCTGCACAGGTTGAAGGTGCCCTCGGAGCCGCGCAGGCCGTCGGGGGAGGCGGCGGGGTCGTAGCGGTAGACGAGGCTGTCGCTGACGAGTTCGTCGTCCATGGCGTCGAGGGTGGTCAGCCAGTCGGGATCGGAGGGGCTGAGGAAGCCGACTTTCGGCATCAGCAGCAGGGAGGCGTCCAGCACGTCGGTGTCGTAGTGCTGGACGAAGGCACGGCGCTCGGCGCTCCAGCCGCGGTCGGTGATCTGCCGCAGGACGGCGTCGCGCGCACCTTGCCAGCGGGTGAGGTCGCCAGGGCGGGAGTGGGTGGTGGCGAGTTTGACGGCGCGGTCGAAGGCGACCCAGGTCATCAGCCGGCTGTAGGTGAAGTTCTGGCGGCCTCCGCGGGTCTCCCAGATGCCCTCGTCGGGCCGGTCCCAGTTCTCGACCAGCCAGTCGATGACGCGGGCGAAGGCGTGCCAGCCGCGCACGCTGCCGATGTCCTCGGCTTGTGCGAGGGCGTAGGCGGCCTCGCCGTAGATGTCGAGCTGGATCTGGTCGGCGGCGGCGTTGCCGGCCCGTACTGGGGCGGAGCGCCGGTAGCCCTCGAAGTGCTCCAGCACCTCCTCGGTCAGATGCGGCTCGCCGTCGACCCGGTACATGATCTGCAGTGGCTCTCCCGACGCGGTTCCGCCCGCGTCCAGGCGGTCGCGCAGCCACCGGCGGAAGGCGTTCGCCTCCGCGCTGAAGCCGAGGTCGACCAGGGACCGTACGGACAGGGAGGCGTCGCGGACCCAGGTGTAGCGGTAGTCCCAGTTGCGTTCCCCGCCGATCTGTTCGGGCAGGCCCATGGTGGCGGCGGCGATCGGGGCGCCGGTGGGGGCGTAGGTGAGGAGCTTGAGCGTGATGGCGGAGCGGGTGACCATCTCGTGCCAGCGGCCGCGGTAGCGGGAGGCCCGCAGCCAGTCCAGCCAGAACGTACTGCATGCCTCGAAGTCGGCCAGGACCGCTTCGGCGGAGGGTGTGGCGCCGCCGGGACGGCCGCTGAGGGTGCCGGTTTCGCTGGTGAGGATGACCGTGGCCCGTTCTCCGGCCTGCAGGGTGAACCGGGCGGAGACGTCGGTGCCGTCCGGATGCAGGGCGATCGGCGCTGTGACCTGCAGGTGCAGGTCGGTGCCGGGCCCGCGGAACAGTACCGATCCGTCGTCCAGGGGCGTCAGGTCGTGGGGTGCGCGGCCGTAGTCGAAGCGGGGCCGGCACACGAGCTCGAAGGGCATGCTGCCCCGTACCACCCGCACGGCCCTGATCAGCCGATGCGTCGACGACGGCGTCGTGGACGCATCGGGAGGCATGAAGTCGACGACCTCGCCGACACCGCTCGGTGTCATGAAGCGGGTGATGAGGATCGCGGTGTCGGGAAGGTAGAGCTGACGGACGGTCCCCTCGTCACCGACATCGGCCGCGAGACGGCAATAGCCTCCGCGGTCGCTGTCGAGCAGCGAGGCGAACACGCTGGGGGCATCGAACCGCGGCGTGCACCACCAGTCCACGGTGCCGTCAGCGGCGATCAGCGCCGCCGTCTGCAGGTCGCCGACGATGCCGTGGTCCGCGATCGGGGGATAGTCCTTCACAGCGCCTCCTCGCCTGCGCGGCGAGGGACGCACACAGTCCCGCACCAGCGCGGTCCCACCGGCAGTCGCGGAACGCCAGGCGTTGCCGCGGCGACCCAGCGTCGGCCGTTCTGCCCATCATCGCGGCCTCGGGCGCCCCCAGCCACTCCGGACCGCAGCGCCTGCTGCTGATCGCGCCGTCGGCTGGCGGGGCCACCGTGAGGAGCCGAGAATCACCAGCAGACACCACAAGCCGAGCGCCGGGTGAGCACGGCGTCCAGGAGGCGGACCATGGCCGACGAGAATGGGCCGACCGCGAGGATCGTGGTGGGCGTCGACGGCTCCGAACCCTCGCGCAAGGCTCTGCGGTGGGCACTGGCCCAGGCACGAAGGCAGAACGCGGCCGTCGAAGCCGTCACCGGGTGGACCATCCCTGCCACCAGCAGCTTTGTACCCGTACCTGCATCGGACTTCGAAGCAGCCGCCCGGCAGGCTCTGGCCCACGTCGTGGACCAGGAAAGACACACCGCCCCAGAGGTACCTCTCGACACCCACATCGTGCACGGACACCCCGCGCAGATCCTCGTCGACACCGCGAACGGCGCGGACCTGCTGGTCGTCGGCAGCCGCGGCCTGGGCAGCCTCACCGGCACCCTGCTGGGCTCCGTAAGCCGGTACTGCGTCGAACACGCGACCTGCCCCGTACTGGTGATGAGAGACGACGAAACCTGAGTCCCGCCCCGAACAGCCCGGCCGAGCATGACGGGAACTCCGAAGGTGACCGTCCGCGGACGCGGCGTCGAGGAGCGGGTCGGGACTTGCCGGGATGGCCGCGATCATGTACGCGCCCCGCGGCCGCTGACCTACTCCTCATCGTCGGATTCCTCGGGGGCCACGGGGTCACGCAGCGGGCGAAGACCGCGCTCGGGGCCGTTGTCGTGGATGTTGAACAGGTAGCGGCCCAGGAAGTTGATGTGCCGGTCCTTGAGCGGGGAGAGGCGGGCGACGTCTTCGTCCTTGATGTCGTGGCCCTCGCGGTATGCCTGGCGGATCCGGCCCCGGCCGCCGTGGCAGATCGCGCGGGCCAGGCGGTGGCGGGACTCCTGCACGGTGAGCTGCCGGTTCATCAGGCGGCGGTAGGTGTCGTCGACCGGGTCGACCCGGTCGACCAGGGCGAGCAGGTGCATGGTCTTGTCGATGCGGCCGTACTCGGCGAACGCGGCCCCAGCGGGGTGGGGTGGCCCTCGCGGCCGAACATCCGCAGCAGGTCGTAGGCGCGGACCTGGTCGGTGATGAGCGACCCGGCCACCCGGAGCATGTCCGGCCAGTGCGCCACGATCCGCTTGAGGTTCACCCTGTTGCAAGCCACGGCCTGGAGCGGCCCGTACCCGGCGGCCGGCGTCTCGCCGCCCGGCAGGTCGGCCCGCCAGAACCGTTGGTTTGCGAGGTCGCGGAAGCGCGAGGCGAAGCGGAGCCGAGCATCTTGTACAGGCCGAAGGCCATGTCGGAGTACGAGGCGTTGTCGGTCGCGACGAAGCGCAGGCCATCGACGGAGGCGAGCAGCCCGCCGCCCCACATCTGGGCCGGCTCGATGCGGGACTGGGTGGCAATCAGCGCGGCGTTCGCCGTGGAGATGGTGTCCGCGCGCAGGTAGTTCTGGTCGACGTGGGACAGGCGCGAGCGGGTCAGCGCCTTGTTGTTCGGGTCGATGACCGGTGTCAGGCCGATGTTGCAGCTGAGCCAGCGCCGGTGCGAGCCCGGGATCAGCCCTGTGCGCGGCACGGGCCACCGCCTCGTACAGCCGCCGTTCGGCCGCCGTGCGGGCCTCCGACGCCTGCCGGGCCAGCACCGACACCCCCGGCAGCAGCACCCGGTTCTTCCGCAGCCACGTCACCGCGTGGTTGAACAGCGCCACCGGCCCCTCCGCGTGCGTCCACGCCCGCCCGTACAGGAACCCGCGGAACTCCCGGCCCCACCGCCGGTCGGTGAAGTCCCGGTAGCGGAACCGCTCCTGGATCTCCTGCGCATGCTCGTACGGAGTCCTGCGCCCCTCCGGGTACCGCTTCACGCACGATGCGTCCGCGATCCCAACGCCTCGGCCTGCTCATCAGTCAGAAACTCCACCGGCACGAGCGGACCGTAGCCAGCACCGCGACCCGCCCAACGATCTTTCCGTGAACCCCGGTGGCGTCCCGCCAGGTGTGCTGGCCGACCAAGATCAATCTCGCCGGCACTTCCTGTACCGCAACTACTTGCACCCGTGCATGCACGCCCGCCCGCCCGTCAGCCCAGCCCGGAGACCTTGAAGACCGTACGGGCGGTCTCGCCGTCGATGCGCTTCGCCAGCTGGCGCATGGCGGTCGCCCCGCACAGGAGGGTGCCGCGCTGGACGGAGGTCTGGGCGTCGGCGTCGAGGTGCCGCCACATGGCGGGGTTGCGGACGAGGATCCTCGGGTCGATCTCGACCCTGCTTCCGTCCGCGTCCCGGAGGACCATCCGCTGGGACACCCCGTCGGACCAGCGGACCGAGACGAGGGAGTCGGTGCGGACGGTGTGTTCCGTGAACAGCCCGCGTGCGCTCAGCAAACCGGGCCGGGTGGAGACCCGCAGGGGGAGCAGGATCACGAAGACGAGGACGGCCAGGCCGGTCCACAGGGCGCCGCGGGTCATGTCGAGGCGGCCGGCGGCGGCGTCGAGCCCGAAGAGGGCGGTGCCGAGGAGCGTGGCCACGCCGGCCGCCGACCGCCGCTCCCCGGCCCACTCCGTGTCCTGTACGAGCGCTCCGGCGGGCCCCGCGTCCCCGGCTCCACCGCCGGTCGAGGGCTGAGTGATAGGTCGTCCCATGCAACCGACGGTAGGACCGGGCAGGTTCCCCGGCCGAGGCCCCTGACGCACTGCTGACGCCGTGCCGACGGCATTTTGACGGGCGCGCTCCCTCGTCGCCCCGAAGCCCCTGTACGAGCGTCGTCAAGGTTCGGTCCCCTCGGCCTGCGTTCCTGACGGGCCGAGGTCCGGTGAGGCCGTGACGTCCCGCCGCCTCGGGGTTCCTCTTCTACACGAGGGCGGCCACCCGGGCGGGGAGTTCGGCGCGAGCATGGCCCGCAGCAGACGGGTGCTGCGGGCGGGGGTCGGCCGCAATAACCAGGCCGCCGAAGCGGCGAGCAGACCGGGGGTCAGTCGCAGCCGGCCGAGACCTCCGGGGGACACGAGCACGAGCCGGTCGATCAGCGGGGACGGGCTCGACAGGGCGATGGCGGCGCCGAACGAGTGGCCCACCACCACTGCGGGTCCGGTCGGCGTGACGCCGTCGAGGACCTCGCCCAGCCATGTGCCGTACCAGGAGAGACGACCGCCGGAGAGACCGCGTCCCCCGCAACTGAGACCCGGCTGGCCGGGGACGTCCGGTAGGACCACCCGGTGTCCGGCCTCGATCAGCGCCGTGGCCAGGGGCAGCGACGTGGCGGCGTTGAAGTGCGTCCCGGCGGCGAAGACGACCGTGACCGGGCCGGATCCGGCGGTGACCACGTGGGTCCGGGCGCCGTTGGCGGTCAATTCCGTCCGCTCGTGCGGTACCGGCCACGCGTCCAGTCGGCCGGTGCACCAGCGGCGGACGTGCCCCTTGCCCAGCGTGCTGCGGTAGATGGAAACCATCGGTGAGCATCGCCGTTCGTCCTGCCGCTGTTCCTCCCCCTGGTCGGAGCGCGCGAGGGCGTGCGGGTGTGTCCCGTCAGGCGGTGTGGCCGACGAGGAGGCCGGCGAGCTTGTCGAGGCGCTTGACGGTGCGCTCCCCGGTGGCGGCGGGGGCCGGGGCGACGCGCTCGGAGCGGTCGTAGTAGGCGCCGTTGACGATCCCGGTGGCCGGGTCGCAGAGGCGTACGACGTGCCGGGCGCCCTCGGCGGCCGGGGCTCCTTCGTGTCCGTAGAGGGGGAGGAGGCCGGTCTCGCAGACGCCGGGGTCGACGGAGACGGCGGTGACGCGGGGGTCGGCGGCGAAGACGGTCAGCGCGAGCTGCGACTGGGCGTAGGCGGCGAGTCGGGAGTAGCGGCGGACGCGCTGCGGGTCGTTCCACTGGATGGCGCCGGAGCGGTGCAGGGCGGAGGAGACGTTGACGACGCGCCCGCCGGGGTCAGCGGTGAGGGCGGGCTCCAGGAGGTTGGTGAGGAGGTAGTGGGCCAGGAAGTTGACCTGGAAGGCGATCTCGTTGCCGTCGGCGGTGAGGGTGTGGCGTTCGGGCGCGGCGATGGCCGCGTTGTTGACGAGGACGTCCAGGCGCGGGTGGTCGCGCACGACGGCGTGGGCCAGGTTCTCCACTTCTTCCAGGCAGGTGAAGTCGGCGGCGAGCGGGCGCACGGCGGTGGTGTCGATGCCGGCGGTCGCGATCAGCCGGTCGGTGGCGGCCCGGGCCTCCTCGGGGGTGCGGCCGTGGAGGAGGACGGTGGCGCCGAGTTCGGCGAGGATGCGGGCGGTCTCGTGGCCGATGCCGGAGGTGGCTCCGGTGACGAGGACGGTACGGCCGGACAGGGATGAAGGCATGGCGGATTCCTGGATCCTGGAAGCGGGCACGGCAGACGGGCCCGGAGCTCCGCGAAGGGCGGGCCGGGGGTCGGCTCGTGCGGGTGAGGGTGAGGACGCGTACGGAGCCCGGGCCGGCCCCTTCGAGGGGCGGCAGCGGGTACGCGGATGACGCGCGGCCGGTGTCAGACGGCCGGGCGGACGGCGGGCGCCGTCGGCTGCACCGTATTCGGTGGCCGATCGTCGTGGCGCGGACCGCTGTTCATGGCCCCATCCCAGCGCATCCGGGACGACGGGACAAGATCGCGAACGCGTCCTTGACGCTCTTCTGATGGGTGACGGGTGAAGCGACTCCGCTTCGTCCGTGCACGCCATCAGGGCCGCGTCAAGGATCGGAGGTCATGCGGAAGGAACGCGTCAAGGAGTGTCGGCCGGGTCGGCTTCCGGCCACAGACTGGCTTCGCGACGGAGCCGGGTGACGGTCCGGTGGCGCGCGGCTGGAGGGCGGAGACCTGAACTCCGCCGGGACAGCGCATGGTTCGGCCCGTGGGGGGTCCGTCCCGATGCGACCGCGCGCCGGTCAACCGCCGCACGGCACATGGGCCGTCCGGCGTCCGGTGCGGGGGCACCGGAGCCGGACGGCTCACGTGTGCGCTCCGGTGCCCCGGAGCCCTGCGGGCGGCCGTGTCGCCCACCGGCCGCCCGCAGGTTCCCCGCCCCTTACCCACCCCTTCCCCACCCCGGTTTCCGCCGCGCGGTGCGTGGATGCGGACCGGTGAACGACGAGCAGAGGAGAGATGAGACCGTGCGAAGGGTCGTCGTCGGCGGGACGGGTACCCCGGGGAGCATGACCGCGTTGCACAGGGCTGCCGCGGAAGCCCGGGTGCGTGATGCGGAGCTGGTGGTCGTGCTGGCCTGGCAGGCGCCGGGTGGTGAACTCGGGAGCCGCAACGGCCCGGGACCCGCGGCGCGTGCGGAATGCCGCGCAGCGGCGGGTGAACGGCTCCGCGAGGTCCTCGACACGGCCTTCGGCGGTGTGGGGCCCGGAGTGCCCCTCACGGGGGTGGCGGCGTGCGGGACTGCGGGTGCGGCGCTGGTGGAGGCCGCCCGCGACCCGGAGGACCTTCTCGTGGTCGGCGCGGGCGCGCGTGCCGCCCTGCGCCGGTTCCTCCGCCCCTCGGTCGCCGGGTACTGCCTGGCGCACGCCTGCTGCCCCGTTCTGGTGGTGCCGCCGTCCCGGCTCCAGGCCGAGCTGGAATCCGTCCACCGCCGCAACCTCTGGAGGATGCCGCTGGACCTGCGGGAGCTGGCTCCGTGAGGGCCGGTCCTTCACACCGTCGCGGCGCCGGCCACGGCGGCCGCCCCCGCCCCCTCCCGCACGGGTGCCCGCCTCAGGCTCCGGTGTAGCCGGCGGCGTACTCGCCGCTGGGCGGGACGACGGTGACCACGTCGATCAGGACGCCGTCGGGGGCGGCGACGATGAAGTGGCGCTGGCCGAACCGCTCCGTCCGCAGCGGCAGCAGTTCGGTCAGGCCGGCGTCCACCACGAGCCGCCGGTGTTCGCGGTCCACGTCGTCCACCTCGAAGTTCAGCAGCAGGCCGCCCCGGAGCGGGGCCCGGTGGTCCTCGGGAACGCTCGGGTGGGCGTGGTCCAGGAGGGCCAGCTCGTACTGGGGGGCGTCGGGGCGGCGCAGACTGACGTACCAGTCCGCGGCGAAGGTCACCTCGAAGCCGAAGTGGCGGGTGTAGAAGTCGCGCGAGGCGGCCACGTCGCGGGTGCCGAGCACCGGGTAGAAGCCGCCCAGCCGGGTCGCGGGAAGGGTGGCGGATGCGTTCGTCATGGCGGTGGGCTCCTTCGGATCCAGTTCGCATACCCCGGGTATGTGAACCATGGAGTTAGCATACCCCTGGTATGTGACATCGAAGGGGCGGTGCGTGCGCGATGGCGGTCAACCGGGCGGAGCAGCGGGCGGCCACGCGGCGGGCGCTGCTGGCCGAGGGGCGGCGGCGGTTCGCCGCCGACGGCTACCACCACGTGGTGCTGGCCGACGTGGCGGGGGCCGTCGGGGTCACCAAGGGCGCCGCCTACCACCACTTCGACAGCAAGGCGGGACTCTTCCGGGCCGTCGTCGCCGAGGTCCAGCAGGAGCTGGGCGAGCGGGTCGCGGCCGAGGCCGAGCGGTACGAGGACCTCTGGGAGCAGCTCCGGGCCGGCTGCCGGGCCTTCCTCGCCGCGGGGACCGACCCGGCGGTGCGGCGGATCCTGCTGGTCGACGCGCCGGCCGTCCTGGGCTGGGACGAGTGGCGGTCCCTGGACGAGGAGTCCTCCGCCCGGCACCTCACGGACGCCCTGACGGCGCTCGCCGCGGCCGGGACCATCCCCGCCCGGCCGGTGGAGCCCCTGGCCCGGCTGCTCTCGGGGGCGATGAACGAGACCGCGCTCTGGATCGCCCGGGGCGGGGACCCGCAGGCCGCGGAAGAGGCCCTCGACCGGCTCCTCTCCGGACTGCGGACCGAGGGCTAGCGACCGGCCTGCTGCGCGGTGTGCGCGATCCGCCGGAACGGCGACAGCGCGTACCCGGCCGTCACGTAGCCCGCGGCGACCGACAGGGGCCCGAGGGCGGCCAGGGCGATCAGCGCGGACGAGGTCAGCGGGTCGCGGGGCCGCGGCGGGCCGGCTGCCGGGCAGGGGGACGGCCCGCCGCCCGCAGGTACCGGACAGTCCGCCGGGGCCAGCACGAGCGCCCCCTCCGCCCGCAGTTCGAAGACCGGCTCGCTGCCCCTGTCCACCGCCTGCCGCGCGAGCAGGAACACGACGACCAGCAGCGCCGTCCCGGCCAGCAGGAAGACCCCGCCGTAGACGCAGGTCAGGCGCAGCCGGGTGACGGTGGGCCGGGGCGGCGCGGGCCGCTCCGGCACGGCGCGGACCGGGACCCGGATCGCCATCGGTACTCCCCCTTCGCAGTGCGACGGCCCCCACTGTCCCGCGAACACCCCTAAGCGGCGCGTCAATACGGTCCGGGTGAGGGCTGGTTGGATGGGCCCTTCGGCGGAGTCGGAGCGGAGGAGCAGAGGGTGGCTGCGGTGGCGGGATGGGCGTACGGGCTGGTCAACTGCATCCTGTACCAGGCGATGTACCGGGAGGCCGGTGCGGCGCTCGACGAGGAGATGGTGCGCCGGTACGCGACGGCCATGGAGGCCGAACCGCTCTCCGACCGGCCGATGGCCGAGCAGCTGGCGGCGCTGCGGGCGGTGCTGGCCGCCGACGGGCCGCTGGCGGGCACGTTCGACCCGTACGAAGGGCAGCAGCCCTTCGGGGAGGCCGAGTTCCGCGGCTTCCTGGCCCGGCTGGCCGACGAGCTGGAATCCCGCGGCCCCTGGCCGGCCGCCCCCGGGCGCCGCCGCGGCGGCCGGCTGCGCCGGTTCCTGTTCCCCCGCTGACCCCGGACCAGCTCGGCGCCCCAACTGAGCATGTGGTCGCCGTGCGGGTCCATCGGGTCCTGCAGTCGGTCGGGGACATGGGAACGCTAGTCGGCGGTGCCGATCATCGTGTCGCGCTTGTCGTACCAGCGCAGGGAATCCCGGATGCCGTCCTCGACCGAGTGCTCCGCCTTCCAGCCGAGGAGCTCGCGCGCGAGGTCGACGCGGGCGTAGGCGCCGGCGGAGTCACCCGGCCTGCGATCGGTCTCCACGGCCTCCAGCGGGGACCCGGTGACGGCTTCGAAGGCCGTGACGAGCTCCCTGACGGTCGTACCGCGTCCGGTGCCGAGGTTGATGACGCGGTAGGGAGCGGTGCGGGTGACGGCGTCGAACCGCTCGATCGCCTTCACGTGTGCGGCGGCAAGGTCCCAGACGTGGACGTAGTCGCGGATGCCCGTCCCGTCGTGGGTGGGGTAGTCGGTCCCGGTGATGGAGAACGGTTCGCCCGCGTGGTGCACGTCGATCATCTTGCCCAGGGCGTGGGTGGGCGTGCGGACCTGGAGCCCGGTGCGGAGCTGGGGGTCGGCGCCGATCGGGTTGAAGTAGCGCAGGCTGATGACGTTGAGCGTTCCGGCGTCGGCGACGTCCCGCAGGATCGTCTCGAACGTCGCCTTCGTGCGGGCGTACGGGCTGAGGGTTTCGAGGGGGGACTGCTCATCGACGGAGAAGTCCGCAGGGTCCGCCTGATAGATGGATGCCGAGCTGCTGAAGAGCAGGTTGCGGCAGCCGTTGCGGACGAGGTGTTCGAGGAACTGGATGCCCTTGGCGACGTTCTCGCGGTAGTAGCCGAGCGGGTTGGCGACCGAGTCGGGGACGACGATCAGCGCGGCGCAGTCGACGGCGGTCCGGATGTCGGGGTGCTCGGCGAAGACCCGGTCGAGCAGGGCGCCGTCGCTGATGTCACCCTCGTAGAAGATGTGGCCGGCGGTGAACTCGCGGCGGCCGGTGGCAAGGTTGTCGAGGATGACGGGGGTGATGCCGTTGTCCGTGCAGGCGGAGGCGATGGTGCTGCCGATGAAGCCGGCGCCTCCCGCGATGAGTACCTTCAAGGTTCTGTTCCTCGTTCGTCGGTGCGGTCGTGCTGCCAGGGGCGGTGCAGGTCCCTGCGCCGCCGGGGTGCTGCTGGCATCGTGCCCTACATCAGCAAGCGTGCGCGTACGGGTCGCCACTCCATCGCGTGGTGGATGGCCTCGGTCACGGTCAGCCGGGGGGACCATCCGAGAAGTCGGGCGGCGAGGGCGTTGTCCATCGTGAAACCGGCGACGTCACCGGGGCGTGCCGGTGCCTCCTTCAGGTCGACGGTCTGTCTCGTTGCACTCTGGAAGGCGTGCGCGAGTTCGCGCACGGTGGTCCCGGCGCCGCTGGAGATGTTGAGGGCCCGGAAGGGTGCATCAGCGGTGACGGTGTCGAAGCTGCGGAGCGCACGGACGTGGGCGGTGGCGAGGTCCCAGACGTGGATGAAGTCGCGCAGCCCCGAGCCGTCCCGGGTGGGCCAGTCGGTACCCGTGAGGGTGAACGGCGCTCCGTCCTCGGCGGCGGAGATCAGCCGGCCCAGGAGGTGGGTGGGCCTGTCGACCTGGAGCCCGGTACGGAGCAGCGGGTCGGTGCCGATCGGGTTGGCGTAGCGCATGGCGATCACCGCCAGGCCGGTGGCCGCGCTGGTGTCCTTGAGGAACGCCTCGCAGCTGGCCTTGGTGCGGGCGTAGGGGCTGGCCGGGTTGAGGCGGTCCGTCTCCGTCACGGTGGTGGCCGTGGTCCCGTAGACGGCCGCCGACGAGGCGAACAGGAGACGTCGGCACCCGTTGCGGAGCAGGTACTCGGTCAGGGAGATGGTGGCGGCCAGGTTCTCCCGGTAGTACAGGATCGGGTTGGCTGTGGACTCGGGCACCGTACTGAGGGCCGCGCAGTGGATCACCGCGTACAGGTCGGGGTGCTCGGTGAAGATCTGGTCGAGGAGGGCACCGTCGGCGATGTCGCCCTGATACGCCGCCCGGTGCCCGAGGTACTCCCGGCGCCCGGTGGCGAAGTTGTCGAGGATGACCGGAGTGATGCCCTCGTCGGCGCAGGCCGAGGCGATGGTCGACCCGATGTAGCCGGCACCGCCGGTGATCAGCACCTTCATGCGTCATCTCCCGTGTCGTCGGGGTCTCCGGCGCACCGGAACCCGGTCTGGAAGTTGCTGTACCGGGCGTTGCCGGCCAGCCGTTCCGCAGCTCGGCACTGGTAACGGAAGTTCATCCAGCTGCCGCCACGGGCGACTCGGTAGAGGCCGGCGAGCTGGTCGTAGAGGTCGCCGTAGGAGCGGTCGGGGTCGTAGGGCTGGTAGATGCTCGCCGTCCACTCCATGGCGTTTCCCGCCATGTCGAGCAGGCCGAACGGCGAAGCCCCTGAAGGGAACGCCCCCACCGGCGTGGTGGACGGAAGGACGCTCGCGTCGTCCTTGCGGTGTCGCTGCCACCAGTCGGCCCAGCCGGCGCCCCCGGTGATGGGACCGCGGTTCCAGTACTCGGCGCTGTTGCAGGCGTCGGCGTCGAACTCGTCGCCCCAGGGCCATTCGAGAGCCTGCGGGCCGCGGGCGGCGTACTCCCACTCGCCTTCGGTGGGCAGGCGCAGCCCCGCCCAGGCGGCGTAAGCGTCGGCGTCCGTGGCGCACAAGTGCACTGCGGGGTGGTCCGGCATGTCCCGCCAGCAGGGGCCCACGGGCCCGGCCGGGCACCGCCAGCACGCCCCCTCGGTCTCCTCCCAGAACCGCTCACCGTAGACCAGGCCGAATCCGCGTTGCTCGGCATGGGTGCGGAAGCCGGTGGCCTCCGTGAACGCGGCGTACTCGGCGTTGGTGACGAGCGTGCGGCTGATGAGGAAGGCGGGCAGCTCCACGACGGCCCGGGGCGCTTCGTCCTCGAACCAGGCTCGCGGCAGGTGCTGCTCACCGGCGATGCGGTCGAGCTGCTGCTCGGTGGTGCCGCGCCGGAGGTGGCCGGCCGGAACCACGGCCATGGACGGCGCAGTCGTGGATGCCATCTCAGCCTCCCGCCATGGCGGGGATGACCATCACGGTCTCGCCGTCGCCGAGGGAGGTTTCCGCAGCAGCACGGCCGGGGATCAGCTCACCTTCCAGTGAGACGGTAACCCAGCTCGCGACACGGCCGCGGTCGGTGAATAGCCGCTTGCGAACGAGGGGGAAGAGCTCGGCGAGGTAGCTGAGGGCCTCCAAGACGGTGGAGGCGGTGACCGGGATGGTCTTTTCGCCGCCAGTCTCCAGAGTCCAGGCCTGAGGTAGCTGCACGTACGGCACGGGCAGTCCAATCGGGTGTCGGAAGTTGACGAGGAGGGGTCGCCGCGTCGGCAGCGGCCCAGGGACGGCCGACCCGGTGAGACTTCACACGGGCTGGACGTTGTCGACGGTGGTCGTGAACTCGCGCCCGGAGCCGTCCCGAATGTAGGCCAGGTCTGCCCAGCGCTCGATGCCGGTGTCGGACACGTCCTCCGTGATGACGGCCATCAGCTCGCCCTCGACGCCGGACGCGATGTCTTGGACCCGCTTTCGGAGGAGGCGGTGAGGCTGGTACTCGTACTGCTCACTCACCGGGAGCCTCCATCGCGGAGCCGAGGAACCGCTCCCAGCCGACCTGGGCCCGGTCGAGGAGGTCCGCGCTCGGCTCGTGCACGGGCGCCAACCACTGATGCGGGTCGTCGGGGGTGTCGATGCCGAGGACGTCTCGGGTGCAGCTGCGGATGATGCGGCCGGTCACGGGTCACTCCCTACCGTCGTCAGCGGGTGGTGAGACCAGTCTTTGGCCGGGCCCTGGCGTGGGACCATCTCCGATGCGGCATGCGCATGCGGATATGCGCGCAGCGGGTACGGGCAGGGGCCCGGAGCGGATGAAACCCGAGACTGGGGGCAGGCGCGTTGAGGATTTCGCCGACGGTCAGAGAAGCGTCGCGGGCGAAGGACTACGGGAAGGTCATCGAGTTGGTTCGCAAGGACGCTCGCATGACGCAGGAACAGTTAGGCCAGGCGTGCGGACTGTCCCAGTCAGCCATCTCGCGGCTGGAGAAGCGGGGGCCGGGAGCGTATGCGACCGACGTTCTGGCAGCGGCCGCCGTAGGCCTGGGGATTCCAGGCCTCCTCGTGGGCCTCGCGGACGCGGCGACACGAGATGGGTTCGAGCACGTGGAACGACGCAACTTCATGGGTGGACTCGGAGCAGCCGCCGTCACCCCCGTGCTTTCAGCCCTCCCCGACCCGGGTGAGGGCCCGGGGCAAGCCGCGCCGCTGAGGCTCGGTACCGCCTCGTACCGGCGGATGGACGGGGCGACGCCATCCCGCGATCTTGCCGAAGCCGTTCAGTCCCAGCTCCGCCTCGTTCAGAAGCTGGCCCAGTCGGCCGGCAGCGACCAGGAGCGGGCCCGGCTCGCCGGCGTCGGCAGCGACGCCGCAAGCCTGGTGGGCTGGCTGTCGTGGGACATGGGTGACCACGGCTCGACACGTATGTGGTACGGCCAGGCGATCAAGGCGGCGCGGGGCCGCCGGGGACCCTCTGCTCGCCGCCTACCAGGCCGGGACCATGGCCCAGTTCGAAGCGGACGCGGGTAACGGAGCGCACGCTCTGACCTGGACTCGGACCGCCCGCAAGTACCTGGATGCGCGCAGGCCAGCTGTCGCGGACGCGTGGCTGTCGTCGGTCGAGGCTTTGGCCCACGCCGCGGCGGGTGACGAGCGCGCTGCGGACCGGGCGCTGACGAGCAGTCGGTCCCTGGCCGCGAGATTGGGGTCGGAGGAGCCTCCGCCATGGCCGTGGGTCTTCACCTTCAACGAGAGCAAGGTGGCGGCCGCCCGAGTCACCTGCGGGGCCCGACTCGGCCTGCCCACCTGGGTGCTGGAAGCCGACACCGAAGCCCTCGCCACCGGCCACGCCAAGCAACGAGCCCTCCTCATCCTCGACATCGCCGCCGGCCACCTCGCCACCGGCCGGGTAGAGGCCGCGTTCGCGTTCGCTGGCCGTGCGCTCGACACGGGGCTCCAGTACCGTTCCGGGAGGATCGTGGACCGTGCCCGCGCGGTCCGCCGCGCGTACCGGACGTCGTCAGCGCCCAAGGTGGTCCGAGAGTTCGACGAGCGGCTACACGACGTCTACCTGTAGGGGAGGACACGCAATGCGAGTCGGGATCACCGGTCACCGAGGTCTGAGCGTCGAGGTCGAGCAGCAGGTGCGCGACCTCCTCGAAGCCGCAGTCAGGGACCACGGCGCCGATCTGGTGGGCGTCTCCTGCATCGCCGACGGCCCTGACGCCTGGTTCGCCGAGTACGTCCTCGCCCACGGCGGCCGCCTCGAAGTCGTCCTCCCCGCCGACCAGTACCGCGAAGGTCTGCCCGCCGAGCACTGGCCGGTGTACGACGAACTGATGAGCCGCGCCGCCGACGTCCACCGCACCGGGATGGCCGCCTCCGACTCAGCCGCGCACATGGCCGGCAGCGAGATCCTCGTCGGCCTTGTGGATGAGCTGCTGGCCGTCTGGGACGGGAAGCCGGCATGGGGCTACGGAGGTACCGCCGACGTCGTGGCGTACGCGGAGCGCACCGGCGTTCCGGTGCGGATTCTCTGGCCCGAGGGCACGAGCCGCTGACGCCCCCCGGACGTACGAAGGCGCCCCCTCCCGCCCGAAGGCGAGAGGGGGCGCTGTGCGTTCAGGCGGGGAGGAGTTCCCGGATCGAGGCCGCGATGCGGCGTGACAGGTAAACGGGCCCGGCATCGGTCGGGGTGGATCCCGCCGGTTCCGATGGAGACGTCGGCATTGCCGCTGCCCGTGGTCGCTCCTACGCGTCCGGTACCGGTGATCCGGGGCCCGTGGGTGGCCACCAGAGACCCCGAGGAGTCATAGATGGACCCGGTGATCGGGCTAACGAAGGGATAGGCCGCAGCGGCCGCCGCGGTGCGCAACGTGGCGTCGGTGTTCGTCAGCGAGGCACCGGGGCTCCCAGTCGGCGACCAACATCCGAGGACGTAGACCTCGCAGGCCGGCAGACCGGTCTTCACCGCGGCGTACAGCGCGGCGGCCGATGTGCTGATGGCGGGCTGGCTGCCGCTGCTGTCGTTGTAGCCGCCCCAGATCACGAGCCTCGTCGGCGCCCAGGCGACGACGTCTGCCGCCGTTCTGTTGAGCACGGGCCGAGTTGGGCTCGCACCATCAAGCTAGACGACGGAGCCCCCGGTCCCTGGTGGATCGGGGCTGCGTGCTGGGTAGGTGTATGCCGGGCCTGCGCGATGCAGTTCTTAGCCTTGGTGCCTCTCTGGATTGGTGAAATGCAGGTAGGCGATGCCTGCAACGCCCCCAAGGAAGAGTCCCTGCGCGCCGATTACCAAGCTGTACGGCCGGACAGCCCACGACACGACTTTTGCCAGTGGTGTCCACTGCCCAGCAGCTACCGGCGGGGTGTTCCCCAACGCTGTGAGGGCGTCTACTCCTGGGGCTAGAACTCCGTAGCTCCAGGCTCCCGCAATGAGCCAGGGGATGCAGAACAGGGCGACCGTGCCCGTACCTTGATACCCGTAGTGCGACACGAGCATGACGCAGGCAAGGGTTGCCAGAACGATGGGCGCCGAGGCCCAAAAGACCGTGGCGACCTTGACATAGTCCTCGGCTGATGCTTGGGATGGGATGGCTGCCTCTACTGCGTCGACCACCATGCCGACCGTCCAGGTGCTGACTACGGCGTTACCGACTAGGGCTACGCCGCCGGAGGCGAAGGCGACGAAGTAGCCGATTTCCCGGAGGTTTTTGTTCTGGCCGCCCATGGGTGACACCGTAGAACGGTGTGAGGGTCCCTGGCGGTCGTGTTTGTGGGGCGCGCCGCCAGGTTCACCTGAGTGCAGTCCGGGCCTGTTCGGGCTTAGGGCCGGGCGATGAGATTTCGTCGTGTCGGGCCGGACGCCGGGCCCTGTCCGGATCCGTCCGGGCGCAGGCTGGTGGGATGCCGGATCGTGCACGGATCACCGTCCACCCAGTTGCTCCTGCGGGCGGCCGGCGCCTGGTTGCGCACGTCCAGGGGGAGGACGCCATCCTCGGCACCCCGTTACGGGCTGGCGGACGTGGCGGAGTTCCTCCGGAGGATCGGAGTGGACGATCCGGATGCCGTCCTCGCAGCGGGGGACCCGCTGATGGAGTGGCGGATTGGCGGGGTGGCGACCTCGAGGTGTGGAGCGCGGAGGCCCCGCCCGAGAGCTGGTCGGGCGGGGCCGCGCGGCTGTCAGTACGTGGGGAAGGGCGGGGAGAAGTGCGCGGCGGCCTGGGTGGCGGTGGCAACCAGGATGGTCAGGGCAGCTGTGAGCGCTGAAAGGGCTGTTCGGATCCTCATGGCTGCTCCGTAAGTCGTCTGCTGGCGGGCCCTGTTGACTTTAGCGATGCGGCAATCCGGCGACCGGAAGGACGAGGCGCCGTCCACCACCTTTCAAGCCCCCGCCTACGAGGGGGAGGCCAGAGTCCACACCTGCCCGCAGCTGCCGCACCGCGCAGCCGGGTCGGCGCCGCCCCCGCCCCAGAGGGTGATGCGGCCGGCCGCACCGGCACGGTTCGGCGAGGACCCGGTCACGGCCGACGAGGTCGAGGGCCTGCTCGATGCGGGCGGCCGCTGCCTCGGCGACCGCGGCGATCCGGGCCCGGTGCTGGTCGGTCAGCGGGACGAACGGTGACGGGATCGCCGGGCGGCCGCTGAGCCGGCCCCCGATCTGGGACCCGGTGGAGCTCGTCGCCAAGACCGACAACGTCTTCGGGCTGCTGTTCGCCCTGGTCACCGTACTCATCGCGACGATCTCGGTGAACATCGCCGCCAACGTCGTCTCCCCGGCCTACGACCTGGCCAACCTCGCGCCCCGCCGGATCGACTTCCGCCGCGGCGCGCTCATCACCGGCGTCGTCGGCGTGCTGATCATGCCGTGGAAGCTGACCTCCACCCCCGAGCTGTACATCTTCACCTGGCTGGGCCTGGTCGGCGGGCTGCTCGGCACGGTCGCCGGAGTCCTCATCGCGGACTACTGGATCGTGCGCCGCACCCGGCTCTCGCTGCCCGACCTCTACCGGGCGGGCGGCCCGTACTGGTACACGGGCGGCTGGAACCTGCGGGCCCTGGCGGCCTTCGCGGTCGGTGGGATCCTGGCCGTCGGCGGCTCCCACTCGGCCCCCGGCAAGGGCCCGTTCCCCGAGGAGGGCCTGATCCCCTTCCTCAAGCCGCTCGCCGACTACGGCTGGGCGGTGGGCCTGACCGCGTCCCTGCTGCTCTACACGGCGCTCATGGCCGGGCGGGAGCACGGCGCAGCGGTGTGACGCGGGCCCGGACCCCGGCGCCCGCACCCGGGCCGGGGGTGGCCCGTACCCGGGCCAGGGTCCGCCACCGGCTCGACCGGGGACGGGCCCCGGCATCGTGACGGTGGGCGCCGGCCGGCGTCCACTGCGTGAAGGAGCCGCCACGTGACGGGCACGGAACCGACCACCACGGCGATGGTGGGCCGCGAGGGCGAACGGGCGGAACTCGCGGCGTTCGTGACCTCCGCCACCGGCCGCGCCCTCGTCCTCAGGGGAGACGCGGGGGTCGGCAAGACCTCGCTGCTGGACCACGCCGCCGCCCTGGCCGCCCGGCAGGGCCACACCGTCGTCCGGGCCGCCGGAGTCGAGGCGGAGTCCGCGCTGCCGTACGCCGGACTGCACCAGCTGCTCCACCCGCTGCTCGCCGGCGCCGCGCGGCCGGACGACGGGAGCCGGGCGGTGCTCGACGCCGTGTTCGGCACGGTCCGGAACGGGGGCCCCGGGACACGCGGGGCACAGGGCGGTCCGCCGTCCGTCATGGCGCTCGGGATCGCCGTGCTCGGCCTGCTGTCGCCCGCCTCCGCCCGGCGGCCGCTGCTGCTGGTCCTGGACGACGGGCAGTGGCTGGACGATTCCAGCGCCGAGGTCTGCGCGTTCGTCGGCCGGCGCCTGGCCGGCGGCCCGGTGAAGCTGCTGGTGGCGGTCCGTACCGACGTCACCTCCCGCTTCGACACCGCCGCGCTGCCCGAACTGCCGGTCGCCGCCCTCGCCGACGAGGACGCGGCGCACCTGCTGGACCACCGGTACCCGGAGCTGGGCCGCAGGCTCCGCCGGACCGTCCTCGACCAGGCCCGGGGCAACCCCCTGGCGCTGCTGGAACTCCCCGCCCACTTCGCCTCCCGGGCGGCCGGAGGGCTCCCGGTCGGGGACCTCGCCGACGAGCACGGCGTACCGCTGCCCCGGCGGCTCCAGCGGCTGTTCGACGCCCGCATTGCGGCCCTCGACGAGCGGGTGCGGGACGAGCTGCTGCGGGGCGCCCTCGACGGAGCCGGGACCCCGGGCCGCTCCGACGCGGTGCCGGGCACCCGCTACCGCATGCGGGACGCCGACGCGGCGGTGGCCGCCGGACTGCTGGAGGCCGGGCCGGCCGGCGGCCTCGCCTTCCGCCACCCGCTCGTACGGTCCGCCGTGGTGCAGACGGCCGCCCCGGCCCGGCGCCGGGCCGCGCACCTGGCGCTGGCCCGGTTCCACCGGGGGAACCTCGAACGCCGGGCCACCCACCTGGCGGCCGCGACGGCCGACCCCGACGAGGGGGTCGCCGCGGTCCTGGAGGCGGCGGCCGAGTCCGCGACCCGGCGCGGCGGCGCGCTGGCGGCCGTGACCTGGCTGACCCGGGCCGCCGAGCTCAGCGAGCACCCCGCCGACCGGTCCCGGCGGCTGGCCGAGGCGGCCTTCGTCGCCGGCCACGCCGCCCGGCCCGGCCAGGCGCACCGGCTGGTACGGGACGGCCTCGCCCCCGGCGCGACGCAGTCGGCGGCCGCGGTCCTGGCGGGCGCCTACCAGTCGCTGTACCAGGACGGGGACGTCCGCGGCACCCACGGGCAGGTCTCGGCCGCGATCGAGAAGCTGCGGGACGCCGGGCCGGCCGCCGGGGCGGTCACCGAAGGGCCTGGAGCCGGACCCGACGAGGTGCTCACCCGGCTGGTGGTCCTCCTCCTCGCGATCAGCCAGTACGGCGGCGACCGGGCCGCCTGGGAGAGCACGCACGCGCTCCTCGCCTCCCTGGGCGGCCTCGTCACCGAACGCGCCCGCCTCTACAGCGGCACCTGGAGCGACGTCGCCCGGTTCGGGGCAGGCTGGGCCGGGCCGGTCGGGCGGGCCGCCGCACACCTGCCGGACCTGGAGCCCTGGGACGTGGCACGGCTGGGCGTGGCCGCGTACCACCTCGACCTGTTGGACCGGTACCGCCCGCACCTCCAGCGCGTCGTGGACCGCGAACTGGAGACCGGGGCCGTGGCCACCGGCATGGTCATGCTGCACGAGATCATGCTCGACCAGATGGCGGTCGGCGAATGGGCGGGAGCCGAGGCCACCGGGCTGCGCGGCCTGGACCTGGCGGCCGAGCACGGCCACCACCTCTTCGCCGCCCAGAGCCGCGCGTACCTGGCCCAACTGGCGGCGCTGCGCGGGCAGACCGCCCGGTCCCGGGACCTGCGGGCCGAGGTCGACGCCTGGGCCCGCCCGCGCGGACTCGGGTTCCTGATCCAGATCGCCGACTCCGCCGGCGCGACCGCCGCACTGGGCAGCGGCGACCACGAGACCGCGTACCTCCACGCCGTCGGCATCACGCCGCCGGGCAGCTTCCGGCCGTACGCGCACCAGGCCGCGCGCACCCTCCTCGACCTCGTCGAGGCCGCCCGGCACACCGGCCGCGCCGAGCAGGCCCGGGCGCACGCGCTGGCCGCACGCGACGCGGGCCTGCCCGCGGTGTCGCCCCGGCTGGCCCTGATCACCTACGGGGCGCTGGCGATGACGGCCGAGGACGAGCGGGAGGCCGCCGAGATGTTCGCGCGGGCCGAATCCCAGCCGGACGCCGCCCGCTTCCCCTTCGAGCTGGCCCGGATCCGGCTCGCGCACGGCATCCGCACGAGCCATGTCCGGGACCGGGTGGCGGCACGGCGCCACCTGCTCCCGGCGGCCGAGGCGTTCGAACGCCTGGGGGCGGCCGGCTGGACCGACCGGGCCCGGGCCGCCCTGCACGCGACCGGGACCCCGCCCCGCACTCCGGCACCGGACCTGACCTCCCTCACCTGGCAGGAACGCCGCATCGCCGACCTGGCCGCCGGGGGCCTGACGAACAAGGAGATCGGCCGGCGGATGCACCTCTCCCCGCGCACCGTCGGCTCGCACCTGTACCGCACCTTCCCCAAGCTGGGCATCACGACCCGGGCGGCCCTGCGCGACGCCCTGAGCCGGACGGGGGAGGCCGCGGCGGTCTGAGGCCGCGCGGTCCGGGGCCCGGCGGTCCGGGGCCCAGCCGTCCGATGCCCCGCGTACGCCGTCACGGGCCCGCGAAGGCGGCCTCGATCTCGCGGCGTGAGGAGACGCCCAGCTTGGCGAAGACCTTGCGCAGGTGCCACTCGACGGTGCGGGGGCTGAGGAACAGCTGCGCGCCGATCTCGGCGTTCGGGTGCCCGCCCGCCGCGAGCCGGGCTATCCGGGCCTCCTGCGGGGTCAGCACCGGAGTGCCGACGGTCCGCTTGCGGACGGTCTCCCCGGTCGCCAGCAGCTCCCGCCGGGCCCGCTCGGCGTACGCCTCCATCCCGATCTCCAACGCGGCCTCGTGCGCGGCGCGCAGCTCGGTACGGGCCTGGGCCCGCCGGTTCTGGCGGCGCAGCCATTCGCCGAACAGCAGCCGGGTCCGCGTCTCGAACACCCGGAGCCCGCCCCGGCCGAAGTGGCCGACGGCCGCGAGGTAGCGGTCCTCGGCCGCTGCGGGGCCCGCGGTCAGGGCCTCGGCCACCGCCTGCGAGCCGAGGGCCCAGGGGGTGCCGGCCCGGGCCCAGTCGTCCAGCCGTTCGCGGGCCCGGGCGGCGACGTCCGGGTGTCCGGCCCGGGTCGCGGCCTCGACGAGCTCGCTGCACGTCCAGTTGTGCACCACGAGGTCCTGGTACTCCGCGCCCCGCAGCGCCGCTTCCATGGCGAGGGGGTAGTTGCCCAGGCCGTTGTGGAGCACGGCCCGCGCGCACGCCGCCATGGCCGTCAGCCGGCCCAGGCCGCGCCGCTCGCCCTCCCGTTCCATCGCCCCGAGCAGCTCCAGGGCGGGCCGTTCGCGCCCCTGGTACGCGGTGAGCAGGGCCGTCGAGACCATGCTGGTGGCCACGCCCGCCGCCTCCTCGATGGGCGCGGCCTCGGCGAGCAGGTCCCACGCCTCGGGGAAGCGTCCCGCGTAGCCGAGGGAGGCCGCCCGGTAGGGGAGCGCCGTCGAGAGGACCGACAGCGTGCCCGTGGTCCGGGCGGAGCGCACGGCCCGGCCGGTGATGTCCAGCCAGGCCCGGAGGTCGCCCAGCTCCACGGCGGCGTTCGCGGCGGGCCACAGGACGGTCAGGTCCTCACCGTCGGAGAGCCGGCCCAACGCGTCGGCCAGCAGCGGGAAGGCGGCGGCCGGCCCGTCCGTGGTCCAGGTGACCAGGGCCCGGAGGAAGACCCCCGTCGTCTCGTCGCCGGGCGGCAGCCCGCGGGCCGACTCGGCGGCCCGGCGCAGTCCGTCCGGGTCGTGCCGGCCCGCCCAGATGCCGGCTCCGAACGCGGCCAGGCAGGTCTCGCGCGCGGCGGCCGGGTCGAGGTCCCGCAGCCGGTCCACCACGTCGAGCAGCGGCTGCACCGCGCCGAACCCCGGGCCGGTCATGGCCGAGGCCTTGGCCCGCAGCCGGCCGGCGTCGGCCGACTGGAGCGGCTCCAGCGGCCCCAGTTCGGCGGCGGCGAGCAGATCGGGGACCCGGGCCGGCAGGCCCGCCGCGAGGTGCGCGCCCGCGGCCGCCAGCGCGCGCCGGGCCCGTTCCCCCGGGCCGGGGGTGAGTGCGGCGGCACGCTCCAGGAACGTGGCGGCGGCCGCCCGTCCGCCCCGCGCCAGGGCCCGGTCGGCGGACCGCTCCAGCGCGGCGGCGACCTCCTCGTCCGGGCCGACGGCGGCGTGCGCCCGGTGCCAGGCCCGCCGGTCGGGGTCGCGTCCGGCGTCGGTGGCCTCGGCCAGCGCCCGGTGCGCGGCGCGCAGCGCGGCGGCGTCTGCCCCGCGCCAGACGGCCGAACGCACCAGCGGGTGCCGGAAGCGCACCGGCGCCCCCAGGGTGATCAGGTCCGCGGCCTCGGCCGGGGCCGCGGCCTCGATGCCGATGCCGAGCAGGCGCAGCGCGTGCCACAGCAGCGGTGCGTCGCCGACCGGTTCGACGGCGGCGACGAGCAGCAGGGCGCGGGTGTCGGCCGGCAGCGCGTCCACGCGCCGCCGGAAGCCGTCCTCCACCCGGGTCGCCAGGGGGCCGGCTCCGGGTCCCCCGAAGCCGAACGCCAGCTCCGCCGGCGACAGGCCCCGGGGCAGTTCCAGCAGGGCGAGGGGGTTCCCGCCGGTCTCGGCGACGATCCGGTCCCGTACGCGGGCGTCGACCGGCCCCGGGAGGACGCTGTCGAGCAGGGTCCGGGCGTCGGCGTCGGCCAGCCCGCGCAGGGGGAGCTCCGGCAGACCGGAGAGGGCCTCCGCGCCCTCCCCGTCGGCGGTCCGCTCGGCGAACACCAGCGCCACCGCCTCGGCGTCGAGACGGCGTCCGACGAACGCCAGGATCCGCTGGGACATCAGGTCGATGCACTGGGCGTCGTCGACCAGGCACACCAGCGGGGACCCGGCCGCGGCCTCGGCGAACAGGCCGAGCACCGCGATCCCGAGCAGCAGCATCTCGGGCGGCCTGCCCGCGCTCAGGCCGAACGCGACGCGCAGCGCGTCCTGCTGGACCGCCGGCAGCCGGTCGAGGTGCGGGAGCAGCGGGGCGCACAGCCGTTGCAGGGCCGAGTACGCGAAGTCGGCCTCGGCTTCGACGCCGGCCGCGTACACGGTCTGCAACGGCGCCGCCCGCCCGGCCAGGTGGTCGAGCAGCACGGACTTCCCGACCCCGGCCTCACCGCGCAGCACCAGCACCCGACTGGCCCCGCCGCGCACCTCGCGCAGCAGGCGGTCGAGCGCCTCCAGCTCCCGGTCCCGCCCGAGGAGCCGGTGATTCGCGCGGTGGGGCATGTGACCTCCGGTAGGGGTGCCTCCCGGAGGAGCTCCCCCCATCCTACGAAGATCAGTCCCCGCTGACCTGCATGTATTCGGTCAACACGGGCGGCGGGGATCACCTCAGCAGTAGGTGAAGGAGCTGATCCTGTCGTTGATCCAGGACGGGACCGAGGGCCACTTCTCCCGGGGGCCGATCTTGAACTGCAGGCCGCCGTAGTTGTTGTGCTCGTAGAAGCAGATGCTGCTCCCCGTGTTGTTCACGACGGACGACGCGGTGTCCTGCATCCCGTCCCACAGGGCTCCGGTCCGCTTCAGCTTCCCCATGTCGGCGATGTTCTGGTCCGAGGCGATCGCACCGTACTTGGGGCCGCTGGTCGCACCGACGAAACCGTTCTCCGACCACAGGCACACGTAGTTGGCCGGGCACGCCCCGCTGCCCTGCCCGATCCCGAGGATCGTGGAGGCGCTCGCGGACTGCGCCGTGACCAGGAGGATCCCGGCGACGGCCGCGGCGTACAGCCCGGTCCTTGCCGTCCTGTTCAGCAAATTCATCACCATCCATCCGTTCTGCCCGACCGGGCGTCAGCAGTACTTGAAGGAACTGATCTTGTCGTTGATCCAGGCGGGGACCGAGGGCCACTTCTCCCGGGGGCCGATCTTGAACTGCAGGCCGCCGTAGTTGTTGTGCTCGTAGAAGCAGATGCTGCTCCCCGTGTTGTTCACGACGGACGAGGCGGTGTCCTGCATCCCCTTGTCCCCGGCGGACGTGCGCGCCAGCTTGCCCATGTCGCCGATGTTCTGGTTCGACGCGACGGCGCCGAACTTGTGGTCGAGCACGGGCTTGCCCTGGATGAAGTTGCCCTCCGACCACAGGCAGACGTAGCCGTCGGGGCACGACCCGGCCCCGTGGCCGATGTCGAAGACGGTGGTGGCGCTCGCGGCGGTCGCCCCGGCCAGGATCAGCCCGGTCGCGGCAGCGGCGCACAGTCCGAGCCTCGCCGCCCCGCCCTTCGAGAACATGCTCATGGTGTTCGTTTCCTTTCGTACGGTGATCTGTCCGCGGGCGGCGGGGTCAGCAGAACTTGAACGAACTGATCTTGTCGTTGATCCAGGAGGGGACGGAGGCCCACTGCTCCCCGGGGCCGATCCTGAACTCCAGGCCGCCGTAGTTGTTGTGCTCGTAGAAGCAGATCCGGCCGCCGGTGTTGTTCACCACCGAGGATGCGGCGTCCTGCATGCCCTTCCAGCGCCAGAGGTCCTTCTCGAACTTGAACTTCCCCATGTCCGCGAAGTTCCCGTCCGAACCGACGGCCCCGAAGTCGTAACCGGACGCCGGATTGCCCCGGACGAAGTTGTTCTCGCTCCACAGGCAGACCCAGTTGGCCGGGCACTTGCCGGGGCCGGTCTGGATGTCGGTGAGGATCGCGGCGTTCGCCGCCGTGGTCGTCGCGACGACCGCCCCGGTCAGCGCGGCCACGCCGACCGCGATCCTCGACACCGTTCTGCGCAGCTTCATCCTGGTCTCCTCTGCCCTGTGTTCCCTGTTCTCCGCGTTCGCGGGACGACTCCACAGTGCCGCCGGGGCAGTGCGGCGGACATCAGTCATTCGACTGCAGGTGATGACGGCACCGCCGTCGCGCGCCCGGAGGTCAGACGAGCCCCGCCAGTTCGGCGACCGTCCCCCCGAGGACCCGGTCGCGGACCTCGCCCGGGACGGTGACCCGCTCCACCAGCGCCCGTGCGAGGACCGGGTCGCCGTACGGGGCGTCCGAGCCGAACAGGGTCCGGTCCGGGAGCTCCTCGACGGCCAGCCGGACCGCGAAGACGACGGGGGCGGTGGACAGCTCCAGGTACATGTTCGGGGTGTCCCGCACCAGCTCGACCGCCTGCATCCAGTGCAGCCCGCCGAGCTGACCGACCACCAGCGGAACCGACGGGTACCGGCGGGCGAGCACGGACAGCGTCCGCAGGTCGTCCGCCGTGGCCGGGGCCGACCCGTGCACGACCACCGGCAGCCGGCCGTGGTCGGCGGCCGCCCGCAGCACCGGCTCGACCAGCCCCGCCCGGCCCGGCGGCGGCGTCAGCTCGCCGATCCCGTGCATCCCGCGCCCGACGACCTCCCGCTCCACCGTCTCCGCGATCCGCTCCGGCTCCAGGTCCAGCGGCACGGACAGGAAGCCGATGAACCGGTCCGGCCGCGCCGCGAGGGCCGCGTCCAGCTCCGCCCACGCCCGCCGGTACCCCTCGACCGTGCCGGCCCGGCCCCCGATCGCCTCGTCCAGCACCGCCATCTCCCGGCGCAGCGAGGCCAGGTCGCGGGCCCGCTCCGGATGCGGACGGGTGGCGAACAGCACCGTCCGGTCCACCCCGGCCTCGTCCAGCAGCCCCACGTGCGCCCCGACGGGATCGTGGACATGGCTGTGCGCATCGATGATCAAGGATCACTCCCTCCTCGGTGACCGGTCCGGAATGCGGCCGGCCCGCACACTGTTGCTCCCTGACACCGTGGGAAGGTCAAGCCGAAGGGAGCGGTCCGGTGCTGATCGGGGAGCTGTCACGCCGTACGGGAGTCAGCGAGCGCCTGCTGCGCCACTACGAGCGGACGGAGCTGATCCGCTCGGAGCGGCGCGCCAACGGCTACCGCGAGTTCGACGACCGGACGCCCGACACGGTGCGCCGCGTCCGCACCCTCCTGGCCGCCGGCCTGCCCACCCGCCTCATCCGCCAGGTCCTGCCCTGCACCGCGGACGAGGCGGCCCTGCGCCCCTGCCCCGGCGTCCTGGACAGCCTGCGCGGCCGGCTCGAGGTACTCGACCGGCGGGCCGCCGAACTGGACACCGCCCGCAGCCTCCTGCGCCGGACGATCTCCGCCACCGAGAACCCGCCGGCCTGAGCTGCCCGGGCCGACCGAGGGGTGGGGCCCGCCCCACCCCCGCCCAGGGGGGCCGCCGGAGTGCCCGGACCCGGCGCCGCGTGATCGGCTGTCCGTACGGGATCGGGATCTGGATCGGGATCGGGATCCACACGACGGAAGGCGGACGGGTGAAGCGCGGACGAGTGGGGGCCGGACAGGTGGGGCGGGGACCTACGAGGCACGGACGGGCGAGGCTCCGGATCGCGTACGCGGCCTGGGCGGCGGGAGTGGTGCAGTTCTTCGTGGTCCACGGGATCGTCGAGGCGGCCTGGACCCGGCCGTACAGCTGGGCGCGGAACAACATCAGCGACCTGGGCAACGCCCGGTGCGCACTCCAGCCTGATCCCGAGCCGCGGTACGTCTGCTCCCCCGAACACGGCCTGATGAACGCCTCGTTCGTCACCCTCGGCGTGCTGCTCGTCGTGGGCGCCGCCCTGGCCGGCGGCGCCGCGCTGTGGCGCAGGGGCGGGACCGCCGTCACGGCCCGGCTGCTGCTGGCCGGTGCCGGCGCGGGGTTCGTACTGGTCGGGCTGGCCCCCGCGGACGTCGACGAGAACCTGCACGTCCTGGGCGCCCTGCTGGTCATGGCCGTGGGCAACGCCGGTCTGGTCCTGGCCGGGTCCGGTCTGGGTGAGCGGGTCCCGGCCCCGCTGCGGTGGGGCGCCGGCCTGGCGGGGGCCACCGCGCTCACGGCCCTCGGGCTCTTCCTCTCGCACCGCTACCTCGGCCTCGGCATGGGCGGCATGGAGCGCGTCGCCGCGTTCCCCCTCCTGCTCTGGGTGCTGGCCGCCGCGGTCTCCGGCCTCGCCGCTCCCGCGGCCCGTACGGACCGACCGCTGCCGGCGGCCCGGCTCGGCCGCGCCGCCTGAAGCGGCGCCCGGGACCGGCCGGATGGCACAGTGGCCCCATGCACCTCCGGATCGAGGCATTCGACCTGCCGGGCCGCAGCTGTCCGCCCGGCCCCGGCTTCCCCGGGTACGCCGACATCCACGTCGCCGTCCAGCCGCGCGCACGGGACGGGCAGCCCCTGGACCCCCGCCCCGGCGATGCCGCCTCGGCGGCCTGGACCCTGGACTGCACCGCCCGGCGGGGCGCCGCGGGCGTCGACCTGACGGGCCCGTGGATCCAGGGCCGCCCCGGACAGCGGTTCGTCTACCTCTCCTGGAGCGGGCTCGACGGCACCGGTGCCCGCACCGTGTTCCGCCGGGCGAAGCTCATGCTCGACGCCGTCGACCCGGCGGTGGCCGACGCCGCGGCGGACACCGGACTGCTCGTCGCCCGCCTCGGCCTCACCGACTCCCTGGGCCGGCCCCGCTGCGCCGCCGTCCGCCCGCCGGCCGTCACCTGGTCCCCGGGGGCCGGGGCCGCCTGACGGCCCCGGCCGCTCAACTTGACGTTTAACCACTGACCTGCCCGGTCATGGCACTTCGAGCGGGCGCTGGTGTCCGCAGACCAGTACTGCGCCAGACTGGTCGTGAACGACGGCCTCGTAGCCGACGTTCACCCCGACGCTGACACCTTGATTGTGGAAGGCGACCTCGAAGGGGACCCCATCGGGGTCCACGCCCTCAGGAGTGTCGGTGGTGATCGTGAACTCCTCCCTGGGGTTCATCCAGTAGTCCTCACCCCATGGCTCGACCCAGATCCCGAGTACTTTCTTGGTGTCGTTGTTCAACCTGATCTTCGGCATTGCCGCAGCGTAGGCCACTCGGGCAACTGTCATGGATCCGATCAAGTTCGGCGGGGTTTGGTCCCTGTCTTGTGGTGTGAGGGTCGGGTGTAGGGCTCGCCGGTCGCCAGGACGCATCCGACCTCGTAGCGGGTGGCGGACTGCCTGTTCTTCGATCCGAGTGGTCGGCCCGGGCCGGGCCGAGTGGGTTTCGGTGCACGGGCTGGCGTGCCCGTCTTCACGTGCAGGTTCCTGAACCCGCGCCGGACGCGGGCAGGTGTGAGTCTGTTCGGTTCCGCAGCCCGTTGCCAAGGCCGGCGGAGATCCCTCGCGAGCGGGCGGGCGAGTCGGAGCTGGGCGTGTGCGGCCAGGACCATCCAGGTCCAGCGCTCGGCCGCTTCGGAGTTCCGGAGCTTGGGGAGGGTCCAGCCGAGCGTCTGCTTCAGCAGCCGGAAGTTGTGCTCCACGTCGAACCTACGCAGGAACGCCTGCCGGCATCGGTCAACGTCCTCGGGTCCCGCACCGATCCCCGGCCACCAGAGCCAGACGGGCTTGTTCACCCCGCCGCTCGGCAGCTTCGCCACCGCCAAAACTCTCGGATTCTGCGGGGTCGGTAGCCGGGCAAGCTGGCCGGGATTGGACTATGCCCTCTCAGCGAAGCCCCCGAGGATGGCCGGAAGTCTTCGAGTGGGGGAACCGATGAGGCGTCCGACAACTGCTGTGGCCGCGGTCGGTCTGTTGCTGGCGCTGACGGCCTGCCAGTCGGGGGCTGCGTCCGGCAAGGTCCAGGGCACCGACGCCGAGTTGGCCTGTGCGGCCCTGAACCGAGTGCCGGAACCGCTGCCGGGCACCGACGCCGGGAAGGCCTTCGAGATCGCGGTGGTGCGCCTCGCCGGCGCCGAGGAACTGGCCAGAGCGGCTGCCCTGACGGACGCCAAGTTCCAGCCACTCGCCGACACCCTGAGGAAGGCGCATGACTTCCTCAACGTGACCTCCGACCCCCAGCAGGCCGAACCCGAAGTCAAGAAGGCCCGGACGTACTGCTGAGCGCCTGTTCCGAGCCCTCGGCCCCGTCGGGGCCGGTCTCCCCGAAGGCCGCCCGACACCCCCGCCGGGACAGAACGCTCTTTCAGGAGCCCTGCGGCTCCCCGGCGTCGGGGAGGCGGCCGCCGTACGAGGCGGCCAGGGCCTCGGCGACGGCGGCCGCGTCCGCGTCGGCCACGTCCGCCGGGTACTCGGGCAGGAGGTCGTCCCAGACCGGCAGCCACGACCCGAACAGCTGCTTCTGCCCCTCGGGCCGGGCGAAGAACCACACGTGCAGGTGCGCGGCCCCGTCCCCGATGCGGTAGACGTGGGCCCGGGAGACGTGGGGGAGCGCCTGGACGTGGCGGACGACGTGGGCGGTCAGCACGCCCAGCTCGGCGGCCAGGGCGTCGGGCAGGTCGGCCATGTCGTAGTGGTCGCGCGGGTAGAGCATCAGCACCAGCGGCACGCCGACGCCCGGTATCCGGGCCAGCCGCCAGTGGTCGTCGAGCCAGATGCCCTCGTCGCGGGAGCGGCACTCGTCGCAGTCCGCCGGGTCCTCGCCGTGCCGCGGGGCCTCGGGCAGAACGGGCGGGCGCAGTACGGAGACGCGCAGGCCGTCGGCCTCGAAGGGGCTGACGTCCCATCCCGTCATCCGGGCCAGCGGGAGCCGGAGCTCGTCGTCGGCAGCCGCGCGTGCGTGGTCGTAGAACTCATCGGGTGTCAGGGCCATGATCACAAGACTAGCCGCGGGGTCCGCGGCGGCCCCAGGAATTCCCGGCCCCAGGCCCCCGGCCGCCGCCGCAGGCCCCGGCTTGCCGCGGCGGCCGGGCCCCCTGCGCATCCGCCGCCCCGGACCTGCTCACCGCTGAGGAGGCCGACCTCCGTGAGCGGACCCGGCGGACCGGGTCCGGTCACCAGCCGAGCAGTGGTTCGCCCAGGACATCGCCGCCGATGTGGGCGGCCAGGTCCCGGGCACGGGAGGGGCAGCCGAACTTGCCCACGTGGACGAAGACGGTGTGGTCGTGGGCCGGGGAGTCCAACTGCGGATCGTCGCCGTGGAACACGATCTGGACCCCGTCGTACTTCGGACTCGCGTACTGGCCCACCTCCGGGTCGTCCGGCCACGCGCCGTGCCAGTCGATGGCGGCCATGCCCCGGCCCAGGGCCGCCGTGAAGCGGTCCTCGATGCCCACCGGCACGTGCATCCCCACCATGTCCAGGGGCAGGTGCGGCTCCAGTGCACGGTCGTCCGCCGTCGTCACGTCGAGGTCGAACCAGAGGTCCTCGCCCGCCGGGCCGGTCCGCATCCCCGTGTACTCGTACCTCGCCCCAGGCAGGACCGCCGCCATCCGCCGGACGTCCTCCACCGTCAACAGCTCGGCGAAGAGCCCGATCCGGTCCTCGCACTCCCACAGCAGCGCGCACAGGTGCCTGGCCTTGGCGTATGCGGTGGCGGCGTCGTCGGTGCGGAAGACGGGATAAGCCTTGGAGTTGCCCATGGCCGAACCGTCACACGTGCCGAGTACCCCATGCCACCGCATTTCAGCCGGGCCTGCCCGTCCCGGCTGTTACCGTCCGGCCATGACCCGCCCCGACCACCCCGCGCTCACCCACCTGCGCCGGGATCCCGAACTGGCCGCCATCGCCGCGGGCACCTTCGGCTTCGACCTCGACCGGGCCGGGCACCTGGAAGGGGTCCGGCTGGCGAGCGGTGCGCCGCTGACGGCCGTGGCGGGCGACGACACCGGCGGCACCTTCTTCACCTGCGCCGACGGGTCCGTGCTGTACGCGAGCTCCGACGGCCGGGCGGGCCTCGTCGCCGGCAGCCCGGACGAGGCCCTGGAGATCCTCATCGGCCGACCGGCAGCCGGGCGACCTGCCCCTGCTGCCGTGCTCCTGCGGCAGGAGGCCGGCCAGGGGCCCAGCGAGGAGCTCCGCATCGCCGCGGTCCTGGTCGCCCTGCACGGTCAGCCGGAGGACCACGCCGAGCTGCGGTCCCTGCGGGAGTCCGACCCCGACTTCCACTTCCTGCTCAACGGCTTCCCCGGTTCCGCGACGGCCCTCGCCCCGTGGGCGGCCGAACTCGACGACTCGGACTACGGCCCGGATCCGCACGACGCGTACGACCTCACCTGGACGGCACTCGCCCGCCGCCAGGGCCGGACCGAAGCGGCCCGTGCCGCGCTCGTCCGCCTCCTCGACGACACCGAGCCGCGCGACGGACACCTGCTCGCGGCGCTGGCCAACGAGTTCACCGCCCTCGGCGACCTCGGCCAGGCGATCCGGGCCCGCCACCTGCACGCCTCCCTGCAGGACGACCCCGGCCGGCGCGGCGAGGCCCTCCGCGGTCAGGAGAAGGGCTGCGCGTCCGGGCGGCAGACGGTCCCGGGCGGCGGCAGCGCGCCGTCGGTGAAGTAGCGGCTCTCGTACTCCTTCACGCAGCTGCTGGCGTTGTTGAACAGGGCGGTGTGGCCGTACCCGTCGTGGGTGAGCAGCCGGGCGTCGCCCAGTTCCCTCGCCATCGCCTCGGAGCCCTCGTACGAGGTGGACGGGTCGTACCGGGTGCCGACCACGAGGACGGGGTGCGCGGTGGGCCGGTCCCAGGGGCCGGCGTACCCGTCGGCGGCCCGGGCCGGCCAGGTGGCGCACGGCTCTCCGGCCCAGGTCCAGAAGCGCCCGGCGTCGCCCGACCGCTTCGCGCTGTCCTCCTCCAGCCGCGGGTACGCGGCGGGATCCCGCGGGTTGGGGCTGTCGCCGCACCACACCGCCATCGCCTGCTCGTCGCCGAGGTACGGGTCCGGCTCCGCGACGGGCGGCGGGGGCGGGAACGCGGCGGGCCGCGGGGCCCGGCCCTGCCACAGGTCCTGGAGGCGGCGGGCGAGGTCCGTCCAGCCAGGGTCGACGATGTACAGGCCGGTGACGGTGTCGGCGACCGTCCTGGCGTACGTCCACGTGCCCACCGGGTGCTCCCGGAGCCGCTGCATCAGCCGGTCGAACTTCGCGCGGGTCGCCTCCGGGCTGCCGCCCGAGAAGGCGCAGCGGTCGGTGGCGGCAGCTCCGCACAGGGCGAGGAACCGGTCCAGGGTGGCCGCGGCGCTGCGGTCGGAGCCCATGCGCAGGAAGGTGGGGGTCCGGGCGTCCGGCCGGCCGTCGTCCGTCCACGCGGAGGGCGCGATGTTGCTGTCCAGGACCATGGCGCGGACCTTGCCGGGGAAGAGGTTCGCGTAGGTGGCACCGAGGATCGTGCCGTACGAGACGCCGAAGTAGTTGAGCTGCGGTTCGCCCACCGCCTGCCGGAGCAGGTCCAGGTCCCGGGCGGTGTCGGCGGTCGACACGTGCCGCAGGAGGTCGGCGTCCCGCTCCTCGCAGAGCCGGCCGAGGTCCTCGTACGCGTCGGTCCAGGCGGTGCGCTCCTTCTCCCCGACGGGGAAGCCGGCCGGCTTGGAACGCCCCCACGCCTCGGCGCCGCCACTGCTCCCGAAGCAGTTCACGGCCGTGCTGTTGCCGATCCCGCGGGGGTCCCAGCTGACGATGTCGAACCGGTCCCGGACCTCCTTGGGGAAGGAGTCGTAGTTCTGCGGCACCTGCACCGTCCCGGGCCCTCCGGGCCCGCCGGGGTTCACGAAGAGCGTCCCGATGCGGTGCGCGCCGTCGGCCGCCTTCCTGCGGACCACGGCCAGGTCGACGGTCCGGCCCGCCGGGGCGGAGTGGTCGAGGGGGACGCGGGCGGTGGCGCAGTCGTACGGACTCCCGGGCACGCACGGGGTCCAGTCCAGCGCGGGCGGTGACGGCGCGTCCCGGGCGACGGCGGGCCCCGGGCCGCCGAGCAGCGCCGAGCAGACCCCCGCCGCGACGAGCACCGCCGCGCGGTGGCGGTACCGGCGGCGGCCCACCGGTCGGGACAGGGCCATGGTCCGCCCTCCTCCGCTGCCGGGTACGACGAGAGCCCCTGGAACCACCAAACCTCGCTTCCCCGCCCTCCGCGAGCCGGCGCTCAGTCGAGGACGTGCAGGATGTCCAGGAGGTCCAGCCGGGAGCCGTCGCCGGCGTCGCCGGTGCGGCGCGGCCGCAGCGGGACCGGATCCCGGTAGGTCTCCGCCGCCCTCGCGCGGACGGCGTCCGGCCCGCCGCACGCCGCGACCGCGAAGTCACCGAAGGCCCCGGCGAACGCCGCCGGATCGCGCAGGTGCACCCCGTACGCCCGCCCGCTCAGCAGCGGCACCCACACCACCCGGTCGCCCGGGGACCACTGCGCCACTGGCCGGTCGTCCGCGGTCGACCGCCCCTCCAGCCACAGCCGCGCCACGTGCAGCAGGTTCACCTTCTCCATCGGCAGCCGCTTGCGCCACACCCGCAGTCCCCGCGGCGTCAGCGTGACCAGCTGCTCCTTCCGCGAGTACCAGACGACGCCGATCCCGAACGGCACCCACAGCAGGACCCCGACCACCGGCCAGACCAGGGCGTCGCCCCAGGACCGCACCAGCCCGCCGTCCACCAGGGCCAGGACCCCGAAGACCAGGACCCACTTCGCCGTCATCCGCCAGAACCCGCTGCCCTGCCGGTACAGCACCCGCCGCTCCTCCGTCACCACCATGCCCGCACGCTATCCGCCGCCCCCGGTCCCGCCGCGGGCGCCCTCCGCCCCGCCCTAGACTGGCCGTCGGGGCGGGGCGACCCGCCTCCCTGCCGGAAGGACCCCGCCATGCCGCGTACCGGCGCCGACCCCGGGAACCCGCCCTCCGGATGGCTGCCCTCACCGGACGGGGGCCGCCCCGAGGGGCGCAGCTGCTCCCACGCGGCGGACCTGCCCCCCTCAGCACAAACCCCGGACCGGGCCTGCGCGGAATGCCGGGCCCGCGGATGGACCTGGACCCGGCTGCGATGGTGCGCCACCTGCGGGTACGTCGGCTGCTGCGACAGCTCCCGCGGCCGCCACGCCCACGCCCACTACGCGCGCACCGGCCACCCCGTGGTCCTCTCCCTGGCCCCCGACGAGTCCTGGGCCTGGTGCTTCGCGGACGAGCTCTTCCTCGTCCGCACCCCCTGAACCCGCACCCCGCCCCCGCATCCGCCCCCACCCCGGACGGCGAAGAACATGACGGAGGTGCAGCCGATGAGCGACCCGCACGACGGCCACGCTCCCCGGCCGCCGGAATCGGTCTGGGACTACCCGCGCCCCCCGATCGTGCAGCCGGACGACCGGCACGTGGTGGTCCGGCACCGGGGAGTGACGCTGGCCGACTCCCGGGCCTGCCGGCGCGTCCTGGAGACGAGCCATCCGCCCGTCTTCTACGTGCCGCGCGACGACGTCCGCACCGACCTCCTGTCCCGGTCTCCGACGGGCACCTTCTGCGAGTGGAAGGGCACGGCCACCCACTGGACCCTCGTCCTGGGCCCCGAAACGGTCCCCGACGCGGCCTGGAGCTACGAGGCACCCTCACCCCGCTACCGGTGCCTCGCCGGCCACCTCGCCTTCTACCCGGCCAGGGTCGAGCTGTGCACGGTCGACGGCGAGCCCGTACGGGCCCAGCCCGGCGACTTCTACGGCGGCTGGATCACCGCCGAGATCCGGGGCCCCTTCAAGGGCGGGGCGGGCACCGCCGGCTGGTGAGGACCGGCCGCGCACGGGCCGCGTGGGACGCCGTCCGAGCGCATCCGAACGAGCTGTCGAAAATGCCTCGACACCGGCAGTGATCATCGACGATGCTTCGCGCGATGACCAGAATCACCGACACACCGCCCGCGTGGGACGAGCGCACCCAGCTCACCACATTCCTCGACTACACCCGTGACACCGTCCGCGCCAAGTGCGACGGCGTCTCCGCGGAGAACGCCGTCAAGGCGATCCTGCCGGGGTCCCCGCTGATGACCATGAGCGGAGTGGTCAACCACCTCCGCTGGGTCGAGTACTACTGGTTCCAGATGGTCTTCCTCGGCGAGGAGGACCAGGGCCCCTGGACCGAGGAGGACCCCGACCGCGAGATGCGCATCGCCGTCGACTTCCCGCTCCCGCAGCTGCTCGACGAGTACGCCGAACAGAGCGCCCGCTACCGCGAACTGGTCGCCGGGGCCTCCCTGGACGCCAAGGCCGAACGGCCCATCCGCAACGGCCTCCACGTCGACCTGCGCTGGATCCTCCTCCACCTCACCGAGGAAACGGCCCGCCACAACGGCCACCTGGACATCCTCCGCGAACTCCTCGACGGCACGACGGGCGGCTGAACCGCCTCCTCCGGCTCACCCCCGGCTGCGGAGCACCACCGTGGGCCCTGCGGCAGAAGGCCCGGCGTTCAGCGCGGGCCCGGACCCGCCGTCAGGTCGGTGAGGACCTCGCGGGCCGTGCGGGTTCCCGAGGCGAGGGCGCCCTGGAGGGAGCCCGTTGCGCGGTGGTCGCCGCAGACGTAGCGGCCGGGGGAGAAGCGGGTGGTGCGGGTGAGGGGCAGTGGGGGCGGCATGGCGGGCAGGGCGCCGCGTACGGTCACGCGGTGCACCGGCTCCCAGGTCGCGGTGTCCGTGCCGTACGCCTCCGCGAGGGCGTTGAGCACGGCGGCCTCCTCCACCGGGCCCGGCGTGCCGAGCACGGAGGTCGACACCAGGCTCCTGCCGTCAGCGGAGTAGCCGGGCTGGACCTCGGTGAGGACGCACGTGTTCAGGAACCGGCGCCGCGCGTCGACCAGCAGGGTCGGCTCCGGCAGCGGGGACCGTTCGACCGCGTGGTAGAGCGTCGTCACGGTCCTGCCCGGGGACGGCGCCAGTCCGGGCAGCAGGCGGGCCGCGGCGCCCGCCCCGGTGGCGACGACGACGGCCCGGGCCCGTGGTCCTTGTTCGCCGCTCCCGAGGAGCACTCCCTCCGGCCCCAGCCCGGTGACCGGCGACGAGGTGCGCAGCACCTGCGGGGGCAGGCCGGCGGCGAGCTGCGCCGGTACCGCGCCGATGCCGTCGCGGGGCAGGCAGAGCGTGCCGCGCAGCATGCTGCGCCAGACCAGGTGGAAGAAGCGGGCGGAGGTCTCCAGGGAGTCCTCCAGGAAGACCCCGGACAGGAAGGGCCGGAAGAACGTTTCGACGAAGTCCTCGGAGAACCCCGCATCGGCCAGCGCGGTACGGGTGGTGGCGTCGGGCCGGGCCCGCAGGCGGGACGCGGGGGCGAGCAGGGCGCGGGCCGAGAGCACGCCGAGGGCCAGCAGGTCGCGCGGCTTCACCCGCCGGCCGGCCACGAGGCCGATGCCGTCGCGCGGGCGCCGGGTGGGGTCGGCCAGCCGGAGCCGTCCGGCGTCGGTGTGCACCAGCACCCCGGGGGTGAACGGGCGCAGGAACAGAGAGGGCAGGTCCAGGCGGCGCCTGACCTGCGGGTAGCCGGTGTTGAACACCTGGAAGCCGCGGTCGGTGGTGAAGCCGTCGACCCGGTCGGTGCGGATGCGGCCGCCCACCGTGTCCTCGGCCTCCAGCAGGCGCACGGCCAGTCCGGCCGCGGCGAGGTCCGAGGCGCAGGCCAGTCCCGCGGCTCCCGCGCCGACGACCACCACGTCGCAGTTGTCGCAGTTCATGGACGCCCTCGACTTCCTGCCCGGATCGCGGGCGCAGCGGTGGTGGCCAGGCTACGCACCGGCGGCCGGGCCGCACGGCCGGACGCGCCGCCCGGCGCGGCGGGTGGGCGGGGCGGGAAGCCGCTGGTGCGCATCGCTTCCTCGGGGTGCGCGGCCGAACGGATGAACCCTCCCGGCCGGGCATCACGGGGGCGGGACTCGGATTGTCCGATCTGTATGACAGTAGATCAGCTTCTGCCGCGTCAGATCGTCCCTCCGCAGGCGGGCAGGACCCCCCGGCGCCCCCTGGGCCTCCCGGAGCCCGGAGAGCGCCGTCGGCTCCGGGAGCAGTGGGGTCTGACGACCCGCCAGGTCGCCGTCGCCTTCGGGGTGACCCCGGGGACCGTGCGGTCCTGGGAGTCCGGACGCACCGCCCCGCGCGGAGGGCGGCGCGACGCCTACCGGCGCTTCCTGGCGGGTCTGGCCCAGCACGCGGCCGTCGCGGGCGCCGTCGCGGGCGCCGTCGCGGGCGCCGACGCGACGGGCCCGGGACCGCTGCGCGGCGTACGGCCCGTCGTACGGCCCGCCGACCGGGAAACCCGTGGATCCGGGGCGGCCCGGCCCCGGCCGGCAGCTGCCTCCCCGCCGCACCGGCCCGTCGCGGACGCCCCGGCCCGCCCGCGGGCACGGAGCGCGGACCCCGTCTCGCCCGAGCGGATCCGTCGGCTGCGGCTGCTCGGGGCGGCGGCCTGCGCGTGGTCGCTGGCGCTGTGGGTGATCCTCACCTGCCCGCCGCCGCTCTAGCGGTACCGCCCGTCACACGACGCCGGTGACCGTGACCTTCACCGCCGCACGGGGAACGGAGGCCGTCCCGGCCGCAGCGGTCCGCACCGCCCGTGCCACATCGGCCGCCCGGTGCTGCGCGCGGGCGACGAACTCGACGTGGAGGGCGGTGACGGTCCCGGCGGCGCCGAGGGTGACGTGCACCCCGGACCGGTCGTCGGCCCCGGCGGCCGGCCCCGTGCCGGGGCGGCGCGCGGCGGTGTGCAGCAGGCTGCGCAGGCCGGGGCGCAGGCAGGCGACGCCGGGCACCTCCAGCACGGCGTCGGCCACCGCCGCGGAGACGGCCACGGCTACGGCTCCGGATGCGGATGCGGCCCGTGGGGTGTTCATTCCGAGGTCTCCTGAGGTCGGTCCGGCGGGTCGTGGAGGTCGGTGACGGTGACGTCGACCGAGGCGAGGGCCAGCCCCAGCCGCCGTTCGGCGGCCCGGCCGACGGCCTCGCGCACCCGTTCGGTCACGGCCCGGAGGCCGGGGCCGAACTCGACCGTCACCTCCAGCCGGACGGCCACCGGTCCGCGCCGCGGTGCGTCGCGGCCCTCCGGCGGCGCGACGCGGCAGCTTCCGGCGCGGACGCCGGGGACCTCCTCGGCCGCCGCGCGCAGGGTCCGGGCGGCGACGGACTCGTAGATCCAGGTGTCCTCGTCCCGCTCGCCCAGGGTCAGGGTCCGGCCGGGGCGCAGCTCCAGCCGGACCACGTCCATCACCCGGCGTGCGAGGGCGGAGGCGTCCGGGGCCCCGCCGGTACGGGGGGCCTCCGGCCCCAGTGCGGCGGCACGGAGCCGCCGCAGGTCCGCCAGCGCCTGACGGCAGTGGACGCACCGGCGGGAGTGCGGGTCCGGCGGCGGCTCCCCGCCCCCCGCCATCCCCTCGCCCTGCTCCCCCTGCTCCGCCACCTCGCCCTGCTCCGCCGCCCCGGCCGGGTCCCAGGCCTCGGCCTGCTCCCACACCGCAGCCAAGTCCCTTCCGCACGCCAGGAGTTCACTGTCCTCCGCCGCCGGTGACCCGGCCGGAACGGGGTCGTTCATCGCCATGCGGCCATCGCCTCCGTCAGTACGCGCCGGGCCCGGAAGACGCGTGCACGGACCGCTTCCGGGCTGATCCGGACCGTCAGCGCGATCGATTCGTACGGCCGGCCCTCGATCTCCCGCAGGACCCAGCACACCCGCTGTTCGGCGGACAGGCAGCGCATCGCCCGCCCGAGGTCCCCGGCGGCGGCGTGCGATTCGGCGGCCCGGACCGGGGACGACTGGTGCTCCGGTGCGGCCGGCTCGGGAACCGCGTCGAGGTCGGCGGCCGGTCTGCGGGCCCGCAGGAGGTTCAGGCACCGGTTGGTGACGATGCGGTGCAGCCAGGTGCCGAACCCCGCCTCCCCGCGGAACTCCGGCAGTTTGCGCCAGGCGCTGACGAACGCGTCCTGGACGGCGTCCTCGGCCTCGGCGCGGTCGCCCAGGAGGCGCTCGGCGAGCTGGAGCGCGACCGGTCCGTGACGGTGTACGAGCATCTCGAACGCCTCCTCGTCGCCTTCCGCCGCCCGCACGGCCAGCAGTCGGTCACCGGCCCCGGACGCGGACGCACCGTCGTACCCGTCGGGGTCCCATCGAGCACTCACACGCGGGCTCCTTCCAGCCTCGCCTGCTTTGACACCGCTGCCGTGCGATCCGTTACGGCCGGGAGATCCGTACTGGTGTGCGTGCCGTCCACGGATGAGTTGCGTAACGGATTCGCTTCCTCCGCTGTCTAAGGGGGGACAGGCGAACTCGGATCCGCGAAGGGGCGGCCATGACCACCACGCAGGAAGCGGTACCCGTCCGGCAGGGACCCGCGAACGGCTCCGGCGCCGGGAAGGGCGTCGGCCGGACGGTGGTCAGCGAGCCGCTCGGCACCCGGGGCAGGACGTCGATCGCGGACGCGGTCGTCGTCAAGATCGCCGGGATGGCGGCGCGGGAGATCCCGGGCGTGCACGACATGGGCGGCGGGCTGTCGAGGACGCTCGGCGCGGTACGCGACCGGGTGCCAGGCGGCCGGCCCAACCTCGGGCGCGGGGTGAAGGTCGAGGTCGGCGAACGCCAGGCCGCCATCGACATCGAACTCGTCGTCGAGTACGGAGTCCCCGTGCCGGACGTCGCCCGGGACGTGCGGGAGAACGTGATCGGCGCGGTGGAGCGCATCACCGGACTGGAGGTCGTCGAGGTGAACATCGCCGTCAACGACGTGCACCTGCCCGGCGACGACGAGCCGGCGACGGGCGACCCGCGCGTGACGTGACCGCGTGTGGCGTGACCGCGTGTGGAGCGGCCGGGTGTGGAGGGGCCGCGTGTGGAGGCCGCCCGGCGCGCGGCGGGTTCGTTCGGTCGACCGGAGACGAGAGCGGAGGACAGAGGGCACATGTGCAGCAAGGCGCTCGGGCACTGCGGACACGACCGCGGGCGACCGTGAAGGCGGCCGAACGCGGCGTGACCACCGTCGCCGACCGGGCAGCGGCCAGGATCGCCCGGCAGGCGGCGGCCGAGACGCTCACCGGCGGCGGACGCGTCCTGCGCGCCGCCGCGTCCGCCGCGGGCCCGGGATTCGACCTCGCCGTGGAGGTGGCCCTGCCGCTGACCGACGCCGTCGACACCCGCACCCGGACGGTCCAGGAACACGTTCGCGCGCGGACGGAACACCTGACGGGCCGACAGGTCGCGCCGCCCCGCGTCCGGGTGACGCGGCTCGTCCCCGTCCCGCACCCGCCCGGCACCCGGACCGCCGATGCGGCCGATGCGGCCGAGGTGGCCGACCGGGCCCCGCGGACCTGGTCGCAGCGGCGCCTGCCGGCCGCATGCCTCGCCCTCGCGGTCACCGCGGCCTCGGCCCTGCTGCTGTGGCACGCCCTCGCACCGCACCCGCCGGCCGGCCCCGCGCTCCGGCCGTCGTGGCGAGCGCTCGTGACGGCCCTTCAGGCCCCCGGCGCGCGCACCGCCGGCGCCGTCGGGAGCGCGGTCCTCGGCGGGTGGCTGCTCGCCCTGGCCCTCACCCCGGGCCACCGCCGCCTGCTGACCCTGCGCACCCGTGGCCCCGTACGGGCGGTGCTCGGCCGCGCCGGCGCCTCGCGCCTGGTACGGGCGGCCCTGGCCGGGGTACCGGCGCTGCGCGTGCGCTCCGTCCGCTGCACGGCACGCGGGATCCACGTCCGGGCGGAACGCGCCTTCGGCGACCCCGACGCCGTCGCGCAGGCGGCGACCCGGGAGATCACCCGCGCCGTCGAAGGGATGGCACTCGGCCGGACCCCCCGCATCCGGCTCGACCTCGCCGGCGCCGCCCCGGGCCGGCGGCGCGGAGGGGACGGCGATGCGTCGTAGCCGCCGGGCGGCCAACCGGACCGTGCTCGGACTGGCCGGGCTCGCCCTCGTCACCGCGGCAGCGGCACCGGCGGGCGTCCTGCGCGGCCTCCGTGCCGGGGCACGCCTGTGCCCCGGGCCCGTCCGCGAGCTCCTCACCGGGCACCCCACCGCGGCCGCGGCCGTGTGCGGATGCCTGGGGATCCTCCTCGGAGCGGCCCTCCTCGCGGCGCAGCTCCCCGGCCGGACGCCGCGCCGCCTGCCCCTCGGGGCGCCCCGCTGCTCGCTGGACGGCCGCGCCGTACGCCTGGCCTGCACCCGGATCCCCGGCGTGGCACGCGCCCGCTGCCGGCTGACCGGGACCCGCAGGCGGCCGGAGCTCGCCCTCACCCTGCGCCTGCACCCCGACGCGTGCCCGCAGGAGGTCCTCGACGCCGTCGGCGCGACCGTCCTGCCACCGGTCGCCGCCCTGCTGACCCCGCAGCCCGGCACGCACATCCGCCTGCACGTCCGGCGGCCCCGCTCCGGCCGGGCCGTCTGAGAGACAGCCTAGCCGAGGTCGGTGTACAGCAGGTGGTGGTCCGAGTACGGGCTCGGGCGGACGTGGTGCGTGCGCGGGGTGATGCCGCGCAGGAACACGTAGTCGAACTTGCTGTTCCAGTCGGTGGTCACCGCGCAGCCGTCGGCCCCGCCACCGGCATCGGCATCGGCCGCCGTGGGGCGGCAGCCGGGGTCGGTGTCCCGGGCCAGGGCCCACATCGGCCCGAGCTCGGGCGCGTCCGGCACGGCGTTGAAGTCGCCGAGGACGATCGCACGGTCGTGACGGGCGACCTCCGCGGCGAGCACCCGCACCTGGCCCGCCCGCACCTGCGGCTGCCGGCGCTCGGCGAGGTGGGTGTTGAAGACGCGTACGGGCCGGCCGCCGACCAGCGTGGTGACGGCCAGGTAGCCGCGGTCCTCGGAGCCGCCGTCGGGGTACTCGACGCTCACCCGGTCCGTCATCGGCGCCGCCGAGAGGATCGCCTGGCCGTAGCCGCCGGGCCGCCACGGCAGGCCCCCGCAGCGGTTCCAGTTCCGCAGGACGCTCCCGTACTCGACCCGGTAGACCAGCCCGTAGGCCTCCTCCAGGTAGTCGCGGATCCGCTCGACGTCCCGTACGCACGCCTCCTGGAGCCCGATGACCTGGGGCGCGTACGTGGCGATCTCCGTCGCCCGCCCGAAGTCCTGCCCGCTGCCGCACGGATTGCAGATGTTCCACGTGCCGACCCGGTCGGCGACCACCGCCCCGGCGGCGCCGGGCGGCAGCGGCGCGGGGGACGGGACGCTCGGCGTGCTGGAGCCCAGCAGCAGCACCATGCAGACCGCGGCCGTCACGCCCGCGGCCCACCGCGCGCCCCTGCTCAGCACCATCGCCTCCCGGAGTGGACGCACATCATCACACGACGCCCTCGACCGGTGATCGAGGTGCCCGGCCGGTTCGAACGGCAGTATCACAGGACGGTTAAGATGTGACGCGCAGTGAGCCCCTGTGCCCGTGTTCCAGGGGCCGCCGCAAGAGTTCGGACGGGCCCCCGGGGGAGCGGGGCGCGGTCCGCCTACTGCCAGGGGGTCGGGGATGGGTGCGGGTACGGAGCCGGACGGGTCGTCCAGGTCGGACGAGGAGTGGGAGCGGTTCCTGCGCGAGTCGGTGGCGGGTACCGCCGACGCGCCCAAGGAGCCGTCGGCGCGGGCCCGTGAGGTCGCGCGGCGGCTGCGCGAGCAGCCCGACCGGGCCCCGGAGGCCTGGCGCAGCCACACGCCCGCGCGGCCCAAGCGGCGCAAGGGCTGGTACGCGGCGGGGCTGGTGGTCTCGCTGGTCCTCCTGGTGCTGGTGGCGCTCGCGCCGGGGCGGGTGGTGGACCTGTTCACCGGCGCGGACTCCGGTTCCGCGCCCGAGGCGCCCGAGACCGCCCGCCCGAGCCAGGCACCCCCGGTGGACGCCGCCCAACGCCCCACCCGGGAGGAGCCGTTCCGCGGCTCGCCGGCGGCCGGCTGGGCGAGCGGAGCGGCGGGGATCACCGTGCCGAAGGCCCGGGCGGTCGGCTGGATGGGCGCGCCCGAGGTCGAACGGGCCCTCGCCGCCAGCCGGGACTTCCTGGTCGCCTCCAGCCTGGACCCCGCGGTGCTGCGCGGCGAGCGCCCCGAGAAGGCGATCGCGCTCATCAACCCGCACCAGAAGGACGTCCGGGACCTGCTGGACACCGCCTTCCGGACCCCGAGCGAGAAGAACGATCCCCTCCTTCTCTTCAGCCGCTTCCAGCCGTCCCGCACCCGGCTGGTCGGCGACGTCGTGAAGACCCGGGGCCGGCTCACCTACCAGGAGGGCGAGCGCGGCGCGCTCCGGGTGACCGCCGACGTCACCTTCGTCTACCCGGTCACCCGCGCGGGCGAGGGTGACGGCGGCGACGGCGACGGCGAGATCCTGCGCACGATCGTCCGCCGCGAGCTGGTCCTGAGCTGGGACGACCCCGCCAAGGTGATCACCGAGCCGGGCACCTTCTCCGTCACCTCGTACAAGTACGCCATGACCAACGGCGGCTGCGGCCCCGCCCAGGGGTACCTCACCCCGCCCTTCGGCGCGGAGCGCCGGGCGGCCGGATCCGGCACGACGACCGACCCGTACGACCGCACCGCGCCGGTCGGGCAGGGCGGTTCCACCGGGGACGAGTGCGGGAGCGCGACGCGCTCCTGACGCCCCGGGCCGCGCTGCGCGGGCGGCGGCACGTCCGCGCGTACGGTGATGCCGTGGACCGTGCGCGCGACCGACTGCAGGCCGTCCTGGAGGCACTGCCCCGGGCGGCGATCGTGCAGGACGGAGCGGGGCACGTGGTCGCCGCCAACCACCGCTTCGTCGAGATGTTCGACCTGGACGGCACGGACGGCGGGGAAGCCGGGGAAGCCGGGGAAGCCGGGGACGGCGTCGACCACCGCCCGGGCGCCCCCCTGGCGCCGGTGATCGACGCGGTGGTCGCCCACCTCGCGCACCGCCCGGCGTGGATCACCGAGAGCACCCCCGCCATCCTGGCCCGCCGGCTGCACCGGGTCGCCGAGATCGAGCTCCTCGACGGCCGGGTCCTACGGCGCGACGTCGAGCCCCTCTACGACGAGGACGGGCTGCCCTTCGGCTCGCTGTGGACCGCCGAGGACGTCACCGACGCGAAGCGCCGCGAGCGCGCCCTCCACCGGGACAACGCCGACCTCGCCGAACTGGCCCGCCGGCGCAACGAGTTCCTCGCCACCGCCTCCCACAACCTGCGGACCCCGCTCACCTCCGTCCTCAGCTTCTGCGACCTGCTCGCCGACCCCGCGTCCGGACCGCTCGGCGCCGAGCAGCGCGCCTTCCTGGACGCCATCCGCCGCAACGCGGTCCGGATGGCCGGGGTGGTCACCACCCTGCTGGACACCACCCTGATGCGCGCCCCGAAGGCCGAACTGGAATTCGGCGCGGTCGACGTGGTGGGCATGCTGGAGCACGCGGTGCACGACCAGCTGCCCGCGCTCGCCGGTGCCGGCCTCTTCACCGTCCTCGACTGCGCCCCCGGACCGCCCCTCCGGGGCGACGCGCACCGGCTGGAGCAGGTGCTGGCCAACCTCCTCGACAACGCCGCCAAGTTCACCCCGCGCGGCGGCACCCTCCGCGTACGGGCCGCACCCGACGGGCCCCACTGGCAGATCACGGTCGCCGACACCGGCATCGGGGTGCCCGAGGAGTACCGGGAGGAGATCTTCACCGGATTCGTACGGGCCCCCAACGCCGACCGCGGCGACCACCCCGGCACCGGACTCGGCCTCGCCTTCAGCCGGGACGTCGTACGCCGTCACGGCGGGGACCTCACCGCGGCCGGCGCCCCCGGCGGGGGAGCCGTCTTCACCCTGCGCCTGCCCCTGGCCGGTCCCGGGGACCCTGCGGGGGAGGGGCCGCGGTGACCCGGATCCTCGTCGTGGAGGACGACCCCGACGTGGCCGTGGCCCTGCGCGTGCTCCTCGGCCGGGCCGGGTACGAGGTGGTGGCCGCCGCCGACGGGCGCGAGGGGCTGCGCCGCCTCTTCGCCGACCGGCCCGACCTGATGGTCCTCGACATCGGCCTGCCGCCGGGACTCGACGGATGGCAGGTCCTCGACCGCACCAGGGACATGACCGACCTCCCCGTGCTGCTGCTCAGCGCACGCGGCGCCGAGAGCGACCGGGTGCGCGGACTGCGCGCCGGGGCGGACGACTACCTGCCCAAGCCCTTCGGGAACGAGGAACTGCTGGCCCGGGTGGAAGCCCTGCTGCGGCGCGCCGCCCCGGCCCTCTGGTCCGGGGCCGCACAGGACCGGTCCCTGCGGCTGGTGCCGGACCGCCGCTCGGCGGTCTGGCACGGCGAGGAGGTCCGGCTCAGCGACATCGAGTACGGGCTGCTCCAGGTACTGGTCCGCAACCGGGGCCGGGTCGTCACCACCGACCAGCTCCTGGCCCAGGTGTGGGACGACCCGCAGGGCATCGGCCGGGACCGGGTGAAGTTCGCGGTCCTGCGGCTGCGCCGCAAGCTCCAGCAGGCCGCGCACGACCCCGGGCCCGACCCGATCGAAGCGGTACGCGGCCTGGGCTACCGCTACCGGGCCGACCCCGGCGACTGACACCGCGGGGCCGGACGGCCCAGGGCCTCCCGGCCCCCGCACCCCCGGGACCTCCGGCCCGTCGCCGCAGGACCTCCGGCCCGCGCCCGGACGGGACCTCCGGCCCCGATTCCCGCCCGGCGCACGAAGCAACCCTCCAGCAACCGGACGCCAACCATCCGCACAACGGGGCGGTACGACCGTGAAAGGTGCCCCCACCTGTCCGCCCTGCTGGAGCCCCCGTGTCCTCCCCCCTGCCGCCGCGCAGCATCGCCGTCGTCCTCGGCACCCGCCCCGAGCTGGTCAAACTCACCGAACTGATCAAGCTCCTCGGACCTGCCGCGCACGTCGTGCACACCGGGCAGCACTACGACGCGGACCTCTCCGGCCGCTTCCTCACCGACCTGGACCTCCCCGAACCGACCTACCTCACCGGAATCGGCGGCCGCCCCCGCGCCGTCCAGATCGCCGCGGCCCTCACCCAGCTCGACGAGCTCTTCACCGCACACCCCCCGCTCGCGGTCGTCGTCCAGGGCGACACCAACGCCGCGCTCTCCGGCGCCCTCGCCGCCAACGCCCGCGCCATCCCCCTCGTCCACGTCGAAGCCGGGCTGCGCAGCCACGACCGCAACATGCCCGAGGAGCACAACCGGATCCTCATCGACCGGCTCGCCGACGTACTCTGCGCGGCCACCCCCGAGAACCGGCTCAACCTCCTCGCCGAAGGCATCGACCCCACCCTCGTCGACGTCACCGGCAACACCGTGGTCGAAGCGGTCCGCGCCCAGCTCCCCCACCCCGACGAACGGTCCGCGCACCTCGCGCGAGCCGGACTGCTGCCGGACGGATTCGTCCTCGCCACCGTCCACCGCCCGGAGAACACGGACGACCCCGCCGCACTCCACGCGATCCTCACCGAACTGTCGGCGCTCACCACCCACCTGCCGGTCCTGCTCCCCCTGCACCCGCGCACCCGCGCCCGCATCGAAGCGGCCGGCCTCACGCACCTCCTCACCCCGCTGCGCGTGACCCGCCCCCTCGGCTACCGCAGCTTCCTCGCGCTCGCCCGCCACGCCGCCCTCCTCGTCTCCGACTCCGGCGGCATCCAGGAGGAGGCCACCGTCCTCGGCCGCCCGCTGGTCGTCGTCCGCAACTCCACCGAACGCCCCGAGGCCATGGCGGACTTCGCCACCCTGGTCGCACCCGGCCCCGAACTCGGACGCGCCGCCCGCGCCGCCCTCGCCCTCGGCCCGGACGGCCGCGCCCGCCTGGCCGCACTCCCCAGCCCCTTCGGAGACGGACGGGCGTCACGGCGCATCGCCACCCGCCTCACCGAACTCGTCGCCGCCGCGGCCTGACGGAAGGCAACCGTGAACACCCTGCTGATCCTCCCCTTCGCCCTCCTCCTCTGCTTCCTGCTCTACTGGGCCGGCGCCCGCCACGCGTACGTACGCCGCCCCGCGACCGAGGCGGGCGACCCGACCGCCTTCGACTGGCACTTCTTCGTACCGTGCCGGGACGAGGAGGCCGTCATCCGGGCGACCGTCACCCAGCTGCGGACGGACTTCCCGGCCGCGCACGTCTGGGTGATCAACGACGACAGCGACGACCGGACCGGCCCCGTCGTGGACGCCCTCGCCCGGGACGACCAGCGGATCCACCTCATCCAGCGCAAGCGCCCGCACGCCCGCACCGGCAAGGGAGACGCGCTGAACACCGCGTACGACCGGCTCGTGGAGTTCCTGCCCGACGGCACCGCCCACGACCGGGTGGTCGTCTGCGTCGTCGACGCCGACGGACGCCTCGACCCCCGCGCCCTCGAACAGGTCTCGGGCCCCGAGGCGTTCGGCGACCCGGACATCGGCGGGGTCCAGGTCGGCGTGCGGATGCGCAACGTCGACGACCCGCGCCCGCTGCCCGACCGCGGCCGGACCCGCAACGCCGCCGCCCGCCTCCTGGTGCGGCTCCAGGACATGGAGTTCGCCGTCTCCAACGCCGGCATGCAGCTCCTGCGCCGCCGCACCGGCTCGGTGGGCCTCGGCGGCAACGGCCAGTTCACCCGGCTCTCCGCGCTCGACCGCATCGCCGACGCCGAACGCCGCCCGTGGCAGCGGGGCGCGCTGCTGGAGGACTACGAACTGGGCCTCCACATGACCCTGGCCGGCTACCGCATCACCCACATCGCCGACACCTGGGTCTCCCAGGAGGGCCTGCCGCACCTGCGCCGGCTCCTCACCCAGCGCACCCGCTGGGCCCAGGGCAACCTCCAGTGCGTGCGCTACGCACCGCGCATCGTCTCCTCCCGCCACTACGGCGGCCGCGGCGTACTGGAGACGCTCTACACCTTCTGCCAGCCCCTGGCCCACCTGCTGACCCTGGCCCTGACCGCCGTACTGCTCGTCCTCGGCGGCCTCGGCCTCCTCACCCTCTGGCCGCTCACCCTCACCCTGGCCCTGCTCTCCATCGGCCCGTTCGTGGCGTGGGGCCCGCTCTACCGCCGCGACCACGCCCCGGACGCCTCGCGGCTGACGGCACTGCTGTGGGGCGTGGCCCTGTGGCTCTACGCCTACCACCTGTTCGCCGTCTCGGCCCGGGCCTTCGTCCGCACGGCCCGCGGCCGCACCGGCTGGGCCAAGACCCGCCGCAACGCGGAACCCGTCACGACGGGCCCGGTGGCCCTGGAAGCCTGACCGGCCCGAGCCCACGGCAGTCCCCGCCCTCAGGGACTGCCGTGCAGCCCCACCGCCAGGTGCTTCTCCGCCAAGGCCTCGATGGACGCCGAACGGACGGTCAGCGCGGCAGCGGGCGGCTGCGCCGCGACCGGCTCGCCGTAGCCGTCGAGCAGGAAGTCGACCGGAGTCAGGGAGAACCCCACGATGTCCACGGCGAGCTTGCGCGGATAGGCCTTGTCGCCGGGCTTGGCTCCGGGCTTGACGTACGCGGTCACCGTGGAGGGCTCCTCGCCCCAGCGCAACGGGAGGAGCCGCTCGCCGTTCTCGGTGGTCTCGGGCTCACGGACGGCGCGCCGGCCGGGCTTCACCAGCTCGTCCGCGACGGAGCGCAGGGGCGTCAAGGCGCACAGGTCGACCATGCTCTTGCGGATCCGCCCCTCCTGGCCGAGCTCCAGCCACTTGCCGCTCAGCGCCTTCTCCAGCCGCTCGCCGTCGGGGGTGTGCGCATCCCGCTGGAGGTAGTCCTCGCTCCACCGCACCCACGTGCGGCCACCGCGTTCGACGACCACGCGGAAGAACCCGTTCTGGGCGTCCACGCGGCAGTTCTTGTCGCGGTCGACGAATATCGCGACCCGGCTTCCCAGGGCGACCGCGGACGGAGCGGTGACCCGTACCGACGGCGCGTCCCGGAACAACCGGACGGACTCGGCGAACAGCGCGCCGTCCTCCGCTCCCTGCCCTGTGCCCCCCGCGCCGCTCGCCCCGCCTTCACAGGCAGTCAGAGCCAGCACCATGCCCGCCGCCGCGCCCGCTACCGCCAGACGCCTCGCCCTGCTCGTCACCGCAAGCCCCTTCCTTCGTTGCAGTTCAGCGCTTGGGAACACGGATGACGACCGTGCTGCACACCTTGTCGGCGAAGGTCTGCTTCTTGGGGTCCCAGATCGGCCAGAGCCAGCCGATGTGGCAGGGCAGGCTGTCGAGGATGTGGGCCAGCTTGCGGACGAAGGCCAGCCCGAACCCGAGAGTCCTGCCGTCGGCCTCACGCCGCAGGCTGATGCCGACCACCTTCTTGCCGGTCGACTGCCCGGTGGAGCCCTCCTTGAACAGCTGGAAGAAGCCCATGACGACCGCGTAGACGATGCCGACGATGAAGAAGACGCCCGGTTCGGCCGTGTCCGGATCGGCGGCCGTGGCGAGGTCGACGAAGCCCAGGGCGTACATCGGGCCGATCACGATCAGCGTGTCGAGGAGGTCCGCCCCGACGCGCAGCCCCCAGTGGGCCAGCTCGGGCATCGCGGGAGCGTACTGCTGGGGCTGCTGGGGCTGCTGGGGCTGCTGGGGCTGCTGGGGCTGCTGGGGCTGCGGGGGGTACCCGTACTGCGGGGCGGCCTGCTGCGGGTAGCCGTACTGGGGCGGCACGCCCTGCGGGGCCTGCTGCGGGTGACCGGGCCGGTCCTGCGGGGGCTGCTGGCCGTACGGGTTGTTCGGATCGCCGAAGCTCACGATGAAATCTCTTCGTTGGAGGGAAACACGGACGACGTGCGCAGCGCGGAGCCGCACGCACGTCGTCCGCATCACTATCAGGGGCTTCCCAGACGTCAGTCGAGCAGGTCGGGGATCGGCTCGGTGTTGCTGCGCTGGACGGAGTTCTTGGCGCCGGCCGCCGGGCCGAGGGCCCAGTCGGAGAGGGCCATGGAGTCCATGTACCGCTCCTCGTCGTTCAATAGGACCCCGATGATCGTCTTGCCGTTGCGGACGACCGAGAAGACGAGGCACTTGCCGGAGGGAGTGGTCGTCCCGGTCTTGATGCCGATCGCGCCCGGGTACGCGTAACCGGTCGGGCGGGGCTGGATCAGCAGGTTGGTGTTGCTCCAGGCGCCGACGGTGGCGGTGCCGCCGGTGCTGTAGCTGGTGGTCTTCACCAGGGTCTGGAACAGCGGGATGGTCATCGCGTGCTGGGTGAGCTTCGCCAGGTCGCGCGGGCTGGTGAGGTTCTTCCCGGTCGGCGAGATGCCGTCGAAGGAGTCGTACTCGGTGTTGGCCAGACCCAGCTCCTTCGCCTTGGCGTTCATCTTGGCGATGAAGTCACCGGTCCGGGCCGCCATGGTCGTACCGGCGCCGAAGGTGTCGGCGAGCGCGTACGTGGCATCGGAGCCCGACGGCAGCATCGCGCCGTACAGCAGCTGACGGACCGTCGGCGTCGCGCCCGCCTTGAGCTGGGCCGAGCTCGCGCCCTGGCGGTAGACGTAGTCCAGGTACTCCTGCTTGACCGTGACCTTCTGCTCGAGGTCGAGACCCGGCAGGGTGGTGACCACCACGGTGGTCATGATCTTCGTGGTGCTCGCCATCGGACGCTTGGTGTCGGCGTCCTTGGCCATGAGCGTGGCCCCGTTGGTGCCGTTGATCACGATCGCGCCGGCCGCGGTGATGGCCGGCGCGGGCGCCGCCTGGGCGGGAGTCGTGGCCGTGACCAGGGCTCCAGCGGCGATGGATACTGCGAGCGCGCCCTTGGCGCGCCGCATCAGGGTGGAGATCACTGCATTCCTTGACTGTGTTGATGAACACGGACGGGAGGCGCCGCGAAGGGCGCCCCCGCCCGGGAGAACGCCCGGACCCCGGCGTCGGTATCAGCCGAAGCCGCCGGGATCCGGTGAATCGGTGCCGCCGGGTCAGAGCGGGACGCCCACGCCCCCGCCATCTCTGCGATCGCGCACGAAGGCTTCTTCGATCCCTGCCAGCCCAGAAGCCCGCAAGACCGGTGCCGGTCGGCCTCGTTCTGGAAGGGCCGCCGCCGGACGAACGCGACTGCTGGAGCTGCTGGTTCCTCCGCCGGTGCCGGAGCGAGCTCTGCGGGTTCTCGGTGTCGACGAGTTCGCCTTCCGCAGGAGGCCGCACCTACGGAACCATCCTCGTCGACGTGGAGGGCGGCCACGTCGTGGATGTTCTGTCTGGCCGTACCTCCGAGACCTTCGCCGCCAGGCTGCGCGAGCACCCAGACGCCGCGATCACCTCTCGCGACCGGGCCTCGTCCTACACCTGCGCGATCAAGGAAGCCGCGCCCGCTGCCGTGGAAGTCGCCGACCCCTGGCACCTGCTCCAGAACCTTGCCGCCGTAGTGGAGAAGACCTGCCACCAGCACCGCGCCTGCCTGCGTAAACGTGCCGACGAGGTGACCGACGGTATCCCGGAGGGCCTTGACCCCGGAGAGGCTTGGATCTTGATGGTCCAGGAGATTGGAGTTCCTTCGCTGAGGTTCGCAGGTCCGCAGGTGTCCGGCAGAGCATGAGCGCGATCGGGTCCAGCGCGGACAACGCCGCCGCCGAGTCGTTCAACGCGACCTTCAAAAGAGAGACGCTCAAAGGCAGGAAGGGCTGGTCAACCGAACGCGAGGCCCGCAGGGTCGACCGCTGCGGACGGAGACATGCGGCAAGATGCCGATGCATGACCCTCTTATCGCGTTTCACCATGCCGGGCCAGATCTGGGCTGTGGCCGCATCCGACCCCTCCGGGCCACTGACCGTGACCGGCTACGGCCTGAATCCGCTGGTGACCGTCATCACGAGCGTCGACCTTTCAGGCAAGGTGACGTGGCAGCGGACCTACCCCGGGACGGGCAAGCCGCGATCCCGTCTGGCCACGGACGGCGTGCTGTGGCTCGCCTACCCAGACCGCGACGGTCGGCTCCTGGAAGGCGTTCTGCCGGACGGTTCCACTGGGCCCACCGCCCGCCCGGAGTGCCGAGCCGATGAGGAGATCGGCGCATTCGTCCTCCTCGACGACGGGTTCGTCATTTCCTGGGTCAGCAGCTCCCGCATCGTCCGTGGGGAACGCAGCCGACCCACCTCTGTACCGGAGCCTCGCGTGGCCCGGTACACGAGAGAGGGGGAGTGCATCTGGTCCACGCCGATTGTGCTCGGTGCGGTGTCGTTCCCGGGCGTGGTGGAGATGGGGGACCGGACCGGGTGGGAGATCCGGCCGCGTAGACCTTGGGTCCCGGAGGAGATCGGCGTTGATCACTGGGAGCCACTGCTCGTATCGGCCGACCGGATCGCAGCCAGTTTCACCGACACACGGGGTGGCATCGGAAGGACGTTCTTCCTTGACCTGGACAGTGGTGAGACCGTGTCGGTCACCGCTCCCGCTCCCACAGGCCGAAAGGCGATAGCTGGCCCTGGCCAGTTCCTGCTCGGATCCCAGGGATACGGTGCCTTCACGACCGGCCACTTCGGCCGGGACGGCGTCGAAACCGCGCGCTGGGCCAGTCATGGGGCAATGCTCGTCGACAAGAACGGCGGCGTCCGCGGCCCGGAGCTCGAAAACAGCCTGCCTTCGCGGTCACGCTTCCGGCGGCTCGCACCGGACAACAGCCTTGTGGACGGGCCGCCGCTGACGGGTTACTACACGTCCTACCCCGCGATGGACTGCGAGGGAACGGCGGTGTTCTGGCGAGACGGCAAGCTGCTCGCTGTGGACACGGATCTCGCCGGACACGAGCTGTTCGCCATGGATGACAGCCGAGCGGTTATCGGTCGTTCGCTTCTGCTGAGCGAAGGCCGTGTCGTCGTCTCCCTGGACAACGAGGTCCTGGTCTTCCGTACACCGCTGGGGTCCCTGGCCGAGGGCCCCTGGCCGTGCGGGGAAGCGAACCTCAGGGGCAATCCTCTCCTGAGCTGAAACTGCCTGCGTGACGGCGGAGGAGACTGAAGCCGAGCATGGAGCTGGTAGGACGGGTCGACAACAAGACTCGCTCACAGAACGCGTTCAACAGTCATGTCGCTTCGCCCTCCAGGCCCTGATGGGCATACTCCGGACGGGGCTGCGGTGGGTGGTGCTGTCGGTGCGCCTGTCCAGCTCGGTACGGAGCTCGTGGTTGACCTGGGCATGGACGGCGACGCGCTCGCGAAGCCGGTCGTTGTCCTCCCGCAGGTGCCGCCCAGATAGCCGGAAGAGGGATCGCGGGAGTCATACCGCGTTTCGCGTATTCGGCGCGTCGTGGCATCCCTGTCCAGGGTGGGGCTGTCACCAGCCCCACCTCACTGGTTCATGGTTGAGGTCACTGGCGCGGGCAGCCCCTAGACGGCGGCCCGCGCTGCCACGTTTCCAGGGTTGGTTACGGCTCCTCGGAGGGGAGGCCTGGGAACCCGTAGCGGGATGGGTCTGTGCAGATCGTCGTCGAGGGGTTGGCGGTGGGTCTCACCCCGGACTGGGCGGCGCTCGGGAGGCGTGCACAGCCGTGATGTGCGCCTGAGTCGTGCAAGCCGGTGGCAAGTGGGTGGCAATCGGGGTGCGGAGGGTGGGGGCATGACCACGAGTGAGGTTTTTGATGCCGCCGTTCACCCCTATGTGCGGGAGATGGCGATGATCCACCGGGTGTTCCGGCGTGAGGCGCGGTTGTTGGGTGAGCTCGTGCAGGACGTGCGGGCCGGGGATGTGGGGCGGGCGCGGGTGCTTGCCGAGCACTGGCGGCAGTATGCCGTCGGGCTGCACGCGCACCACACCGGGGAGGACGAGGTGCTCTGGCCCGCCGTGCTGCCGTACCTGGACCTCGATGCCGAGCAGGTGCTCGCGATGGAGGCGCAGCACCGTGAGCTCGACGGCGGGATCGGCGAGGTGCAGGTGCTGATGGACCGGTGGCGGGAGCGGGCGCTGGCCGAGGACCGGGACGAGCTGGCCGAGGCGCTGCGCCGGCACCACCGGCAGCTGTGCGCCCACCTCGACGAGGAGGAGCGGGAGGTGATGCCGCTGGTCGCGCTGCACGTGGGGGAGGAGCGGTGGCGGGCCGTCGGGGAGCGGGGGCTGGCCGAGACGCCCAAGGAGCGGTTGATGATCGCGCTGGGCGCCATCCTGGAGGACACCTCGCCCGAGGAGCGCCGGGAGTTCCTGGCCCGGCTGCCGGTTCCGGCCCGGGTGGTGTGGAGGCTGCTGGGGCAGCGGCAGTACCGCCGGGAGACCGTGCGGATCCGCGGGCGGCGGGCGGGTGGGTGAGGAGGGCGGGTCCGGGACCCTCAGCCGTTCCGTACCGATCGATGAGTGTGCACCACCGATGCGCATGGGGTTTTCCGTCCCGCAGTTCGGGCCCTTCGCCGACCCCCACCAGTCCGCCGCCCTGTGCACCGCCCTGGAGGAGCTGGGGTGCGCCAGCCTCTGGGTGGCCGACCGGCTGCTGTCGCCGCTCGTCCCGCCCGAGGGGTATGCGGGGGGCAAGGCGATGCCCCTGCGGTACGGGACCCATCTCGACCCGCTGCTCGCGCTGGGCGTCGCGGCCGCCGCGACCCGGCGGGTGCGGCTGGGCAGCAGCACCCTCAACGCCCTGTGGCAGCCGCCCCTGGTGCTCGCCAGGTCCCTGACCACCCTCGACCTGATCAGCCGCGGCCGCCTCGACGTGGGCATCGGGCTGGGCTGGATGCGGGAGGAGTACGAGGCCTGCGGCGTGCCGTGGCGGGGGCGCGGGGCCCGGCTGGAGGAGACGCTGGACGTGCTGGAGGCCGTCTGGCGGTCCGGGACGGTCGCGCACGCCGGCCCCCTGTGGACGATCGCCGAGTCCACGGTCCTGCCGCAGCCGTCGCAGATGCCGAGACCGCCGCTCCTGCTGGGCGGCTTCACCCCGTTCGCGCTGGAGCGGATCGGCCGGCGGGCGGACGGGTGGCTCGCGGCCTCGATGCCGCTGCCGTACCTGCACGGGCTGTGGGCGGTGGCCGTCGAGGCGGCCGAGCGGGCGGGCCGGGACCCGGCCCTGCTGCGCCGGGTGTTCAGGGTGAATGCGGAGGTCACCCCGGGGGAGGCCGCCGCAGGGGAGACCCACCGGCGCGGGACGGTGCGTCAGATCTGCGACCACCTGCGGCTGATGTGCGCGGCGGACACCGACGAGGTGCTGGTGGACCTCCAGCTGACCACGGACTCCCCGGAGGAGTTCCTCGACCTGGCCGCGGAGTTCGTGGCCGAGTGGGGAGGGAGCTGACCTTTGCTACGCGGACGCAGATGGCAGCCCGGACAGGGCCGTGCGGGCGGTCTGCGCCCAGTGGTCCGAGTCCCATGCCGCGGCCACCCGTAGCGCTTCCCGGTAGTGGTCCCGCGCCTGCTCCGGGCGGTCCAGGAACCCGGCGAGGTCCCCGAGGGTCTGCGCGACGGGCCGGAAGACGAGGCTCAGGCTGCTCGCGCCGCCCGCCAGGCCACCGAGGGGCAGCAGGTCCCGGTACACCTCGCCGGCGGTGACCCGGTCGCCGAAGGCGATCGCCGCCGTGCCGCGCAGGCCGGCCAGGATGCCGAAGGCGAAGTCGGGCAGGAGCGGGGCCCGTTGGGCGAAGACCTCGCGGGCCTCCTCCGGGCGGCCGGCGGCGAGCAGGGCCAGGGCGGTCAGGGCCTCGTTGTGCGGCCGGTACTGCTCCCACACCGCGAGCAGGACCGGCAGGACCTCGGCGAGCCGGCCCTGCTGAAGCCGTACGCAGCCGACGGCCAGGCCCGCGAGCCCGCTGAGGTCCACGGCCCCGCGGGCCCGCAGTTCCGCCACCGCCGCCCCGAGCTCCTGCTCGGCCTCCTCGAACCGCCCCCGGGCCAGGGCGAGCATCGGCCGGCGCAGCCTGGCGACCGCGAACGCGCCCTGGAGCTCGTAGGTGCGGGCGATCCCGTCGGCGCGCAGCAGGCACTCCTCCATCCCCGCCGGGTCGTTGCGGGCGGCCGCCATCCGGGCGGCGGTGTAGGCGCTCATCCAGGAGTACTCGGGGCCGTCCTGGGAGGCGGCCACCTCGGTCAGCTCCTCGTGGAGCTCCCGGTAGGCCCCGGGGGCGAGTTCGCAGTCGATCCGGCGCATCAGCGAGGTGAGGGTCAGGCCCCGCAGCCGGGGATCGCCCGTGGCCCGGGCGAGTTCCACGGCCTGCCGGGCCACGGCCTCCGCCCGCGGGTCCGTGTCGTCGAGCGCGTCGGCGAGCTGGTCGAGCAGCAGGCACCGCTCCCGGTCGGCCGTGCCCCCGCCCTCCAGCAGCCGCCCGAGCTCCTCGACGGCCTCCGGGTCGCACTCCGCGTACGCGCGCACCCGCCAGGGCGTCGGTTCCGTCCAGGTCGTGTACGCGGCCGTCAGCAGATCGGCGCGGCCCGCCGCCCGGGCCACCCGTACGGCCTCCTGCTGCGCCTCCCGGGCCGGTACGACGGCGCCCATCCGGATCCGGCAGTCCACCAGCTGGCCCAGCAAGAGCACCCGCAGCAGTGCGGGGTCCTGGCCGGCGAACGCGGCCGGGTGGTCCGCCAGCAGGCCCAGGGCCGCGCCGAGGAGGTGCTCGGCGTTCTGCGGCGCGTAGCGGCGTACGGCCTGCTCGCACGCGAGCCGGGCGTGGTGCACGGCGGGCCCGGCGTCGGCGGTCACCACCGTCGCCGCCCTCAGCAGGTGGTGGGCGGTGGCGGCGACGTCGTCGGAGCCCAGGGCGATCAGGCTGCGGCCGAGCCGCGAGTGCATCCGGGCCAGCCGCAGCCCGGTGAGGTCGGCCTCCAGCGCGTCCCTGACCAGGGCGTGGCTGAAGCGGACCGTTCCGGGCCGGGGCTCGGTGAGCAGGCCCGCGGACACCCCCGCGTCCAGGGCGTCGAGGAGCTGGTCGGCGTCGCAGTCCGCGGCGTGGACCAGCAGCGCGACCGGCGCCTCGCGTCCGGCCACGGCGGCCAGGCGCAGTCCGGCCGTGGCGGTCGGCGCGAGCAGGGCCAGCCGGCGCCGCAGCACGTCCTGGACCCCCTCCGGGATGCGGGCCAGCGCCTGCTGTTCGCCCTCGCCGGCCAGCAGCAGGGAACTCTCGCGGAGGTAGAAGGGGTTGCCCCCGGCCCGCTCGGCGAGGGCGGTCGCGGCCCGGTCGCTCATGCCGGACGCGACCCGGCGCATCAGCGCCTTCGCCTCGGCGTCCGGGAGCCCGCCGAGGGGCATCCGTACGGGGGAGCGGGCGGCCAGGCGCGCCAGCGCGCCGGTCAGGTCGCCCTCGCCGGTGCGGTACGAGCCCACCAGGAGCAGCGGTACGTCACGCAGCCGTTCGGCACAGAGCAGGAACAGCTCGACGCTCTCCCGGTCGCCCCGGTGCAGGTCGTCCAGGACCAGTGCGAGCGGCTGCCGCAGGGCGGTGTCGCGGAGCCAGCCGAGCAGCGCGCCGTGCAGGCGGAAGCGGCGTGCCGGGCTGCCGTCCGCCTGCCCCGGGGCACTCGCGGTGCCCGGGTCCAGGAGGGGGGCGAGCTCGTCGGCGTACGCGCCCGGCGGCGCGGCCTGCGCGAGGCCGGGCAGCATGTCGAACCAGGCCCGGCCGGGCGGGGCGCCCTCGGTCTCGGGGCACTGCCCGGAGGCGACCAGCCAGCCCTGTCCGGGGAGCTGCCGCAGGGCGGTCTCCAGGAGGCTCGACTTCCCGATGCCGGCCTCACCGGAGACGAGGACCACCTGCGCCCCGCCGGTGCGCGCCCGGTCGGCGGCGTCGGCGAACCGGAGCAGTTCCGCGTCGCGGCCCAGGAGCCGGTCGGCGCCGAACACCGTCGGCACGGCCGGGCGCGCGGGTACGGCGGCCGGGGACGCAGGCTCCTCGGCCCGTACGACGGGAGCGGGCGCGGGGGCGGGGGCCGGTGCCGCCCGGTGGAGGACCTCGACGCGCTGGTGCAGCAGGGCGTCCTCCAGTTCCAGCAGGGCGGGACCGGGCTCGACGCCGAGTTCCTCGTCGAGGACCTGTCGGGCCCGGCGCAGCGCGGCCAGGGCGTCCCCCTGCCGGTCACGGGCCCACAGCCCCAGGGCCAGCAGCCGCCAGCCCTCCTCGTGGAGCGGCTGTTCCGTCGTCAGGACCCCGGCCTCGGCGACGGCCTGGGCGGCCTGCCCGCCGGCCAGCCGCGCCGCCGCCAGCCGTTCCCGGGCGCCGCGCCGCAGCTCCTCCAGGCGGGTGCGCTCGGCCGCGGTCCACGGCTCGTCGGCGAACTCCGCGTACGGCCGTCCGCCCCACGTCGCCAGCGCCCGGGCCAGGTGCTCGGCGGCCAGGTGCGGGGGTGCACCCGCCGCCGGGCAGGCCGCCACCCGGTCCTCGAACACCCAGGCGTCCACCGCCGTCCGGTCCAGGACGAGGGAGTAGCCGTAGGGGGCGCTGACCAGGATGCGCGCGGGCGTCCGCGGTGCCCGTTCCGGTTCGAGGGCGCGCCGCAGCCGTGCGACGTACGCGTGCAGCGAGGTCTGCGCGCTCGGCGGGACGCGCGTCGGCCAGAGCCGCTCGATGATCCGCTCCGTGGGTACGACCGCACCGCGGGCGAGCAGCAGCTGGACGAGGAGCATCCGTCCGAGCCGGCCGCGCGCGTCGACCGGGCGGCCGTCGACCTCGGCCCGGAACGGCCCGAGCACCTTCATTGTGATCATGACAAGAACATCGTAGGGGTGGAGGAGGGGCGGTGGGCTCCCGGGGGACCGGCGGGTCAGTGGTGCGGCGCCCCCGTCACCGCCGGCGGACGGATCCGCCCGGCGGGCGCGCCGGCCCCCGGAGGGGGAGCGGGCGGGGGGTGCCGGAGCGAGGCGAGGACTGTGGCGGCGAAGCCGATCAGGGTGCGCACGGGTTCCTTCCGGGCGGGGTGACGGTTCGGCAGGCCGGCTCAGCGCCCCGCCCGTGCCTGCTCCCGTTCCTTCCCCTGTTCGGCGAGGGCGCGGAACCGGTCCCACTGGACCTTCGGCCGGCGCAGGCCGCGCCGTGCGAGGTACCGGTCGGTGGAGCGCCACGTGTGACGCAGCACCTTCAGGGCGTCGCTCGCGCGGCCGGAGCCCATGGGTTCGACCACCGTGGAGGGCACGACCATCCAGCCGGCCGCGCTGCGGCGCAGCTCGCCGCGTACGAGCGCGTTGTACATGCGGTCGAGCCGCTCGTCGTGCCGGTGCACCAGCAGGCTCGCCGGCCCCGGCTCGACGGCGCAGTCCGCGGGCACCCCGACCAGGTAGCCCGCCGCCGTCGGCCGCGGCCGGGTACGGGCGAGCACCGGCGCGCCCGAGGCGTCGCGCGCGGCCAGGACGGCGGTGGGCAGGCCCGCCAGCTGCGCGGCCCCGGGCAGGGCGGCCGCCGCCCCGGCGGGCGCGGCCGGCACCGGGAGGTCCGGCAGCTCGGCCATGGGAGGCCGGACGAGCACCCGTTCGGGTTCGACGGTGATGAGGAGGCGCAGGTAGTACCAGGACATCACCGGCCTCATGGGGCGCGTGAGGTACGCGCGGCTGTGCGGCTGCCGCTCGAAGAGCCTGCGCCAGTACTCCTCGGCCCCCCGCGGACTCGCCGTCACCGCGTCGGGGCACTGCGCGCGGCCGCCGACGAAGACCTGCGGGGCGGGGTCGAGGCCGCTGCCGGTCGGGTCCGAGAAGAGCAGTCCGACCCGGCCGTCACGGCGGACGTTCAGGGCCTTCTGCGCAAACGCGATCGACGTGGTGAGGAGGAGGGTCCCGTCGTCGCGGCGTTCGACGGCCGTGGGCCAGGCCAGCGGGGTCCCGTCCTTGCCCAGGGTGACGAACTCGCAGGTCCGGTAGGCGTCCAGGACCTCGTGGGGAGCAGAGCCGAGTACCGTCATCGCGCCGCTCCGGCGGGGGCGCTGGGGGTGAGGGGGCCGGGGAGGTTGGGGAGGCCTGTCAGGCCTGACAGGCCTGGGGGAGTACAGCTGGGGGACACGTCCGGACGCTCCTGGATCGCTTGCCGACAACGGATGCGCAACGGTCCCCGCACCCCCTTGGCAGCCACTTGCCGCCGACTTGCCGTCCCGCGTGCCGCGTGCCGCGTGCCGCGTCCCGCGTGCCGCGTGCCGCGTGCCGCGTGCCGCGTGCCGCGTGCCGCGTCCCGGCGCTGGCGTCCTTGCGCCGTCGTCCCCCCGCTGGCGCCTGGGCCTGGTGTCCCCGCAGCGCTGTCCACGCGCCGATGCCCGCGCCCTGGCGCTTCGGCAGCCCGCCCTGGCGGCGCCACCCCCGCGCCGACTCCCCGCCGATGTCCCCGCCCTGGCGCTGCGGCAGCCCGCCCTGGCGGCACCGCCCCGTGCCGACTCCCCGCTGATGTCCCCGCCTTGGCGCCCCGGCAGCGTCGCTCCGGGGACGTCGCCCCGGGGACGTCGCCCCGGCGGCGCCACCCCCACGCCGACTCCGCGCTGATGTCCCCGCCCTGGTGCCCCCGTAGCCCCGCCCCGGCTACGTCGCCCCGCAGCCTCGCCCCGGCAGCCTCGCCCCGGCAGTCCCGCCCCCGCGCTGCCCCCCCCCCCCCGCGGCGCCGCCCCCGAGCCGACTCTCCCGGACGCCGAACCCGTCACGGCCCGCGCCGCGGTCGGCTTCGCGGTCCGGTCACGGGCCCGGGTGGCCGGTCCCGGTGGGGCGGCTTCCGGGTCGTTTGCCGGCGGCCGGACGGTCTGCTGCCCGACCGGGTCCGGGGAGCGCTCCCGGCCCGGCGCCCTCGGGGTCGGGCTCGGCTGAACGGCCGCGGCCCGCCTCCCGCCCGGCCCCGCCCGGCCCCGCCCCGGCCCCGCCGAAAACGCGGTGACCTGGGTGCCGGTGCCTTGTGACAATGGCCCGATGACCACACCGCCCCCGCCCGCCGCGCGGGACTCGCTGGCCGGGCTCGCCTTCGGAGACGCCTTCGGCGACCGCTGGTTCGGCATGCTGCGCCGCGAGGGCACGGCCGCCCTGGAGGCGCGGATCCCGCCCCCGGAGCCGCTGTGGCGGTGGAGCGACGACACCGCCCAGGCGCTCGTGCTCCTGCGGGAACTCGCCGAGGGCGGCGGCACCGTCGACCAGGACCGCCTCGCCCTGCGCCTCGCCGAGGCCTACGCCGCCGACACGCACCGCGGCTACGGGGCCTCGATGCACGACGTCCTGCGCCGGATCGGCGCGGGCGAGCCCTGGCGGGAGGTGGTTGCCGGACAGTTCGGCGGCCAGGGCTCCTGGGGCAACGGCGCCGCCATGCGCGTGGCCCCGCTCGGCGCCTGGCTCGCCGCCGACCTCGAAGCCGTCGCCGAACAGGCCGCCCGGCAGGGCGAGGTCTCGCACCACCACCCCGAGGCGGTCGCCGGAGCGGTGGCGGTCGCCGTGGCCGCCGCGCTGGCCGTCCGCAGCCGTGGCGGCGAGGTCCCGGCGCGCCCGGACTTCCTGCGCGCCGTCGCCGACCGGCTCCCCGTCGGCGACGTCCGCTCCGGGCTGCGGATCGCGGCCCGGATGCCGGAGCACACCTCGGTCCGGCACGCCGCCGAAGTCCTGGGCTCCGGCTACCGGATGTCCGGCCCCGACACCGTGCCCTACGCCCTCTGGTGCGCGGCGACCCACCTCGACGACCTGCACGAGGGCCTGTGGTCCACCGTCGCCGGACGCGGGGACATCGACACCACGTGCGCCATCGCCGGCGGGGTCATCGCCGCCCGCACCGGCGTCGCGGCCCTCCCGCCCGCCTGGCACGCGGCCCGCGAGCCGCTGCCCGCGCCCGGGGCCTCGTACGGATAGCCGATTTGCCCGGCGGGCGGAGCTCCGGGCAGGATCCCGGGCATGGTTGCTGTGGTGCAGAACGTGGCGGTCGACTGCGCAGATGCCTACGGGCTGGCCCGGTTCTGGGGCGAGGCCCTCGGGGCTCCGCTGCACCCGGAGAGCCGGCCCGGCGACGCGGAGACCGCCGTGATCCTGCCCGAAGGGCCGATGCTGTACTTCAACCGGGTGCCGGAGCCCAAGACGGTCAAGAACCGGCTCCACCTGTGCCTGCGCCCCGAGACCTCGCGCGAGGAGGAGGTCGGGCGGCTGCTGGGCCTCGGCGCCACCCTCGTCGCCGACCGCCGGGAACCCGACGGCTCCGGCTGGGCCGTCCTCGCCGACCCCGAGGGCAACGAGTTCTGCGTCCTGCGCAGCGAGGCCGAGCGCGCGGCGGCCTCCTCCTGAGACCGGCGCGGCGTAGGGACGGCCCGCGGCGGGCAGAGCGTGATCATGACAGAGACCGCTACGGACACCCCCGACACCCCCGACACCCCGGACACCCCCGCCCCGCCGAGCCGCCGCCCGTTACGGCAGCTGCTGGCCGCCTCCGTAGGCAACGCCGTGGAGTGGTACGACTGGTACGCGTACACCTTCCTCGCCACCCACCTGGCACGGCAGGTCTTCCCGCCCGGCGCCGGCAGCTCCCTGGTCCCGCTGCTCTCCACCTTCGCCGTCTTCGCCGTCGGCTTCTTCATGCGCCCGGTCGGCGGACTGCTGATGGGCGCGGTCGCCGACCGGCGGGGCCGGCGCACCGCGCTGACCGTCACCATCCTGCTCATGGGAGGCAGCAGCCTGCTGGTCGGCCTCACCCCGACGTACGCGGCCGTCGGCCTGCTCTCCCCGGTCGTCCTCGTGACCGCCCGGCTGCTCCAGGGCCTGTCCGTCGGAGGGGAGTTCGCCGCGTCGACCACCTTCCTCGTGGAGTCCGCCGGGCCCGGCCGCCGGGGCCTCTTCTCGTCGTTCCAGTACGTCTCCACCACCATCGGCCAGCTCGCCGCCTCCGGCCTCGCCGCCCTGCTCGTGGCCGCGCTCCCCGAGGACGACATGAACGGCTGGGGGTGGCGCGTGCCCTTCCTGCTCGGCGCCGTCCTCAGCCTCGCCGGGTTCTGGATCCGGCGCGGCGCCGAGGAGACCCTCGCCGACCGCCCCGCCGCGGCCCCCCGCCCCGGGCTCTTCGACGCGCTCCGGCACCACCCCCGCGCCTCGCTGCGGATCTGCGGCATCACCGCCGGCGGCACCCTCGCGTACTACACCTGGACCTCGTACCTGCCGACGTACGCCGAGCTGGAGACCGGCATGGCCAAGACGGACGCGCTGCTCGCCGGCACCCTGTCGCTGGCCTTCTTCGCCCTGCTGCAGCCGGTCGGCGGCCTGCTGTCCGACCGCTTCGGCCGCAAGCCGTCCCTGCTGTTCTTCGGGCTCGGCTTCGCCCTGCTCGTCGTACCGCTGCTGCGCGCCCTGGACGGCTCGTTCCTCTCCCTGCTGCTCGTCCAGTGCGCCGGCATGGTGCTGCTCACCGGCTTCACCTCGGTCTCGGCGGCCGTGAACGCGGAGGTCTTCCCGGCCCGCGTGCGGGCGGCGGGCATCGGCTTCCCGTACTCCCTGACGGTTGCCCTCTTCGGCGGCACGGCCCCGTACGTCGGCACGCTGCTCCAGGAACTGGGCCGGCCGGGGCTGTTCCCCTGGTACGTGGCCGCGCTGTGCCTGTGCTCGTCGGCGGTGTACCTGCGGCTGCCGGAGACCGCCCACCGGTCCCTCGACCGCTGACGATCACCCGATCGTGTGGCACCACGGCAGCAACCGGCCCCGGCCTGCGGCGCTCGCGCTACGTTCGCCGCCATGGACATGTTGCGCGAGAAGATCAGCCACGGCTTCGACCTGCTGGACGCCGACGGCGACGGGGCCCTGACCGAGGCCGACCACGTCATCATGGGCGACCGGGCCGCCGACCAGCTCGGCCACGCCCGCGGCTCGGCCGAGCACACGCGGATGGTCGACGCCTACGTCGCGATCTGGCACGGCCTGCACGCGCAGCACGCCGGAGCCGCCGACGGCCGCCTGACCAAGGAAGAGTTCACCACCGGCGTGCTCGCCCTGGCCGGCGACCCGGAGGCGGCCGCCGCCACCGTCGGCGCGCTCGCCCGGGCCTTCTTCGCCATCGCCGACGCCGACGCGGACGGCCTGGTCAGCAGGCCCGAGTTCGACGCCTTCCAGCGCAGCCACTTCCCCGGGATCGGCCGCGCGGACCTGGACGCGGCGTTCGGCCGACTGGACCGCGACGGCGACGGCACCCTGGACCCGGCCGAGTTCGAGTCCGCGGTGGTCGAGTACTGGTCGAGCACCGACCCGGACGCCCCGGGCAACTGGTGGATGGGCCGCCCCGACACCCGGCACTGACCCGTCGGCGCACAGGGCCTGCTCCGGCCCGGACCGGAACGGGCCCTGTGCGCAGCTCGCGCTGCCGGACCGCCGACAGGTGGCATCAGCGTGGGTAGAACCTCATTCGCTCCGTGAGTGGAGTCGGGCGAACTCGTCGGCGAGCAAGCCCATCACGACGACATCAAGATGTCGACCGGCGGAGAACACCTGGTCGCGGAGGCGGCCTTCCTCGACGAAGCCGAGCCGCCGTTGGAACGCCAACGACACCTCGTTGTCCGCGAAGACCCGCGCTCCGCACTTGTGGAAGCGCCGCTCGTCGAACATGTAGCGCAGCAGCATCACCACGGCTTCCGAGGCGTAGCCCTTGCGCCGATGGCCGGCCTCCATCGTGACGCCGTACTCGAACCAGCCTGCGCGTGCATCAGCCTGATGCGACCCGACAGCGCCGACCGTCTTCCCCGTGTCGATGGCTTCGATCACCAGACCGAAGCAGTCGCCGTCGGACTTGGCGGCGGCCTGCTCGTTCGCCCAGGCACGGAAGCCCTCCGCAGAGCGGGGCGGGTTGAGCAGGTCTCCCAGGCGCTCTTCGTCCTCGGCGAAGCGCATGAACGCGCTCCAGTCGTCGGGCTCGATGCCGCGCAGGCGTACTCGTTGACCGGTCCAGAACGATGTCATCCCCTATTCGATCACGTTCCAGCGCGCGGGGTCCAGGTTCTCAGGCACCCTTGGATGGCCCTTGACCTGGCACTTCGGCGAACGCGAGCGCCGGCCGCCGCACTTCGACCCGGTCGACCACCGCGAACGTCACGCGGTCGAGCGCGGGATCAACCGCCTCAAGAGGAACCGCGCCGTCGCCACCCGGTACGACGAACTCGCGGTCCGCTACGAGGCGGCCGTCCTCGTCGCGGCCGTCGACGAGTGGCTGTGACCCTCGGCCGTCACACGGTGGGATCCACGTTCCACGTCGCCGGCAGATCGCTGCCGCAGAAGACGCAGACGAAGTCGCCCTCGCGCACGATGTTGTGCTCCTGGCAGTGGGGGCACCGCCGGAACACCACCTCGTGGGTGAAGCCGGAGGGCCGCCCAAGGTCCACGGCGTCCAGAGCACGAGCGACTGCCGGCCAAGAGGTCACGTCCGGGCAGTATCCGGTGGACTGGTTGCTGACCTCGCCCACGGTCCACCGGTCTGCCTCACGCACGAAGCTGATCTCGCCGGCACTGAGAACCATGTCCCCACCAGCGCAGGCCACGTGCTCGCTTCGCCGCGGCGCCAGCCGAAGCACACCATCCGTGCCGACCACGAAGGTGAAGGGTTCGGTCAGCTCTGCTGCCGATCGCTCGGCGATCCAACCGCCAAAGTCGGCTGCCGAGCCGATCGGGCACCCACCGCTGCCGGGCCGGACCGCAGCCTTCAGCTCAACCGGCCCGACGTATCGGTAACTCCGCCCCCGCGCACTCACATCCGCCAACCTAGATCACTTCCGACACACGCCCTGTGTACGGTCCGGCAGATCATGCTTCGGGGTCGGTGGGCCGGAGGTTTCCGTCCGTTCGGCGGTAGGCAGTGCCTAGCCGCTGCACTCGGTCAGTTCGCCGCCCTGGCGGACGGTGTACTGGCCCGGCGGGACGTTCATGACCTGGAAGCCGCCGTTCTGGGGGATCTCCACCGTGCCGCCGAAGCCGGCGGAGCCGTAGATGTAGGCCGGGCCCGGGGTGAAGCCGCCGCCGGAGAGGTGGACCTTGCCGTTGTCCAGGACGCCGGACGTCGAGCACGTCGCCGCGGGCAGGGCGTCCGGGACGGCCGCCAGGGCCGCGGGGGCGGCGGCGGTGAGGAGGGAGGCGGCCGCGAGCAGGGTGAGGGGGCGGAGGCGCGCAGGTCGGTTCATGGTCGGCCCTTTCTGGGGGAGGGCTGGGTGTCCGGGGCCTTCTTCCATCCTGGCCCCGCCGGGGCGAGGGGGCGAACGGGCTGCCGTCCCGCCCCTTTTCGTCCTCTTGACGATATGAGGGTCCGGCTTTTATCGTCTTGTTGACGAAATCAAGGGGGTCCCGTCATGGCCGACATCACCCGGCGCCTCGGCTGGCGCCATCTGCGCTCCGCGCCCACCGCCCACATCCGCCACCACAAGCGCGGCCGGCTGGCCCACGACGGCCGGGGGCTCAGCTTCTGGTACCGGTCGCTGTCCGCCGCGCTCTCGGAAGTGCCCGTCGACGACCGCGAGCTGGCCATGGCCTTCCACGCCCGCACCGCCGACTTCCAGGACGTCACGGTCCAGGCGACCGTCACCTACCGGATCAGCGACCCGGCCGCGGCCGCCGACCGGCTCGACTTCTCCGTCGACCCGGACACCGGGAGCTGGCGCGGCGCGCCCCTGGAGCAGATCGCCACCCTCCTCACCGAGACCGCGCAGCAGCACACGCTGGACGTGCTCGCCCGGACCCCGCTGGCCTCCGCCCTGGTGGACGGCGTCGCGTCGGTACGGCAGCGGGTCGCCGACGGCCTCGCCGACGAGCCCCGGCTCCCCGCCACCGGCATCGACGTGGTGGCCGTACGGGTCGTCGCGATCCGCCCCGAGGCCGAGGTGGAGCGCGCCCTGCGCACCCCCGCCCGCGAGCAGATCCAGCAGGAGGCGGACCGGGCCACCTACGAACGGCGGGCCGTCGCCGTCGAGCGCGAGCGCGCCATCGCCGAGAACGAGCTGGCCAGTCAGATCGAACTGGCCCGGCGCGAGGAGCAGCTCGTCGACCAGCGCGGCACCAACGCCCGCCGCGAGGCGGAGGAGAAGGCGGCGGCGGACGCCGTACGGACCGAGGCCGAGGCGGCCCGCAAGGTCCGCCTGGCCCGCGCCGAAGCCGAGGCGGCCCGCGAGACGGGCGCGGCGCGCGCCGAGGCGCAGGCCGCCTGGCTGCGGGTGCACGGCGAGGCCGGACCGGGCACGCTGCACGCCCTGGCGGCGACCCGGCTGGCGGAGAACCTGCCGCGGATCGACAGCATCACGCTCTCCCCCGACGTCCTCACCGGGCTCCTGGCCCGGCTCGGGCGCCCGGACGGCGGGGCGGGCGAATGAGCCTGGCCCCCCGGGCGGTGCTCGTGCACCGCAGGACCGAGTACGAGGAACTCCTCGCCCGGCACGGGACGCACGGCCAGGCCGCCTTCTTCCTCTCCAGCCGGGGCCGCTCGATCGACGAGGTCGTACGCCGCCACGCGCGCGTGGGGCAGGCGCTGCGGGAGGTCGCGGCGGCGGTGCCGCTGACCTGGCGCTCCACCCGGGTGGAGCGGGCGGACCTGGACCGGTTCCTGTTCGCCCCCGAGGACGTGGTGGTCGTGGTCGGGCAGGACGGACTGGTCGCCAACACCGCCAAGTACCTCGGCGGACAGCCGGTGGTGGGCATCGACACCGACCCGGGGCGCAACCCGGGGATCCTGGTCCGGCACCGCAGCGCCGACACCGCCGCCCTGCTGCACGCCGCGACCGCCGCCGGGGGCCGGGCGGAGGAGCTGACCATGGTCGAGGCCGTCGCCGACGACAGCCAGCGGCTCCTCGCGCTGAACGAGATCTACCTGGGCCCGCCCGGCCACCAGACGGCCCGCTACCGCCTGGGCCCCGACGGCGGGCAGGACCCGGGCGAGGCACAAGCGTCCTCCGGGGTGCTGGTGGGCACCGGCACGGGCGCGACCGGCTGGCTGCGCTCCCTGTGGCTGGAGCGCGGCAGCACCGCGGCGCTGCCCGCACCGTGCGACCGACGGCTCCTGTGGTTCGTCCGCGAGGCCTGGCCCTCGCCCGGGACCGGAACGGCGAACGTCGCCGGGGAGCTGAGGCCGGGTCAGGGGCTGCGGCTGACCGTGGAATCGGACCGCATCGTGGTCTTCGGCGACGGCATGGAGGCCGACGCCCTGGAACTGACCTGGGGCCAGAGCGTACGGCTGGGCCTCGCGGACACCTCGCTGCGGCTGGTGGCGTGACGGACCGGGCGGGGCCGGACCCCGTACGTGCCCGCGGGCCCCGCCGGGGGCGGGCTGCGGATGTGGCATCCTGCGGAGATCCCGGCGGGCCGGCCGCCGACGGCGGAAAGGACCCCTCGTGACCCGCAGCGCGCTCCTGGTCGGAGCCACCGGACTGGTCGGCGGACAACTCCTGGCGCGGCTGCTGCGCGACCCGCGCTACGACCGCGTCACCGTCCTGACCCGCCGTCCGCTCGGCGTCGAACACCCGCGGCTGGAGGCCAGGTTGGTGGACTTCGCCGAGCTCGCGGCGGACGACCTGCCGGCCGGGACGGACGGGGCGGACGTGTACGGCGCCCTGGGCACCACCATCCGTACGGCCGGTTCCCAGGAGGCCTTCCGCGAGGTCGACCAGCACCACACCGTACGGGTGGCCGCCCTGGCCCGGACCGCGGGCGCCACGCGGATCGCCGTGGTCTCCTCGGTCGGCGCCGGATCCGGATCCCGGGCCTTCTACCTGCGGGTCAAGGGGGACATGGAGGCGGAGGTGACGGCCCTGGGCTACCGGCAGACCGAGTTCTTCCGGCCCTCCTTCATCCTCGGCCACCGCCCCTCGCACCGCCGGGGCGAAGGACTCGGCAGCTCGGCCGCGACCGTCCTGGCCCCACTGCTGGCCGGGCCCGCCCGCCCCTACCGGCCGGTGCCCGCGGGCCGGCTGGCCGCGGCGATGATCGCCGCGCTGGCCGAGGACCGGCCCGGGGTCCGCGTCCGCACGTACGAGGACTTCCTCACCCTCGCTCCGGAGCCGACGGCCGCCGGGAAGGCGTGAGCGGGGGGCTCAGGCCGGCGGCTTGCGCCACACGGAGACGTGCTTCGTGGAGTCCTGGGTGAACGGAGCCCCGTCCCAGTCCGCGACGCGGCGTTCCGGTTCGAGCCCGGCGATCCGTGCCATCAGGTCGAGCTCGGCCGGCCAGGCGTACCGGTGCCGGGAGTTCTCGCGGCGGTAGCGGCCGTCGTCGCCGTCGCGGGTGAAGTGGTGCGAGACGAGGATCTGCTCGACCAGGTCGAAGGTGTCGAAGCCGAGGTGCTGCCGGGAGACGTCGAACGGCACCGCGACCTGGCCGGGCGGCAGGAGCCGCAGCGGCGGCACGCCCAGCTCGATGACGAACCGGCCGCCGGGCTCCAGGTGCCGTGCTGCGTTGCGGAAGCACTCGACCTGCTCGTCCTGCGTGAGCAGGTTCGTGATGGTGTTGTAGACGAGGTAGACCAGGGTGAACGTGCCGGGTACGACGGTGGTGGCCATGTCTCCGACGGCCACCGGGAGCGCGTCCTCGTCGATCTTGCGCTGCAGCACCGCCGCCATGTGCTCCGACAGTTCGATGCCCACCACCGGCACGCCGCGTTCCCGGAGCGGGATCCCCACCCGTCCGGTTCCGATGGCGAACTCCAGCGCCCGGCCGTCTCCGGCGAGTTCGGCGAGGAAGTCGAGGGCCGGTTCGAGCACGGCGGGCGAGGAGGCCTCGGCCTCCTCGGCGTCGTAGCGGTCGGCGGTCGCGCGGGTCCACAGTTCACTGCTCGTCACGGGTGGCCACTGTGCCGGGTGCCGAGGGTGCTGTCGACGCATTTACCACCGCGACGTTCGCGCTGCTGGACACCGGCCTCCACCGGCCGGCGGGAGCCCCCGGGCCCCGACGACCCCGGCCCACGGGCCCCGCCGCGCCGAGAGCGCGCTGTAGCGCCAACGGCACGGAACTCGGACGACGACGGCGGCCCCCGGATGGCAGGCTGGGCCGATGCATCCCTGGACCCCGTCGGCCGTGCTGTCCGACAACCTGCGGTACCTGCTCAACGAGTGGGACCCGGTCGGCGTCGCCGACCTCGCGCCGGACGAGTACGACTGCATGCTCGCCCCCCTGTTCCAGCGCCTGAGCCGTGGCACCACGCGGGCGGAGATCGGCGAGTTCCTCTGGTACGAGCTGGAGGACCACTTCGGGCTGGACCCCGTCGGCCGCCGGACCGACGCGATGGCCGACCGGCTGATCGCCTGGTGGTCCGCGGTCGCCCCCGACCCCGCCCCGAACCCCGGCGCGCCCCCGGCGGCCTGACGCCCCCCCGGGCGGCAGGACCTCACCCGGCCGGTCGGGTCACCCGGTCACCCCGCCTTCCTGCGGTCGTACGCCATGGTCGACAGCGGCACCAGCAGGCCGGCCCAGAACAGCACCCCGGGCACGCCCCGGTCGGTCCACGGGACCTGGGAGATCAGCAGGGCGCAGAGCATGGCCACCACCGCCTGCGCCAGCACGATCCGGGACCAGCGGCCGCGCCGTACGAGGGAGCGGAAGTTGAGCTGCACCCCGGTGCGCATCCGGCGGTAGCGCCACAGTGCGCCGAAGCCCCAGACCGCGGCCATGACCGTCAGCACCCAGAGCCGGTTGCCCAGCGGTACGGGCAGCTCCCGCAGGACCGGGTGCCTGGACGTGGTGAAGAGGTCGACCATCATGCCCGCGGACACCACGCAGACGATCGCGAGCCAGCGCGTGCCCCGCAGCAGGCGGTACGTGGCGCGGTCGAGGCCGTTGCGCAGCATCGCGGACTGGGGCGCGCCCGCCAGGCCGGCGGAGTACAGCTCCGCCGACTCGGCGGCCGTGACGTTCGGGGAGTCGGCCATCGCGTCGGTGTACATGGCCTGCGCCGTCTGGTTGGACGGGTCCAGCCGCAGCCACTCCACCAGGGCCCGCTTCGCGACGTCCTGGCGCTGGGTGCGTACGGCCGTGAAGCACACCGCCTGGTGCGCCTCGGGCTCCTCCGGGGCGAGGCGTACGGCCTCCAGGGCCGCCTCGTACGCCCGTTCGTGATCGGCGGGCGGGGCCGCCGCATGGGCGACGAGCACCTCGGACAGCACGAAGTGCGTGGTCCACACCCCGGGTGACCTGCGGACGGCCTCCTCCGCCGCCGCCCGGGCCTCGGACCGCTTGTCCAGCCGGAGCAGCACCCGGGACAGCTGGATGAGCCCGCCGACGTGTCCGGGCGAGATCCGGAGCACCTCGCCGCCCGCGCGCTCCGCGAGCTCGTACTCGCCGAGCTTCTCGTGGGCGACGGTGAGCACCTGCCAGGCCAGTTCGTCGTCCGGCGCCTCGGCGAGGCGGGGGGCCAGTACGGCCTTGCACTCCTCGTACCGGCCCGCCGACTGCAGCGCGACGGCGCGCGCCACCACCGGGTCCATGCTCACAGCTTCCGCCTTTTCTTCAGGTACGTCACCAGGTCGTCGTACATGCCGCCCTCGTTGGCGAACATCGCCACGTTCCGCGCCGCCGCGAACCACGGCTCCGTCGAGGGGGCCACCGACTTCGCCGCGTCCAGCAGGTCCTTCGTGCCGATCATGCGGATCACGCCGGTGCGCGCCGAGTCGAGCAGCGCGCTCTCGGCTGCCGACTCGCAGACATGGGCCAGGTCGGCGCCCGAGAGGCCGTCCGTCGCCTTGACCAGACGCCCCAGGTCGACCGCCTCGATGGGGCGTTCGCGCAGGTGGTAGCGGAGGATCGCCTCGCGGGCGGCGGCGTCGGGGGGCAGCACGAGCAGGGTGCGGTCGAGCCGTCCCGGACGCCGCAGCGCGATGTCCACGTCCCAGGGGACGTTGGTGGCGGCCAGGACGAACACGCCCTCGTTGGCGGCGGAGTCGATGCCGTCGAGCTCGGTGAGGAGCTGGTTGACGGTGTTGCGCATCCCGCTGTGCTGCGTACGGCTGCGCTTGGCGCCGAGCGCGTCCAGTTCGTCGAGGAAGACGACGCAGGGCGCCTGACGGCGGGCGGTCTCGAAGACCTCGTGCATGTTGCGTTCGGAGTTGCCGATCCACATGTCGAGGACGTCGTTGACGGACACGGACAGGAAGTTCGCGCCGAGTTCGCCGGCGACGGCCCGGGCGATGAAGGTCTTGCCGCAGCCGGGCGGACCGTAGAGCAGCAGCCCGCCGCGCAGGCTCTTGCCGTACAGCCTGCGCAGTTCGGGGTTGCGCATCGGTGCGAGGAACGCGGCTTCCAGGCGGTCCTTGACCTCCTGCATGCCGCCGACGTCCGCGAGCCGTACGACGCCGGGCGCGGACACCTCCCAGGCGTCGGCGTCGCCCGGGTCGCCGCTGCCGTCGGCGCCGAGCGGGGGCTCGGTGAAGCGGGGTTCGACGATGCCGTCGACCTCCTGCTCGGCCGCCCGCCAGTCGAACCCGGCGGGGCGGGAGGGCTCGCCGGCGCCGCCGACCGCGGGCTCCGACGGCGCCGGGGGAGCGGCCGGGGGCGCGGCCGGGGCGGCCGGCACCCCCATGGCCCGCAGCATCAGCTCACGCACCGCTCCGTCGCCCGGCGCGTGCTGCAGGGCGGCCGCGGCCTCCGTCACCGCGGCGTCGTGCAGCCCCGCGGACAGCAGCAGCTCGGCGAGGTGCAGCCGCAGGGGAACGTCCCCGGGGGCGGCGGCCACGGCGGTGCGCAGGCTCCGTATCAGGGGAGGTTCCGACGGGGATTCCGGCGCGGATTCCGACGGGGATTCAGGGGCGGGGGACTCTTCCGGCATGATCCATGTTTACGCGGCCCCTCCGACAGGAGTCCAGGCGGGGTGGTGCACGGCGGATCTCCACCCCCTTCTCCACCCCCGGGTCCAGGCGCGGCGAGCGGCGCCGCAGCAGTCTGGTGGGCATGACAGCAACCGAGTGGATCACCGACATCGCCCTCGTCCTGATCGTCTTCCGGCAGCTGCGGGAGGGCCGTCTCGACCACAAGACCTTCCTGCTCCCGCTGGCGATCGTGGCCTTCGTGGGGTACTCGTACCTGGACTCCGTCCCCACCGCCGGCAACGACCTCGTCCTGATCGGGGCCCTGACGGCGGCCGGCGCCGTGCTGGGCGTCGCCGGAGGGGTCTACACCCGCATCCGCGCCCTCGACGGGCAGCTCCTGATCAAGGCGGGCGCCGTCTCGGCCGTCCTCTGGATCGTGGGCATGGGGGCCCGGATGGGGTTCCAGACCTGGGTGGAGCACGGCGGCGGCGCCGACGACGTCGCCCGGTTCAGCCTCGCGCACCACATCACGAGCCAGCAGGCCTGGGTCGCGGCCTTCGTCCTGATGGCGCTCACCGAGGTCGTCACCCGGGTGGCCACGATCTACGTACGCAGCCGGACGGTGCGCGGAGCCGCCCCCCTGCCCGTCCTCGGCACCACGGTCTGACCGTGCCGTATCTTCGGCCTGTGCCCGCAGACCAGAGCGCCCCGCACCCCGGCGACGACACCGGCCGGGATGCGGGCGCGCGCCCCGTACCGGGGCAGGACCCGCGCGTGCAGTGGGTGGTCTCCGTCGCGGTCGTCGTCGTGGGGCTCCTGACGATCCGTCCCATGGGGACGAGCGGGCGGGGCCTGGCCGTGGCCGTCCTGTTCGTGGTCAACTCCGCCGCCCTGCTGGCCCGTCGGCTGCCCGAGCACAAGGTCCCGCCGCGCCTCGCCCTCGTCTGGCTGACCCTCGGGGTCGTCTCGGCGGCCGCCCTGATCGGCCTGAGCAGCAGCGGGACGGCCTACCTCTTCGCCTTCTTCCTCTCCGGCCACATCGGATACCGGCTGGACACCCGGCCCGCCCTCGTCCTGGCCGGGTTCTGCAGCCTGCTCTGCGGCGCCGTGCTGTACCTGCGCCTCGGACCGGGGCACGAGGTGCTGCCGTGGCTGTTCGGCCTCACCACCGGAGCCCCGGTCCTGGTCGGCATCGTCAACCGCGCCCAGCGGCAGTCCGTACGGGCGGCGATCGACGCGGCCGAAGCGGCGGAACGCGCCGCCCGCGCCGAGGCGCGCACCGCCGTGCTGACGGAACGGGGCCGGATCGCCCGGGACGTGCACGACGTCCTGGCGCATTCCCTCGCCGGGATCAACATGCAGCTGGAGCTGGCGGACGCGCTGATCGACACGGGGGACCTGGAGAAGGTCCGGGAGGCGAACGCCAAGGCCCACGGCCTCGTCAAGGAGAGCCTGAAGCAGGCGCAGTGGACGGTGCACGCCCTGCGCGAGGACGTGCTGCCGCTGCGGGAGACCCTGGCGTCGATGCTCGCGTCCTCGGGCCACCGGGACGCCCTCACCGTCACCGGGACCGTGCACGAGGTGCCCGCCCGGGCGGTCCAGGACCTGCTGCGGATCGCCCAGGAGGCCCTGACCAACGCCGCCCGGCACGCTCCCGGGGGAGCCGTCGCCGCGGAGCTGGCGTTCGCCCCGGGGTCGACGGCGCTGAGGATCCGCAACCGCCCCGGCAGCCGCCCGGCGGTCCCGGGCGCGGGCAGCGGGATGGGACTGATCGGCATGCGCGAACGCGTCGCCCTGCTGGGGGGAACGCTCACCGCGGGCCCGGTCACCGAAGGCCCGCACCAGGGCGACTGGCAAGTGGAGGCAGTGATCCCGCAATGACCGCACCCGAAGCACGGCAACAGCAGCTGCCCGACACGCCGTTGAAGGTGGTCGTCGCCGACGACCAGGCCGCCGTCCGCGAGCCCCTCGCCGCCGTCCTCGCCCTGGCCGGGGGCATCGAGGTCGTCGCGGCCGCGGCGAACGGCACCGAGGTGCTGGCGGCCGTCGCCGCCGGCCCGGTGGACGTGGTGCTGATGGACCTGAGGATGCCCGTCATGGACGGCATCGAGACCACCCGCCGACTGGCCGGGGAGCACCCGGAGGTCGCGGTGGTCGTCCTGACCACCTTCGCCGACGACGACTCGATCCTCGGCGCGCTGGGCGCGGGAGCCCGCGGCTACCTGACCAAGAACGCCGGACGCCAGGACATCACCCGCGCGATCCGGGCCGCGGCCGCCGGCCAGTCCGTACTCGACCGCGAGGTCCAGGACCGCCTCCTCGCCACCGCCAGGGCCCAGGCGCCCCCGGCCGGCCGGCCCCTGCCCCCGTCCCTGCCCGAGGACCTCACCCCCCGCGAACGCGAGGTCCTCGCGCTGATCGGCCAGGGCCTGCCCAACCGGGGCATCGCCGAGCAGCTCTTCATCAGCGAGGCCACCGTCAAGACGCACATCAACAACCTGTTCGCCAAGGCCGGGATCCGCGACCGCGCCGACGCCGTCCGCCGCGCCATCGCCTCGGGCCTGGCCTGACCCGACTCGACCCCGGCGGCCGGTGGGGCCGGGAGGGCGGGGACCTGCCGGAACAGGCCCCACCTCCGCCCGATTCCGGTCATGTGCGGCCGTGGGCGCCGGGTGCGTCTTGTGACCTACGGCGCCGCGTGAGGGAATGCCGCGACGTTGTCGCCTCCTGGACGAGGAGTGGTGAACGTGTCTTCCCGATTACGCCCGGCACGGCACGGAACGGGCAGAGCGATCCGGCGCGGGGCGGTGGCCGCGGCCGCCGTCCTCGCCCTGACGGGTCCGTTGATCGGCGCGGCCGGCCCGGCCGGCCCGGCCGCCGCGGCGGTCTGCGACGGGACCAAGGTCGACACCCTGGACTTCGCGACCGGCTACACCTACCTGTACTACAACTCCGCCACCGGCCAGAACTGCGCCTACACCGTGCCCAAGAGCGGCAGCGGCACCCCGCAGCTCATCGCCGTGGGCCTGTTCCGGGCCAGTGACAACCACGGAGTCTGGCAGAGCCGTCCCGATTTCAAGTACTACGCGGGACCGGTCCGGCTCGACGCCCGCGGCACCTGCGTCCTGTTCAACGGGCAGGTCGCGTCCGTCTCCGCGACCTCGGGCTGGGGCCACTGCGGCACCCGTTCGGCCCCGTAGGGCGGGGCCGGCGGCCGGCGGTGGTGGGAGGCTGGGGGGTGAGGAGGCGCGCGCGGTGGCTTTCACGGACTCCCTGGTGCTGTTCGCCCCCTTCTTCGTGCCCGTGATCAGCGGCCTGGTGGGGGGCGCCAGCCTCCTCATCCGGGACCGGCGCGAGGCGCGCAGCGCCGACCACCACTACCGCCGCCGGCTGGAGCAGGCGCAGCTGGAGATCCAGTTCCTCACCGGCTGGCTCCAGGCCAGGGAGCAGACCGGGGCCGGCGGCCCGGACCCGGACCCGGATCCGGGCACCTGGCTGGAGGACTGCTACGCCTCGGTGCGCCGCGCCAAGGCGGAAACGGGCACCGGCAGCAGCAGGGGGCCGGTGTCCCTGCGGCGCCTGCTCCTGCTGGGGGAGCTGAGCGGCCCCGCGAAGAGCATGCGGGTCGTGTACTGGATCGCCCTGGCCCTGTTCAACGTGGCGCTCGCGTGGTGGGTCAACGCACTCGTCTCGGGCGTGCCGGGCTTCATCCACGAGGAGGGCGTCGCCGAGTCCGAGGAGATCGGGTCGTACCTGGTGGTGGCCTGTCTGTTCTTCGTGGTGTCGGCCGTCCTGTGGGCGTGGACGGTGCACCTGGGCGCGGCGGAGCCGGAGCAGGTCTACCGCAAGCGCATCGACTCCGACGCGTGGGCGGAGCACGAGGCCCGCAGGAGGGCCGCCCGCACCACGGCGGACCGCCGCGGCCCCGGGCGGCTCCGCCGGGGCAGGTGACACGGCCGCCTCAGGCGGTGTCGAAGCGGTGCCGGGCGGTCTCGATGTCGCCGAGGTAGCGGTGGGTCCAGTCGCACATGGCGTCGACCGTCGCGCGCAGGGCCCGGCCCGGCTCCGTGAGGGTGTACTCGACCCGCGGCGGCACGGTGGCGTGGACGGTCCGGCCGACCAGGCCGTTGCGCTCCAGCAGCCGCAGGTTCTGGGTGAGCATCTTGTGGCTGATGCCCTCGACCTCGTCGCGCAGCTCCGTGAACCTCAGCGTCCGGTCGCCCACCGCTTCGATGATCAGCAGCGCCCACTTGTTCGCGATGTCGGAGAAGATCTCCCGCGCCAGGGAATCCGCCCGCGTCACATCGGCTTCGTCCCCGCCCGTGCCGTTGAGCTGCTTGGTCACCATGAGGTTCCTCAGTCACCGAAAAGTGCGTTCTTCCACGTCAGCGGCCACTCTCCTACGGTTTCCCAGTAACCACAAGAGAGCACGAGGAGGCCGCAACACCATGACCGTCACCTTGCTGAACCCCGACGGACTGCCCACCGTCGACGCCTACCGCCAGATCGCGATCGCCTCCGGGTCGCGGATGGTCTTCATCGCCGGGCAGGTCGCCGTGGACGCGGACGGAGCCACGGTCGGCGAAGGCGACCTGGCCGCCCAGGTCGAGCAGTGCTACCTCAACGTCGCCACCGCCCTGGCCGCCGCCTCCGCGACCTTCCACCAGGTGGTGAGGCTGACCGTCTACGCCGTCGACTGGACACCCGGCAAGATGCCCCTGCTCATGGACGGGATCACCCGGGCGGCCACGAGGCTCGGCATGACGCCGCTGCCGCCGGCCAGCCTGATCGGCGTGGCGGCACTGGACGTCCCCGAGCACCTGGTCGAGATCGAAGCCACCGCGGTCCTCGACTGACCGGCCGGGGAGGGGGCGGAAGCTCAGCGCCCCAGCCGGGCGTCGAGCCAGGTGAGGACCTCGGGGGTGACGGGGTCCGTGATGTCCTCGAACTCGGTGTGCCTGGTGAGGAACTTGGCCACGTAGGGGCAGACAGGCACGATCCGCATCCCGGAGGCGCGGACGTCGGCCAGGGCCTGTGCGACGAGGATCGCGGCGAGGCCCCGGCCGGCGAAGGCGTCGTCGATCTCGGTGTGGAAGAAGACCCGCCGGTCGTCGCGGTCGCGGTAGGCGGTCAGGCCGGCGTGGTCGCCGTCGACGAGGATCTCGTAGCGGTGGCGCGCGTCGACGCGGCGGACGACGGGGGCGGTGGTGGCGGTCTGCTCGTTCGTGTCGTTCGTGTCGCTCATGGCGGAGGTCCTTCCGGTGAGGGGGTTCAGCGCTGGGAGGGGTTCTTGCGGGGCGTGAGGACGGCGTTGGGCAGGGCGGGGGCGGGCAGCCGGGCGCCGGGGTGGCCGTCGACGGTGCCGAAGCGGTCGGAGGCGTTCTCCCAGTCCTCGCGGGCCTCGGCGATGTCCTGGTGGCTGCGGCCGATGAAGTTCCACCACATGACGATCTCCTCCTCGAAGGGCGGGCCGCCCAGGAGGACCGTCCGGGCGGGGCGGTCCCCGCCGTTGGCGAGGGTGAGGGTGGTGCGGCCGGGGGCGGCGTAGCCGAGTTCCGCGGGGCGCAGGGGAGTTCCGTCGAAGCGGACGTCGCCCTCGTCGACGAGGAGTCCGTGTTCGAAGCCGGGGTCGACGCCGAGGGTGACGGTGGCGCCGGCGTCGATCAGGACCTCGGCGCCGAGGAGCGGGGTGAAGGTGCGCACGGGGGAGGTGTCGCCGGCGAGGGTGCCCAGGAAGACGCGGATCCCGGCGCCGTCGACGCGCAGCGGTGCGGGCGCGTGGTGCTGGAACGCGCGCGGGGCGTGGCGGTGTTCGGCGGGGAGGGCCACCCAGAGCTGGACGCCGTGCAGGACGGTGGTGGCGGGGGTGGAGACCTCGGTGTGGCTGATGCCGTGGCCGCCGGTCATCAGGTTGATCTCGCCGGGCCGGACGAAGGCGTGCGTGCCGAGGCTGTCGCGGTGCTCGATCTCCCCGCTGAACAGCCAGCTGACGGTCTGGAGCCCGGTGTGCGGGTGGGGCGCGACGTCCATGCCCCCGGATTCGGCGACCGGGTCGGGGCCGTAGTGGTCGGCGAAGCACCAGGCGCCGATGAGGGTCCGGGACCGCTGCGGCAGGGTGCGCCGTACGGTCATCGCCCGCGGTCCGCCCAGCGGGACGTCCCGTGCGGCGAGGACCTCGATCCCGGACTCGGTGCCGGTCTCCGTCTCCGTCTCCGTGTGATTCATCCCCGGACCCCCCAAAGTAGTTTCACTTTCAACAACTATGGGTGATCATAGTCCGGGACGCGACCCCGCGACAACAGGCGAAGGAGCAGCAGATGATCGAGACGGTACAGGCGGCGCGAGCCCACCCGGCCAACGGCCGCATCTACCTCGACAAGCAGAGCCCGGCCCCGTACCAGGCGCTGGTCAAGGCCGCCGACGCCGTCCGCGCGACCGCTGCCGAGGCGGGCCTGGACCGGATCCTGGTCGAGCTGGTCAACCTCCGGGTCTCCCAGCTCAACGGCTGCGCCTCCTGCCTCGACGTCCACACCCGGGCCGCGCTGCGCGCCGGCGAGACCACCCGGCGCCTGGGCGTGCTCGCCGCCTGGCGGGACACCGAACTGTTCACGGCCCGCGAACGCGCCTCCCTGGCCCTGGCCGAGGCCGCCACCCACCCCGCCGACGCCCTCGCCCAGGAGCGGGCGTACGCGCAGGCGCGGGAGGTGCTGGACGACGACGAGATCTCCGCCGTGCTCTGGACGGCGATCACGATCAACGCCTTCAACCGCGTCTCGATCCTCAGTAAGCACCCGGTACGCCCGACCCCTGCCCGCTGAATCCCCACGGGGCCGCCGCCCGCCGGGCCCGGCGGCCGGCGGGGCGGGGCCGGATACTGGTGGGGTGAGCGCTTCCCACATCAAGCCCCATCTGCGGTGCGTGCACACCAGCGGGCCCGATCTGGAGCACGCGGTGGCGGAGCGGGCGCTGGAGCGGGCCGCGGGCGTCTCGGACGTGGCCCCGCTGCCGGTCGGCCCGCGGGCGCACGTGCTCGTGGTCCACACCGGCCGGTCGGCGAACCTGCGCTGGTCGGCCGACGGAACCGAGCGCCGCGAGCGGTTCCACGCGGGCGAGGCGCTGGTCAACCCGGCCGGGTGGGCCTCGCGGCCGCGCTGGCAGGACGAGGTGGAACTGCTGCTGCTGGGCGTCGACCCGGTGTGGCTGGAGAAGCTGGCGGCCGAGTCCGGGGCCGTGGGCCGGGTCGAACTGGTGCCGCGCTTCCACTTCACGGATCCGCTGCTGGCGCTGCTGCTGGAGCGGCTGGTGGCCGAGTACGCCGCCCCGGGCCCGGCGGACACCCTGTACGCCCAGTCGCTGGTGCAGGCCGCGGCGGCGGTGATGCTGCGCGTCGCGGGCGAGGGCGGCGTGCCGCCGGTCCGTGAAGGCGGGCTCGCGCCCCGGCGGCTGGCACAGGTGGTGGACTTCATCCACGCGAACCTGTCCGGGCGGGTCACCCTGGCGGACCTGGCCACCGTGGCGGGGGTGAGCGAGTCCCACTTCACCCGCGTGTTCAAGGCCTCGACCGGCCAGTCCCCGCACCAGTACGTGATGCAGCGCCGCCTCGACCACGCGCGGCGCGAGCTGCTGCGCACGAGCAGGCCGATCGCCGAGATCGCGACCGAGGCCGGCTTCGCCGACCAGAGCCACCTGACGCGGACGATGCGGCGCCACGAGGGCGCCACCCCGCGGATGCTGCGGGACGGCGGCGGCTCGGGGCGCTGAGCGGACCCGCGGCCGACGGCTCGTGGCGCGCGGCCCGCGGTATGCCGTGAGCGGTTCGTTCCACCCCTGATCGGATCGTTCAAGATGCACGGGCCCTGCCGCGGTGATCCTCTTTCACGTGGCACGGCCTTCGGGGTTCCCGGGGTCGCGCCGTCCCCGTTCGCACGTCCCAGGAGGCCGTCATGGTCAGGAGCCCGGACAAGACACTCAACGGCAAGGTCGCCTTCGTCGGCGGCGCCTCCCGCAACCTCGGCGGGCTGATCAGCACCACCCTCGGCGCGGAGGGCGCCCTGGTCGCGGTGCACTACAACAGCGACTCCTCCCGCGCGAAGGCCGAGGACGTCGTCGACGAGATCAACAAGGGGCCGGGCAAGGCGTTCGCGATCCAGGGCGACCTCACGCGGGTCGCCGAGGTCGAGCGGGTCTTCGACGAGGTCCTGAACCGGTTCGGGAAGCTCGACTACAGCATCAACACCGCCGGCATGGTGCTGAAGAAGCCGATGACCGAGATCACGGAGGAGGAGTACGACCGCATGTTCGCGGTGAACTCCAAGGCCGCGTTCTTCGTGATGCGGGAGGCGGCCCGCCGGATCGAGGACGGCGGGAAGATCATCACCATCGTCACCTCGCTGCTCGCCGCGTACACCGGCCTGTACTCCTCGTACGCCGGCAGCAAGGCGCCCGTCGAGCACTTCACCCGCGCCCTGTCCAAGGAGCTGTTCGGCCGCAACGTCTCGGTCAACAACATCGCCCCGGGGCCCATGGACACCTCGTTCTTCTACCCGGCGGAGGACGACGACTCCGTCGCGTACCACAAGTCGTCGGCGATGAACGGCGACCTCACCAAGATCGAGGACATCGTGCCGTGGGTGCGCCACATGCTGACGGACGGCTGGTGGGCCAACGGCCAGACCCTCTTCCTCAACGGCGGCTACACCACCCGCTGACCTGAGCCCGGCACGGCCGGCGAGCCGCCTCCGCGGCCCGCCGGCCACCCGGCAGCCCGGTGAGGGCCCCGGTCACCTGAACAGCAGGCCCGCGAGCGACCGGAAGACCTCCTCGGGGTCCCGGTCGGCCGGCGGCCCGTTCAGGCTGCGGCTCAGCAGCAGGGTGGCGAAGCCGTGGGCCAGGGTCCAGGCGGCGATCTCCGCCAGGCGGGCGTCCTCGCCCCGCCCCGCATCGGGCAGCTGCGCGACCCCCGTGCGCAGCTGGTCGCCGGCGCGCTGTCGGGCGGCCGTCAGGCCGGGGTCGTCCCCGCGCAGCAGTTCCGGCTGGAACATCACCTGGAAGTGCGCCGGGTGCGCCATGGCGAACCGCACGTAGGCCACGCCCCGTTCCCGCAGCTCCGGCGCGTCCGCGAGCGCCTCGGCGAGGAGGCCCCAGCCCTCCGCCGCGATCGCGGTGAGCAGGCCGGTGCGGTCCTTGAAGTGGTGCGCGGGCGCGGCGTGCGAGACGCCGGCCCGGCGGGCGAGGTCGCGCAGGCTCAGGGCGCCGGGGCCCTCGGCGGCGATGACGTCGAGGGCCGCGGTCAGGACGGCGTGGCGCAGATCGCCGTGGTGGTAGGTGCGCTGGCTGGTCACGGTGAACAGGCTACTCCGCATCTAGACATTGACAAGTTCGGTCGGCGCGAGCAATCTAGTCAATGTCAAGTTCGGAGCGGCCGGGGCCCGGAACGGGCACGGAGCCGGCGAAAGCCGGCGAGCCGGCCCGTTGAGGAGGCGTCATGTCGAACCGGACCACCGGGACGGACACGATCGAGCCCGGCCGCGTACGGCACGTGTGGCAGCTCCTGGAGCCGCTGCACGCCGTGCTCTACTACGCCCCCGAGGCCTACGAGGAGGCGGCCGCACTCGGCTTCGGGACCGGCGAGCGGTGGCCGAGCTACTTCGCCTGGCGGGCCTCCCCGCTGGGGGCGGTCGGAAGCGCCCGGGTGGCGTCCCTCTTCTACAGCTTCAACCCGGAGATGGTCGGGCGCTACGTCCCCGCCGCCTGGGACGTCGCCTCCCCCGAAGCCGTCCTCGCCGCCCGCGAGCGGGCCGTCGACCGCACCTACCGGACGCTGCTGGGAGACCGGGTCGACAGCCCCGAGCTCGCGGAGGCCGCGGGCCTGGCCCGCCGCGCCGCCGAGGCCGCCGAGGTCGAGGGCCGCCCGCTCGCCGCCGCCAACGCGGCCCTGGCCTGGCCGGACGCCCCGCACCTGGTGCTCTGGCAGGCCGCGACGGTCCTGCGCGAACACCGCGGGGACGGTCACCTCGCGGCGCTCCGGGCCGCGGAGCTCGACCCGGTGGAGGCGCTCGTCTCGTTCGCCGCGGTCGGGGCGGCACCGGAGGAGACCTTCCAGAGCCGGCAGTGGAGCGCGGCGGACTGGGCCGCCGCGCGGGAACGCCTCGTACGGCGCGGCCTGCTGGAGCCCCACGGCCCCGCGACGGCGACCGCCGAGGGGCACGCGCTGCGCGCGGAGGTCGAACGCGCCACGGACGGGCTCGCCGCCGGCCCGTACGAGGCCCTGGGCTCCGAGGGCCTGGCCCGGCTCGCGGCCCTGCTCGGCGACTTCTGGGTCGCGGCGATCGGCTCGGGGCTGCTGCCGATGACCACCACGCTGGGCATCGGCAAGGCCTGACACCGCGGGGCCGGCCCCGACCGGCGCCGGGACGAACGGCTGTCGACGAAACGGGACGAAACCGGGACGCTCCTGTCGACGGAGCGGCTTGCTCCGCACGGGTCCCCCGGGAGAAGGTTTCTTCCGACCCAAGATCAACTTTGGTGCCCGCAAGCACCGCAACTCAGGGGGAACACCGTGCAGATCCGCAGGAAGCTCGCCACCGCCGCCGTGACGCTCGCCGTGGCCGGTACCGGCCTCGTCGCCGGGGCGGGGTCGGCGTTCGCCGGGAACAACGGCCAGCAGATCCAGATCGACGACGCGTCCGGCCGGGCCCAGTCCGTCTACATCAAGGGGCCCAACCAGAACGGCAGCACCGTCGGCAAGTGCTTCAACATCAACCGGGACTCGTCCACGCCGCTGGGCGGCTGGTGGTGGAAGGGCAGCGTCGAGGTCACCGCCTACACCTACAACAACTGCGGCGGCGGCCGCTTCTCCACCCGCACCGCCTGGATCAACACCACCCAGAGCTGGGGTGACTTCCAGGTCGTCAGCGTCCACTGACCTGCCCCGCACCACCGCGTACCGCCCCGGCCGTGTCACGGCCGGGGCGTTCCCGTACCCGGGATCAGGTCGTCAGCAGGTCGTCAGCGGCGCTTGGCGCACAGGGACGCGTCCACCGCCCCCTGCAGGTGGCGCAGGCTGTCGCCCTCGGCCGCCCAGGTCGTGGTGTACACGGTCACGGTCCCGCGGCCCCCGGTGGCCCGGCCCCCGCCGACCGAGTTGCCGGGCAGGTCGCCGCCGTGGCCCCAGTAGACGCCGCCACAGCTCAGCGGGATCGAGGCGACCCCGTAGCCGTACCGGCTGCCCGCCGGGTAGACGTCGCGCCCGCCGATGCCGGTGGTGTCCCGGGTCATCTGGCTCAGCGCCCAGGCGGGCAGGAGGCGGCCGCCGAACAGCCCGTCCCAGAAGGCGTTGAGGTCCTTCGGCGTGGAGACGAGGCCGCCGGACGCGCCGAACTCGTAGCCGGGGAGGTCGGTCACGTCCACCCGGCCGGCTTCCGGGGCGGCGGGGTGGACGCCGTAGTTGCGGGCGTGCGGCCCGCGCAGCGACAGCTCGCCGGGGGCGGGCCAGTAGGTGTCGTCCAGGTGCAGCGGGCGCAGGATCGTCTGCTCGACGTACGTCCGGAAGCCGACTCCCGAGGCCTTGTCGATCACCATGCCGAGTGCCAGGTAGTTGGTGTTGGAGTAACCCCAGTCGGTGCCCGGTTCGAAGACCGGCTTCTCCTTGAGCGCGAGGCCCAGGTAGTCCTCCGGCGTGCCGGCCCGGGTCCAGTCGACCAGCGCGGTGTACTCCGGCAGCCCGCTGGTCTGCTTGAGCAACTGCCGGATGGTGATGGGGCGTTCGGCGAGCTGAGGCACGTAGCGGCCCGCCCGGTCGTCGAGCCGGATCCGCCCGTCGGCCACCAGGCGCATCACGGCCGTCGCGGTGAACGCCTTGGTGTCGCTGGCCAGCCGGACCCGCCCCCGCGCATCGGGCATGGGCCGGCCCGACTCCACGTCCGCGACGCCGGCCGTACGCGTCGTCCTGCCGTCGTACGCCAGGGCGCCCGGCACCCCGTCGGCGTGGACGAGCAGGTCCAGCTGCTGCTGCACCGGGTCGGCGGGCCGGGCCGCCGCAGCGGGCACGGCCGCCCCGACGATCGCCGAGGCGAGCAGGACCGCGATGGCGGTGCGCTTCCCGTACATGATGTTTCCCCCTGGTCACGGGCCCGTGAGCTGCGCGCACGGGCCGGTCGGTCGACTGGTTCCGACTCTGCCAGGACGCCGCCGCAAGATCCTTGCGCCTGGCCCCCGAACGGGAGGGCGGCCACCCCCCTTGACACATCACGGTTCGTCAGGTCCGCCGCCCGGGACGAGGGATCACTCCACCGGGGCGTCCGGAGCAGCGGTGGCCGGCCGGCGGCGGATGCCGGTGGCGGCCCGTTCCAGCAGTTCCCCGCGCGTGCGGTCGTGGTGGGTGGGCCGGAAGCCCGGGACGGCGCCGATGCGGGCTCCCGCGACCGGGTCCCAGATCTCCAGCCCCGCCTCGGAGGACGAGAACAGCAGGCCCTCCGCGGCGAAGAACCGGCCCCGGGGCCCGCCGAAGACGGCCACCTCGGCGGGTCCCGGCCCGCCGGCCCCGTCCTCCTCCGCACGGCTGACGTCGAAGACCCGGGCGCCGGGCACGATCTCCAGGTCGTCGTCGCCCAGCCCGCCCAGCACCAGCCGGTCCTCGTCGAGCCAGACCATCGGCCGGTTCCAGTGGTAGTCGCAGGGCGGCAGCCGGAAAGCGCCCAGCCCGTTCCCCCAGGCCGCCTCGCCCTCCTCCAGCCACCGGGCGAGGTCCCAGGCGACGGGCTGCCCGGAGGGATGCCACCACCAGGCGTCCGAGGCGACCCGGCGGCCGGCCGGACTGGCGTGCAGCCCGCCCTGGAAGCAGTGCGACCAGAACCCGGAGGAGTCGTCCGCCGGCATCAGCGCCACCGGCTCGCCCGTCGCGGGGTCGAAGGCACCCACCCGGTTCCACTCCGTGCGGTGCACCACGACTGAGCGGCCCGCGTGCTCGGTGAACAGCAGGGAGAACGGCACCGTGTTGCTGCGGTAGCCGTCGTTCTCCAGGGACATGGTGACCTCGCCCGAGGCCAGGTCGAACACCTCGCCCCGCTTCCCGAAGTCGACGACGACGGCGGCGAACCGGCCGTCGGACGAGGCGTGGAGCCGCCGGACCTGCTCGTGCCCGTTCCACGGGGTCGCGCCGACCGGGACCTCCACGGTGCTGCGGGCCCTTTCCGCGCACCCGCCGCCCTCCACGTCCCAGAGCAGGATCCGGCCGTCCTCGGACAGCAGCAGGAGCCCCTGCTCCGTCGGCGCCAGGTCCACGACGGCGCCCGCCGCCTCCGGGAACGCGACGAGGGGCCCGGCCCCGGCGACCGGCCCGGAGGCGTCCACCGTCTGCGGCAGTCCGACCGCACCGGTGACGGATCCGTCGGCCCCGTCGAAACAGGGCTCGCACAGCCGCCCGGCGACGACCGCCCTCCCGGCCCCGGCGTCGACCCGGCACTGCCCGCAGATCCGCTGCCGCTCCGTGCCCCGGCCGGTGTAGTGCACGTAGTGGTCGAGCGGCTCCGGCGCGGTCCGGATGTGTGCGCAGACGGGCAGGCCGTAGGCGGGGGCGTCGTGACCGCAGACGAGTGGCATGGTGCGGGAATCTCCTCGGAGGGGACGGACCGGATGGAACTCCAGCTTCACACGCACCCGTTGCCACCGGCTCGGCACCTCCCCGCGAAATCCACAGGCGGCGGAAGCGGTTCTGGGGCAGTCTCGGGGCTCCGGTCCCCGAGGGAATCGAAAGGCGGACGACATGGCGGAGCTGCCCATGGTGCGGGCGAACGAGACGACGGTGCCCGTGCTGCCGTGCGCGTCGGTGGAGGAGACGCTCGCCTTCTACCAGGCGCTGGGGTTCAAGGCCACCTACCGACAGACCCGGCCCTACGTCTACCTGGCCCTGGAGTGGTCCGGTTTCGCCCTGCACTTCGCGACGCCGCCGAAGAACATCGACCCCACCCAGGAGGACGTGGGCGGCTGCCTGGTCATCGTCGACGAGGTCGCCCCCTACCACGCGGAGTTCACCCGGGCCATGCGCCGGGCCTACGGCAAGGTCCTGGCCCAGGGCCGCCCGCGGATCACCCGGTTCCGGCCGGGGGCGAGCCGGTTCACGCTCGTCGACCCCTCCGGGAACTCGGTCATCTTCGTCCAGCGGGACGAACCCGCCGAGGTGGAGTACGGCGGCTCGAAGGACCTCACGGGCCTGGCCAAGGCCCTGGACAACGCCCGGATCCTCACCGAGTTCAAGAACGACGACCGCACCGCCCTCCGCGTCCTGACCACGGCCCTGCGCAGGCACGGGGACGGAGCCCCGCCCGCCGACCTCGCCAGGACCCTCGCCACCCTCATCGAGCTCGCCACCGCCCTGGAGGACACCGACGGAGTCGACGGATGGCGCCGCCGGCTGGCCGCCCTCGACCTCACCGCCGCCGAACGCGACCGGGCCACGGCCGGCCTGCGCAACGCCGAAGCCCTCGACCTGTGGCGCACGGGGACGGACGCGGAGGCGGACGCGGCGGACACGCCCTGAGGGTGCGGGCGACCGGCGACCGCCCTACCCTCCGGTCTCCGGCCCGGGCCTCAGGTACCGGCCCCAGATCCGGGCCTTGCGATAGGGACCGCATCCGTCGCCGTCGTACTGCGGCGCGTCGAAGGTGACCCAGTACAGGAGCTCGCCGCTGAACGCCCGGGCATGTGTGTTGGGCTCGGGTGCCCCCGTGGCATCGACCGTTCCGGGGAACTCGGCCTGCCAGGGCCCGTCCCAGTCGGGATCCCGTACGACCGTGACCCGGGTACCCGGTGCGAGCGCACCGGCCGGCCATGTCCGGCTCAGGGGACGGCCGAGGACGTGCTCCACGGCCCGGCGGTCGTCTGCATCCGGGGGAACGGGGCCGGAACGGGCTGTCATGCCGCCCACCCTGCCCGTGCCGCCCCGTCGGCGCCACGGGATATACGGCGGGCTCAGCGGTCCGCCCCGATGCCGGTCAGCGCCTCCCGTACCGCCCGGAGCAGTTCCTCGTCGGCCGGGATGGTGCCGTAGCGGCGGGACGATCCGGTGACCGCGCGCAGGGACGGGAGGGCCGCTGCCGCCGGGGGGCCGATCGCGCCCAGGGCCCGTACGGTGCGCAGCACCAGCGGGGTCGTCGAGTGCCGGGCCAGCGGCGCCAGTTCCGGCAGCAGGGCCGCCACGGCCGGGGCCGCGTCGCCGGTGATCCGCCACCAGGCCGCGGCGGCGCCGGTCCGGCTCCACGGCCCGGGGCACGTCAGCAGCGGCCGTACCGCGTCGGCGTACGGGGCGGCCAGCGGGCCCAGGTCGGCCAGGTAGCGCAGCACCGGCTGCCCGAGGCCGGCCCGGGCCGCCGCCCCGCACACCCGCAGGGCGGGTTCCGGGTCACCGGTGACGCGCCAGTACGCCCAGGCGGCGGTCTGCGCACCGCCGTGCCAGGGGTGCCGGCCCGGCCCGGGAGCGGCGGTGACCAGTGCGGCGAGCCTGCCGGCCGCCCGTCCGGTCGCGGCGGCCGGGCCGATCGCGCCCAGCGCCTCGGCGGCCGCACGGGGACCCGGGGCGTCCAGCAGGCCGACCAGCTCGGGCACCGCCGGCGCGGCCGCCGGGCCCCACTCGGCGAGGGTGCGCAGGATCCGGGCCACCGTGTGGCTCTGCCGGTCGTCTTCGCGGAGCCGTCGGCGGAACACCGGCAGCAGCCGGGGGGCCCAGCGGGCGGGCAGCGGGGCGACGTCGAGCCAGTGGCTCCAGAGGCGGGCGGCGTACCAGTCGGCGGCCCGGTCGTCGTCCATGCCGACCAGGGCCCGCAGCGCCAGGTCGGCACCGGACGCGCAGGCGGCGCCCCCGGACCGCTCGACGTGGCGGACCAGCAGGTCCGCGTACGGGGCCGCTGCGGCGCCGCTCCCGGCGAGGACCTCGACCGATGCGGAGGCCACGGCGGGCTCGTCGTCCAGCCCGGCCGCGACCGCCGCCCAGAGTTCCGGAGCCCCGTCGCGCCAGTACCGCAGCCGCGCACCGGCGGTGACCACGCCCGCGCGGCGCAGTTCCGCCTCCCGGTGGCCGACCACCGCCCCGAACAGCGCCGCGGACGCGTACGGGTGGGGGGCCGACAGCTCGGCGAAGCCTTGGGCCGGCTGGTAGCCGTAGGGCCACCACGGCACGTCCGGGAGCCGGTCCTTCCCGGCGGCCGCCAGCCCGCGGGCGACCGCCCGGCCCGCGGCGCCGTCCACGAGGCCCGGGCCGTCCACGGCACCCGTGCCGTCCACGGCACCCGTGCCGCCCACGACGCCGCCCGCGACGCCCGAGCGGCCCGGCGCCAGCACGCCCCGTGCGGCGGCCAGGGCGACCAGCGGATGCCCGTGCTCCAGCCAGGGCAGCAGCCACTCCCGGTCCCCGGACAGCTCCCCGACCGCCAGGAGCTGGGACACGAGCGCCGTCGGGTCCTCCTCCACGGCGGCACTCCGCCGCAGCGCGCCGAGCACGGCCGGCTCGGTGCAGCGGATCGAGCGCAGCACCCAGGCCGCGCCGGTCCGCACGCCCGCCGCCCGGTGCGGGACCAGGGGCAGTACGTGCGGCCAGGCGTTCGTGAACAGGTCGTACGCCCTGCGGTCCACCCCCACGGGAGCGTGGCAGGTGCCGTGCCCGCGCCGGGCCAGGAAGTCGAGCACCTGCGCCAGCCGCCGCTCGTCGAGCTGCGGGAGCAGGACGAGGAGCTGCGGGACGGTGTGGAGGAAGAGCGGGGCGTCGGACCTCCAGCCGAGCAGGTCCTCCAACCGCAGCCAGGACTCCTGGCGTTGGCCCGGGGTCACCAGCCCGCGCAGCAGGCCCGGTACCTCCTCCCCGCCGGCCGGCACCCCTTCCAGCACGTGCCGGGCCACCGGCCCGGCCCCCCGTTCGTCCATGCCGCGGATCCTATGCCGTCCGTTCCCGGCCCTGATCTCCGGCCGGGCCCGGCCGGCCGTGACCCGGTGCGCGCGCGGGCCCTACGGTGCCTCGGGGGCCACGCCCGGGCGTTCGCGCCAGAAGGCTCCGGACCGGGCGCGGCGCAGCAGCATCAGCACCACTCCGGCCCCGGCCAGGAAGAGCGCGATGACCAGCGGGGCGCCCAGCCCGAACCAGGCGGTCGTACTGGCGGCGTTCTCCGGATCGGCCATGTCGGCGACGGACTCGACCAGCAGCCAGATCAGCATGGCCGAGCCCAGCAGTGGGCCCGCACCGAGCAGCAGGAAGGGGCCCGGCCCCCGCAGCAGCCGGCGCCGGTACCAGACGGCGCAGGCGATGCCGGTGAGGGCGTAGTAGAAGGCGATGAGCAGCGACAGGGCCGTCAGGGAGTCGGCGAGGGCGTTCTCGCTGATCCGGTGGATGACGACGTACCAGACGATCGCCGTGCCGGTGACCCACCAGGTGCTCGTGCCCGGCGTGCCCCGGCGGGCGTCGATGTGGCCGAAGGCGGCGGGCAGCGCCTTGCGGCGGGCCATGGACAGGGCGGTGCGGGAGGCCGGGATGATGGTCGTCTGGGTGGAGGCGAGCGCGGAGGTGGCGACGGCGAGGAGCAGGATCCAGTCCCAGCCGCCGAGCACCTCGTGGGCGAGCGCGGCGAAGACGTCCTCCTCCGCGTCGGCCTGACCGGCGAGGTACGCGGTGCCGGCGTAGGCGACGACCGCGAAGGCCACGGCCACGTAGGTCGCCAGCAGCACCACCGTCGACCAGATGCCCGCCCGGCCGGGGGCGTTGGCGGAGTCCTTGGTCTCCTCGGTCAGGTTGACGGCGGACTCCCAGCCCCAGTACGCGAAGACGCCGAGCAGCAGCCCGCCGGTGAGCGCGGAGCCGCCCGCCCCGAAGGGGTTGAGCCAGCCGGCGGCCGGGCGGACGGCGTCCAGGGATCCGGTGCCGGCGTACACGCGGTACACGGCCACGGCCGCGAACACCACGAGGCACAGCACCTGGAGCAGGACGAGCACGTTCTGGAAGCGGGCCGACACCTCGGTGCCGCGTACGCAGAGCCAGGACATGACGAGGATCAGCAGGACGGTGAGGACCTCGCGGACCAGGGTGTTCGCGGCCAGGCCGTCGGCCCCGACGGCGAGCAGTCCGAAGCCGACGGCGACGTCGGCGAGCGAGCCGACGACCAGCACCCCGGTCATCGCGATGGCCCAGCCGCCCAGCCAGCCGGTGGTGGGGCCGAGGGCGCGGGTGACCCAGGAGAAGGTCGTGCCGCAGTCGGGATCGGCCCGGTTGAGGAAGTGGAAGGCGGAGGCGATCAGCAGCATCGGGACGAAGGACGCGAGCATCACCCCGGGGGCGTGGACGCCGACCAGGGCGACGAGGGGGCCGATGACGGCGGCCAGCGAGTACGCGGGGGAGGTGGCGTTCAGGCCGATGGCGAGGGCGTCGAGGAAGCCGATCGCGTCCGGTGTGAGGGCGCCGGCCGGAGCCTGCGCCGCCGGTTTCCCCTTCCCGCCGGGGACCGCTGCCGCGGGCGCGGCGGTGCGCGCGGCGGGTGCGGCCGTGGCGGTGGCCGTGGCGGCTCGGGGAGTGGTTTCCGGCGGGGTGTCTGCGGCCATTGTCCCTCGCTGTACTTGGTGCGGTGTGCGGGCCGCGCGGTGGCGGGCGCGGTGTGAACAGGGCGTGAACTGCGAAGAGGAAACCCGCGCGGGCGGGAAGGGGTCAATGGTGTTGGCATAAGGACCCCGCGCAGGCCCTGCGCAGGTCCCGCGCAGGCCCCGCGCAGGTCCGGGGGCGGCAGGGTCAGCCGGTCCGCAGGGCCTGGAGCCGGGCCTCCGCGCTCGCGAGCAGCATGTCCAGGGCGACCGGGTAGGCGCTGTGGTTCATGCGGGCGGCGAGCAGCCGCCGGGTGGCGCCGATGTGCGGGAACTCGTCGGCCGGCAGCCGGGCGTACGTGGACTCCCACTGCCCCTCGTCGGAGGTCCGGGACGGCTCGGACAGGGCGAGGGAGCCGGCGTCGAGGGCCGCGAAGGCCAGGCTCTGGTCGATGAAGGCGTGGTAGATCAGCACCGCCTCCGGGTCGGGGAAGCCCGCGGTGCGCAGGATGCCGAGGATGGCCTCGTCGGCGGCGATCTCGCGCGGCCGGCCGGTCACGCGGCCGGCGGTCAGCACGGCCGCCTGCGGGTGCGAGAGGTAGGCGCCGTGGATGCGCAGCCCGAGTTCGCGCAGGTCGTGACGCCAGCGGCCGGTGACCGTCCAGCCGTCGAGGGCCCGGCCGATGAGCTCCTCGCCGATGGCGAGGGTGAGGGCGTCCATGCCGTCGAAGTACCGGTACAGGGTGGAGGGATCGGCGCCGAGGGCGGCGCCGAGACGGCGGGCGGACAGGCCCGCGCTGCCGTGCTCGCGCAGCATCCGCAGGGCGGTCTCGACGATCAGCCGCTCGGACAGGACGACCCCCTGCCGGGTGGGGCGCCGCCGCCGACGGGCTTCCTCGGGGACCACGGGCTTCGCCATCGCGAACCTTCCCTCCTCACACCGCAACTCTTATGCCAACACCATTGACCTTATCTTGCGACCCCGGCTTTCATCCCTCCCACGAGGCGCGGATCTCCGCGGACCTCACCGAGAGAGGGTTTCGTCATGCGTGTTCTGCTAGTGGGCGCCGGTGGCGTCGGTACCGCGATCACCCGGATCGCGGCCCGCCGGAACTTCTTCGACCGCTTCGTGGTCGCCGACTACGACCCGGCCCGCGCCGAGGCCGCCGTGACCGCGCTCGGCGAGGCCGGCGGCCGGTTCCACGCACGCCGCATCGACGCCTCCGACCAGGCGGCCGTGACCGCGCTCCTCACCGAGGAGGGGTGCGACGTCCTGCTGAACGCCACGGACCCGCGGTTCGTCATGCCGCTGTTCGAGGCGGCCCTCGCCGCCGGCAGCCACTACGTCGACATGGCCATGTCCCTGTCCCGGCCGCACCCCGGCAAGCCCTACGAGGAGTGCGGGGTCAAGCTCGGCGACGCACAGTTCGAGCGGGCCGGGGCCTGGGAGAAGTCGGGCCGGCTGGCCCTCGTCGGAATGGGCGTGGAGCCCGGCCTGTCGGACGTCTTCGCCCGGTACGCGGCCGACGAACTCTTCGACGAGATCGAGGAGATCGGCATTCGCGACGGTGCGAACCTGACGGTCGAGGGCCACGACTTCGCCCCGTCCTTCAACATCTGGACGACGATCGAGGAGTGCCTGAACCCGCCGGTGGTCTACGAGCGGGACCGCGGATGGTTCACCACCGAGCCGTTCAGCGAGCCGGAGGTGTTCGACTTCCCGGAGGGCATCGGCCCGGTCGAGTGCGTCAACGTCGAGCACGAGGAGGTGCTGCTGGTCCCGCGCTGGGTGGACGCCCGCCGGGTCACCTTCAAGTACGGCCTGGGCGAGGACTTCATCGGCAAGCTGAAGACCCTGCACGCCCTGGGCCTGGACTCCACCGAACCGGTCACGGTGCGCGCCGCGGACGGCACCCCGGTACGGGTCTCCCCGCGCGACGTGGTGGCGGCGTGCCTGCCCGACCCGGCCGCGCTCGGCGACCGCATGTCGGGCAAGACCTGCGCGGGGACCTGGGTGAAGGGCACCAAGGACGGCCGGCCGCGCGAGGTGTACCTGTACCACGTGGTGGACAACCAGTGGTCGATGCGCGAGTACGGTTCGCAGGCCGTGGTGTGGCAGACCGCCGTCAACCCGGTCGTGGCGCTCGAACTCATCGCCGACGGTGTCTGGGACCGGTCGGGCGTCCTCGGCCCGGAGGCACTCCCGCCGCGCCCGTTCCTCGACCTGCTGACCGCGTACGACTCCCCGTGGGGCCTCCGCGAACAGTCCTGACCGACCCCGCCGCCGCGGCCCGGCCCCCACCGGGCCCGGGCCCGGCGGCACCCTTCAGCCGGGAACCCGTCGGAAGTCGAAGGTGTTCCACCGCTCGGGCCGCATCCGGATCGCGACGTAGTCGGCCGCCTCCTCCCGCGTCGCGTTCACGTAGCCGGCCGCGGCCTCACCCATGTACCGCGCGGCCATGTCGAAGCGCTCCCGCTCCGAGGCCGGCCCGATCCCGGTCACCGGGCCCTCCACCGTCACGTACCGGTAGTCCTCGACGTCGGCCACCTGCGCACACAACGCGAACCGGCCCGCCTCCCCGATGAGCCGGGTCTTGCGCGCGCCGGGGGAGGTGATCACCGTGACGGACCCGCCGGGCCGGTACGCGTACCAGATCGGGGTGGTCAGGGGAGCACGCCCCGGCTCGGCCGCCACGCTGAGGATCCCCACGTACGGCTCCGCGAGGAAGGCCTCGCGTTCCTCCCGGGTCATCGGACGCATGACGCACAGGGTAGCCACCGCCGGGGTGTGCACGGCGCTCGGCGCGGGGACCGGTCGCGTTCCGGATTCCGGAGGCTGCCGGTTCACCCGGAGGGGAGCCGGCGTCGAGCTCGCTGCGGACGGCGTCCTCCCGGGCGGTGTCGGCCTCGGCCGCCTCCAGGGCCGCCTGCGCGGCCTCGACACGCTCGTCCAGGCCCGCCTGGAAGGCCGCGTCGCGACGGACGGCATGGGTGACGAGGGTGACGAAGGAGTGCACGGCGTCCTCTCCCCCGTGGCGGCACGGAGCCGGAGAGCCGCTGTCCGCCCGCCGGGCGGCAGTTCGTCGGCGTGTGGGTGCTGCTGCTCAGCGCCTCGTCGCGTACCGGGTCAGGACCACGCCGCCGGGGAACGTCCGCGTCTCCAGGAGGTTCAGGTTCACCCAGTTGTCCAGCGGGGCGAAGAACGGGGTGCCGCTGCCCACCAGGACCGGGTAGGTGGCGATCTCGTACTCGTCGATCAGCCCGGCGCGCATGACCGCCCCGGCGAGGGTCGCGCCGCCGATGCTCATCGGGCCGCCGTCCTCGGCCTTGAGCCGGGTGATCTCGGCGATCGCGTCGCCGGTGACGAGGCGGGCGTTCCAGCCGACCTGGTCGATCGTCGAGGAGAACACCACCTTCGGCGTGTCCCGCCAGTTCCGCGCGAACTCGATCTCCGCCGCGGTGGCGCCCGGCTGCAGGTCGCCGGTCGGCCAGTAGGAGCTCATCGTCTCCCACAGCTTGCGCCCGTACAGCGTGAGGTCGGTCGCCCGCTCGTGGTCGAGCCACCACTGGAACAGCTCGTCGCTCGGCGGCCCGCTCCAGCCGATGTCGTCGCCGGGGGCGGCGACGTAGCCGTCCAGGGTCAGGTTCATCCCGTAGACCAGTTTCCGCACGGTCCAGCCTTCCGTTCGGGGAGTCCGGCGTACGGGACAGCGTGGCACAGCCCCGGGGAGGAAGGGGGTACGTCCTGGGCACGGCCGAAGCGGTCGCACGCGGTTCACCGGCGGGGACCAATCCCGGCACCTGGCCGGGCCGGAGCGGCGGGAGCGGCGGGAGCGCTCAGGCCCGCGTGGTGAGCCGGGCGACCGCCGCGTCGTGGCGGGCCCGGAGGGCCGGGTCCGGCGACACCTTCAGCAGGGCGGCGAGCGCGCGGACCGCGCCGTCCTCGTAGCCGGCGGTCTCCGCCTCCCGGGCCGCCTCTTCGAGCTGGCGGACGCCCGCGTCCTCGTCCCCGAGGCCCAGCAGCGCCTCGCCCCGCACCATCAGCAGCAGGATCCGGGGCACGTCGGTCGTGTCCGGCCGGTCGTCGAAGGCCAGGGCCTCGGTCGCCGTGTCGAGGGCCCGGCGCCACTTCCCGGCGTCGGCCCGGTGCCGGGCGAGGTGCTGCAGGGCCAGGCGCTCGATGGTCCGGTCGGCGGCCCCGCGCGCCAGCTCCAGCGCCCGCTCGCAGCCCTCCTCGGCCTCGTCCAGGCTGCCGAGCGCCCCCTGGGCCACGGCCAGCACGATCAGGGCGTTCGCCTCGGCCACCGCGTCGCCGGCCCGGGAGGCGAGCGCCGAGGCGGCCGCCAGGTGGGCCAGCGCCTCCGGGATGCGCCCCTCCTCGATCAGCACCCAGCCGAGCACGTTCAGGATCCGCGACTCGCCGTGCCGGTCGGCGTCGGCCCGGGCCGCCTCCAGCCCGGTCTCCAGCAGCGGAGCCCAGCCGTCCCGTACCCGCCACACGATCAGCGGCCACAGCGTCAGCACGATCCGCCAGGTCCTGCCGTGCAGCCCCGCGGCGTGCGACGCGGCCACCGCCAGCGCGAGGTCGTCGCGCTCGGCCGCGTACCAGGCCACGGCGGCGGACCGGTCGGCGAACTCCCGCACGGCGGCGGGCGGCAGGTGGTCCGCAGGCAGCGGGAAGCACTCCTCGTTGCCCGGCTCGGCGGCCGCCACGGCCGCGGTGCCCGTGGCGACGTAGTGGTCGAGCACCCGCTTGAGCGCGTCGGGGCCGGCGTCCAGGCTCCGTGCGTACAGCCGCACCAGATCGTGCATCGTCCACCGGCCGGGCGCCGTCTCCGTGACCAGGTGCGCGACGGCCAGCCGCTCCAGGCAGTCCTCGGCGGCCGCCGGGTCCGTACCCGCCAGGGCCGCCGCGGCGTACCGGTCGACGTGCGTCCCGGGGTGGCGGCCGAGACCGGCGAACTGGCGGGAGACCGGCGACGGGAGCTGCTGCAGCGTCACGCGCAGCGCCGCCCGTACGCCGGTGTCCTCCACGTCCAGCAGGCCCAGCCGGCGCGACTCGTCCGACAGTTCGGCGGCCATCGCGCCCAGCGACCAGCCGGGCCGCTGCGCCAGCCGGGCGGCCGCCACGCGCAGCGCGAGGGGCAGCCCGCCGCAGAGCTCGGCCAGCCGTCGGGCGGCCGCGGGCTCCGCGTGCACCCGTTCCGTGCCGAGGACCCCGGCGAGGAGCATGGTGCCGTCCTCCGGCCCGAGCACGTCCACGGCGACGGGCTGCGCGGTGTCGGTGACGATCAGCCCCGGCAGCCGGTGCCTGCTGGTGACGACGGTGACGCAGTGCCGGCCGCCCGGCAGCAGCGGCCTGACCTGGTCGGAGTCGCGCGCGTTGTCGAGCACCACGAGGAGCCGGCGGTCGGCGGCGAGCGAACGGAACAGTGCGGCCGCGCCGGTCACCGACTCCGGGATCCGGTCGTGCGGCACGCCGAGCGCCGGCAGGAACTCGCGCAGCACCTCCATGAGGGCGGGCTCGCCCGTGTCGCCGAAGCCGCGCAGGTCGGCGTAGAGCCGCCCGTCGGGGAATCCGGCACCGCGCTGGTGGGCCCAGTGCAGGACGAGGGCCGTCTTCCCGACCCCGGCGGGCCCGATGACCAGGCAGACGGGCGCCTCGCCCTCGGCGGCCCGGGACAGGGCGGCGAGCTCCGCCTCCCGCCCGTGGAAGCCGCGCGGCGCGCGCGGCAGCAGGTCGGGTGCGCCGGCCCGCGCCTCGGCGTCCGCCGCCGCGGCGGGCCGGGGGGCCTCGGCCGGGCGGGCCGGCCGGGGACGGCCCAGGCTCGCGGCCTGCTCCAGCTCCAGGGCTCCGGCCGCGTCCCGTCCCAGGGCGGCGGCCAGCGCCTGGACGGTGCGGCGCTGCGGGCCCCGGGTGTGTCCGCGTTCCATGTACGACAGGGCCCGCACGCTCACCCCCGCGGCGTGCGCCAGCTCCTCCTGGCTCAGCCCGGCCTCCGTCCGCAGCCGCTGCAGAAGCGCGCCGAAGCCGCCGGTGGCCGGTGTACCGGTGTCCATGTCTGGCTGTCCCCTGGTCAGTGCGGCCCAGCCGGAACGCCGTACCACCCACCCGCAAAAGTATGCACGACCCTACTTTTGCGGGTGCCGGTGCGCGTGGCACCCTGGTGGCCGTGATCATCAGGGTGAGTGAGGCACGCGTACGTCCTGACCGCTTCGAGGCGTTCCACGACATGATCGTGGCCGCGGTCCGCGAGTTCCCGGACCGCCACCCGGGCCTGGTGGGCCACGAGGTGCTGATCGCGCCGCCCGACTCACTGCTGTACGTGAGCCGCTGGCGCAGCGAGCAGGACCTGGTGGACTTCGCGGGGGAGGACTGGCGCAGCCGGCCCGTGGTCCTGCCGGGGGAGGACGAGTACCTCCTCGCGCCCCTGGAGGTACGGCACTTCACCATCGCCGCCCTGGAGCCGTAGCCGTAGCCGGAGGGGGCGGGTCGCAGGGTCCGCACGGGACGCGGTACGCACCTGGTGCGATCCTCCCCTGCCTGCGGACCGCCGGAGTTGCGGAGCCTGCCGGCCGTGCCCGGTTCCGACGGCGGGCACGACCGGGCCGGGCGGCGCGGAGTTCCGCCTGCCCCTGCTGATCGGCGCGTTCGGCTTCGCGCGGACACCCCCTGGTGCTGTGACCGGGAAGGTTCGCCGGGTCGAGGACGCAGGGCCCCCTCGGTGTTGTCAGAGGGAGGCCTGATGATGTTCCCGGCCGGTCGTACATCAGGGACGAGGGAAGACATGCCATCCTTGCAACGCCTCCAGGCACTGCTCGGCAAGCCGGAGGAGGCGTGGGGCCGGCCACGGCGAGAGGTCTGGGAGGCCTCCGAACAGCACCTCGGTGTCACGCTCCCCGCGGACTACAAGGCCTTCATGGACGTGTACGGGCCCGGAACCCTCGGCGGGTACCTCCACCTCGACCGGCCGACCGGTCTCATGACCCCTGCCGAACTCGAGGACTTCTGGTCCCTGGAGCTCTGGCGCGATGCACGGAAAGGCGGGGAGGACCTCTACCCCTTCCCCTTCCACCCTGACCCTGGTGGGCTCATCAGCTGGGGCCACGACGAGCACAGCAGCGAGTACTACTTCCTGGCCAACGACCCGGACCCGGACAACTGGGAGATCGTGGTCGGTAGCGAGTGCGCCCAGTGGTACCGCACCAGCGGCAGCTTCACCGACTTCCTGATGCGCTGCTACGACGGCCTCGACCGGGCGCCGTTCATGGACCACGCCTGGCCCGGAGGCGACGCCCGCTACAAACCCTTCGACACGTAGGGGTGTGCCCGCGAAGGGCTGCCAGACCGGGCGGTCAGGCTGCTGTTCGCAGTGGTCCCGCCTCCCCTGCTGGTGGGAAGTCGTCACTTCCGACCAGCACGACGAGCAACCCGGTGAACCCATGCGGTCACAGCACTAGGGCACCCAGCCCGGCACCACCTCCCAGCCGTTCACCACCCACACCAGCCGCCAGTACCGCTCGACCCGGGGATCCACCGGACCCTCGACCCCGGGACCGGCCCGGAACACCTCACCGAAGCCCTCGTCCCGCATCAGCTCCACCAGCTCCACCCACGCAGCCACCTGCTCCACCGACGGATCCTCCGGCAGATCCGGCGCGGCCACCCGCACCATGGCCGCCACGGACTCCTCCGCCCCCTCCGCCAACCCGTCCACCAACCGCCGGCGCTCCCGCGCCGACAGCCGCGTCATCCCGTGCATCAACCGGACCTCCTCCTCACCCGACCCGCGCTCGGCCACCAGCCGCAACACCGCCCGGCGCAACCGCAACGCCCGGATCTGCGCGTCCACCACATCGGCGTGCACCGCGGCCACCTCGGCCACCGACAGCTTTCGATCCAGCACCCGCCGCACACCGGGCAGATCCACACCCAGCTCGCGCAGCGTCCGCACCAGCTCCAACCGCACCAGCGCGCCGTCGTCGTACAACCGGTAGCCGGCACGACTACGACCGGCCGGCGCGACGATCCCCGCGTCGGAGTAGAACCGGATGGTCCGCACCGCCAGCCCGGACCTCCGGGCCAGCTCCCCGATCGAAAACCACGTGTCCGCGCCGTCCATGCCCCCACCCTGAGGTCTCCACCCACTGGAGACTCAAGGCCGGATTCTGCCCGGCGGTGGAAGGTGCGCGGGCACATGCCGACGGTGGCCGTCCCTCAGCGGGCCGGGCCGCCCGGGTACGGGACGGACGGTGCGCGCCCCAGGTCCTGCGGCAGCAGGGCCGCTATCCAGGCGTCCCGGCGGGACCCGTGATGGACGGTGCGGGCCCGGTGCGTCCCCTCCGGGACGTAGCCGGCCCGCTGCGCGCAGGCCAGCACGGTCGGCGTCCTGGCCGCCGGCCCGCCACGGCGGCCGAGCAGGCCCAGCAGTCCGGGGGAGTCTCCCACGCCGCCGCGCAGGCGCCGGCCGAGCGCTCCACCGCCCGGTCCGGGGGGTGATCGCCGGCGAATGGGAGATCGTCTCCCGCATCGCGCAGCGATCGGCCCTGCAGATGGTGTGGTTCCCCCAGCGCCGCGAGCAGAAGGCCGTCCTCGACCTCTGCCAGGAGGTGGCCTTCCACGCCGCGCAAGGACTTCCCGAGCTGCGGGAGACCCCCGCGTACCGGATCCTCCGGGACTGGCTCCGGATCCGGCACCGCGACCGGCACCCGGACGCCGACGGGTTCCAGTTCATGATCATGCAGGCGGCGGGTCACGACGAGCGCGTGACACCGGAATGCCTCTTCGCCTCACCGGTCGAACCGGCCGGTCGGACGCACACCCCGGCCACCGGCCCCTGACCCGTCCGCGCCGACGACGCGGTTCCGGCCCGAGCGGCCCCTTCGCGCCAATCCCGCAGGACGAGGGTTCTCACCAGTGGACTCGGGCAGGTCGTTCCAACCCCGTGGTGTACGGGATGCCGTTGAGGAAGGGACCACCGCGCGTGACGACCGGACGAGCCGCCGGCAGCAGGCTGAAGATCTACAACGACCGCACCTACGTCCACACGACCCTCGTCCGCCACCAGGGCACCACCGTGGCGCTGGCCCTCGACGACCGGCGACGCCTCTACTACAGCGTCCTCGACCTCGACGCCGCAGTCGCCCCGCCCGCCGGCGAGGACGAGAACGGAAACCCCGACCTCGACGTCCGGCACTGGGCCGAAGACCCCAAGGAGCTGGTGTTCCCGCGCGAGATCGCCCGCGCCGGGTACGCGGCGCTCGGCGCGGCCCTGCTGCCGAAGGTCCGGGAGGGCGGACGCGTCGAGCAGGGCCCCGACGACTTCTTCCGGGACGACGAGACCGACCCCTTCCTGTCCTCCACGGCCCGGCTCACCGCCTCCGCACCGTTCCAGGCCCTCTCCGACGGCCGGCACGTCTTCGTCTTCCGGCAGGCCGTCGGGGCCACCGACCCGGACGCGCTGTACCGCACCCCCGACGGCAGGAAGGCGACCGGGGCCGCGGAAGGCAACCGCGTCATCGCCCCCGACGCCCTGCTCTGCGACCGCTTCGTCATGGCCGGCGGCGAGCTCAAGCCCGTCCAAGAGGTCCGCTACCGCCGCAGCCGGCACCGCGACCGGCCCGAGACGGCCAAGGACTCCCTGGGCACCACCGACATGGACGGCAACCCGTTCCTGGAGCCCACCCTGGAGCTCGGCTTCGCCGGCCGGGTCACCGACGGCCGGTTCACCGTGCTGCTGGTGCCCACCGCGGTCGCCGACGTCCAGCGCTGGCAGTTCTTCGTCCACAACGCCAAGGCCCAGCGCATCGACGCGATCAACGTCGAGCAGGGCGAGGACGGCCTGTTCCACACCCAGGGCACCCGCTTCTACACCAGCCCCGAACCGCAGCACCGGGACTCCGTCCTGGAACGCGCCCCGGGAACCTGCCCGTTCAGCGGCAAGCCGCTCGTCCCGGTCACGCCCGAGACCACGTTCGCCGAGTCCGCGCTCCGGTTCCTGAGCCCGGACAGCAAGCCGTACGGCAAGGCCTCCGCACCGGCGGCATTCGGTACCGGCGCCTACACGATCGAGGCGTGGGTCAAGCCGACCGCCAAGCCCGCCACCCTCATCGCCACGGACGGCGGCCTGGCCCTGTCCACCGACGCCGACGGCAAGCTCGTCCTCGCCCACGGACCCACCGCCACCCTCGCCGCCGGCACCGGCACGGACGCCGGCACCGGCACGGCCGTCCCCCTCGGCACGTACGTGCACGTCTGCGCCGTCTACGACGGCACGCACGCCGCCCTCTACGCCGGCGACCAGCTGGTGGCGTCCGGCCCGCTGGCCGCCGCCGGCACCCCGACGAAGGTCTTCTTCGGCTGCAAGACCCCCGAAGAAGGCCCCTACTTCACCGGCTACCTCGACGAGTTCCGCCTCTGGTCCCGCGCCCGCAAACCCGAGCGCATCGCGGCCACCCGGGGCGAGCGCCTCGTCGGCGACGAACCGGGACTGGTCCTGTACTACCGGTTCGACGAGGGGAAGGGGGACTACGTCTACGACCAGAGCGACAGCGGCCTGGACGGCTACTTCAGCAAGAGCGCCCGCTGGACCGCCTCCGACGCACCGGTCGCCGACCACCCCGGCATCCGCCGCGACTCCTTCCGCATCTCCGGGCGCAGCACCGCCGGCGGCCTGTCCGCCGTCCTCCTGCACCAGCAGGAGGACGCCAGGACCGGACACGACGGCCGGACCAAGCCGCTCAAGCGCCAGGCCCGGGTCCTGCTCACCTGGCTGGTGAGCGCCACCGGCAAGGACACCGACAAGACGAACCGGATCGCGGCCCTCGACGTCGCCGTCGCCCGGGACGGCCGCCTCGCGCAGATCAAGGACGTGCTCCAGCTCCCCACGGTCGGCTCCGGCATCGAGGAGGTCGATCCGGCCGAGGAGAACCGGCTCAACACGGAGATCGCCCGGCTCCGCAAGGACATCGAGGCCGCCGAGGCGGACCTGGAGAACCTCCGGCAGGACATCGAGCACCCCGGCCGCATCCGGGAGGCCTTCCGCAGCGCCCTCGGCAGGGCCACCACCGCCATCGGGAGCCAGCGCAAGGCGGGGACCAGCACGCCCTGCCGGGTCTACTTCGACAACGACACCGACATCCGGCTGCTCAGGGTCGCCGACCCCGACGGGGACAAGGACTACGAGGTGGCCACGGCCGTGGAGCTGGCCGACCCGGCCGACGCCTCGACCCGCTGGAACCTGGTCTGGGGCAGCAACTCCCTCCACACCCTGGTCAGCCCGGGCACGGACGAGGTCCTCGCCCGAGACGGTTCCTCGGTGGTCCTGCGCAGGAGCCGCTACGAGGCCGTGTACGTGGACTTCCAGGCCCGGGGCTCCGGCTACCGCACGGAGATGGGCTTCAAGACGGGCGGCGAGACCAAGGCCACCGTCGAGAGGGGCTACGGGAACGTCCTCGACTGGGACGGCAGGAACACGAAGCTGGTCATGGGGCAGAACCAGGGCGGCCGCGTCGCCGTCTACTGCGTCGCCGACACCCCGTCCGACGACGACGCCAGGAAGGCCGCCGAGGCCCTCGCCGCCGCCGGCCGCCGCCGCGACCTCGTCGCGAACGGCCCGGCGAACCTCACCGCCCACACCGACCGGGTCACCGGGCTCAAGAGCGCCCTGGCCACGAAGGAGGAACGGCTCGGACGCATCACCGGCGGCACCAAGGGCCGCAGCGACCGCGTCCTGCCCATGGCGCAGCTCGGCCAGGACGCCACGGGCCTCGGCTGGACCGGGGCCGTACTCGACTTCGCCACCGCGTCCGGCACCCCCTTCCTCGCCGACAGCGGCACGGGGCACGTCGGCCTGTACTACCGCGACGCCAGGGACCGGTTCACCGGCATCTTCTACGACACCGCCGTCGGCCGCGCCGGCAAGGTGCTCACCGCCACCGACTCCGTCACGGTCCGGCTCGCCGCCCGGGACGCGGCGCTCGACCTCGGCAAGGTCACGGTCACCGTCGCCGCGGACACCGTCGGCCCGTTCGCCGACCGCTGCACCCTGACGCTCTCCGGCGGCGGCATCGCCACCGAGACCTGGAAGCTGCTGCCGCGGAACACGGCCGCCCTCGTGAACGCCCTGAACGGCGTCCGCGCCGAACCGGTCCCGGTCGGGACGGCCGCCTCGTTCAAGGACGGCGTATTGACCCTCGCCGATCCCGGCGCACGGCGCGCGCTGACCGCCGGCGACCTGCTCGACGTCGGCGGCACCCTGTACGCGCTCACCGGGGCCGTCGCCGCGAAGGACACCGAACTGCGGCTGACCCACGGCCCGAGCACCGCCACGATCCCCGCCGGGGCCGCCGTCCGGCTCGTCTCCTACGCCCCGGAGCTCGTCACCCACGACGTCCCGGGCTCGGGGGGCGAGTACGGCTCCCGCTCCGTCACCGCCGCGCTGATCGGCGGAGTCACCGGAGCGGTCCGGGACGGCACCGCCTCCGACGAGGGCGAGGCACGCCCCTCGCGCTGGTGGGGCGACCTGCCCGGCCGCGCGCTGCGCTTCGCCGCCGAGACCGAGCCGCCGGCCCTGCCGGCCGCGAACCTGCAGGCGGCCCGGCACGCCGACGACCTGACCGTCGAGGCCTGGGTCAAGCCGTCCGCGGTCCCCGCCGACGCCCCGGCCCGCGACGGCGACGGCTCGGTACGCGTCCTGCACGCCCACCCGGGCGCCGACTCGGCGTACACCCTCGCGCTCGGCGCGCCGAACGCCGCCGGCGAACGGCAGCTCGTCGCGGGCGTCGGCCAAGCCTTCGCCGCCGGCCGCGCCCTCGTTCCGGCCGACACCTGGACCCACGTCGCCGCCGTCTTCGAGCAGTCCTGGGCGCTGCGCTTCGCCCGTGGCGTCCACGGGGACACCCCGCACACCGACGACCTGAACATCGCCAAGGACCTCACCCTGGAGGTGTTCCTGCAGACCGGCGGACTCGGCGCGGCCCAGGGCCTGCTGTCCAAGGGCCGGATCGACGACGGCCGCGGCCGCCGGGTCCCCTACCAGTTCGGGATCGAGGCCGACGGCAGGCTGTTCTTCGCCTTCGAGGACGCCTCCGGCGCCGAAGTGCGGCTGAACTCCAGCGGCAGGGTCAAGGCCGACACCTGCCACCGGATCGGGATCGTCCGGAAGATCGGCGACAACCGCGAGGAGATGCGCGTCCCCAAGGAGCTGGCCTCGTCCGGCGGCGCCTCCGCGGCCAAGGCGGTCGCCGAGTTCGTCGACTCCATCGTCGTCCGGCAGTGGTCCGACATCACCTTCCACATCGACGGCGCCGAGGCCGGCAGGGCCCGCTACGACCAGGCCCCCGACCTCGGCCACCCGGGCGCCCTGGACATCGGCCGGGGCCGCCGCGGCGGGGGCGACCACCCGTTCACCGGCGTGATCGGCGAGGTCCGGATCTGGAACACCGCCCGCGCCGCCAAGGAGGTCGGAGCGGACCTCCCGGTGACCGACGACCGGTCCTGGGGCGGACAGCCGCTCCGGCCCGAGGGGCTGATCGCGCACTGGCGGTTCGAGGAGAAGCTCGGCAACGCCGCCGCCGACTCCGCCGGCAGCCACCAGGTCCGGCTGCACGGGGTGAAGTGGGTGAAGAACCCCGACCCCAGGGGCAGCACCTTCCGGCTGTACGTCAACGGCCGGGCCACGCAGCACACCCTGCTGGCCGCCGCCGACGCCCCGGCCGGGGGCGCCTACGGGGCCGAGCAGTTCGCGCTCGGCGGCCGGACCGACGCGACCGGGCAGCGGGAGCGCTTCACCGGCGTCCTGGAAGAGGTACGGGTCTGGCGCAGGGCCCGCACCGAGGAACAGATCCTCGACAACCTCTTCGGCCGGCTGATCGGGGACGCCCCCGACCTCATCGCCTCCTACGCGTTCGACGACGAGTCGACCGAGGCCGACGCCACCACCCTCCGCGACCAGGGCCCGCGCGCGCTGGACCTGACGCTGTCCACGACCGCGGCGGCCCGCCCGTCCCCGCTGATGTCCACGGCGCCGATCTCCTCGGACAGCCCCGAGGTCCGGCCGGTCTTCGCCACCGGGCAGCCGTCCTACGTGCAGACGATCGCCGCCACCCCGGCCGTCGGGGAGTACGCCGACCTCCAGCGGAACCGGGACGGTTCGACGCGCGGCGTGCTCAAGCGGGCCTACGCCTTCGTCCAGGACGGTGCCTGGAACCTCGTCACCGGCTACAAGCTGGGCGACCTGAAGTCCGAGTGGGTCGGCCAGGCGCAGTTCGACCCGCAGCTCATGGGCTACATCGAGGGCGCGCCGCCGATCCCGTCCGAGAACCTGGTCGCCACCCGGCGGCTCAGCTCCCTGAGCTACATCAACGCCACGTCGGTGGAGTTCCAGCAGGCCGACCAGGTGGTGCAGACGCTGTCCTCGGGCGGGGAGAGCACCGTCGACACCTCGCTCGCCTTCCAGCTGGCCAACAACGCCGACTCCTCCACCCTGATGATCCAGGCCCCGCTGGGCATCGGCGTGGCGACCCCGATGGCCCAGTTCAAGTACGACGTCCGGGGCGGCGCCACGCTGGAGTTCTCCAACGCCTGGGGCGACCAGACCGACGTCTCGGAGGGCGTCAACACCGCGCGCTCCACCACGGTCGGCCTCAGCGGAGGCTGGGAGCCGGACGACGCGGCGCACCAGATCGACCCCACCGGCGGCCGGCGCTTCATGCCCGTCAACACCGGCTACGCCCTCGTCCAGTCCGAGACCGCCGACGTGTTCGCGCTGCGCGTGGAGCACAGCGGAGCGGTGGTGGCCTACCGGATGCTGCCCAACCCCGACATCCCGCGGGACTGGAACCTGCTGCCGTTCGCCCTCAACCCCCGCTACGTCAAGCAGGGCACCCTGGACGGCTCGGTCGGCTTCACCGACCGGGGCAAACTCCTCGACCCCAGCTACCAGGACGCCGCCGACTACGGCGAGTACAGCTACTTCAAGCCGAAGGAGGCCTACGCGCTCAAGCGCCGCATCACCGAGGACCAGCAGCGCCGCCAGGCGTACTACGCGGGCGTGTCCACCGAGACCCACGACCCCGACCCGACCGCCGAGCGCGCCCGGGAGCTGCTGAGCCGCTTCACCGGCCCGGTGCCGGGTCCGGGGCCGGACCGCAAGGGCCGGGACGAGGCGGGGGTCTACTCGCGCCGCGACCTGGTCAACACCTACGTCTGGTCCGCCGACGGCGGGTTCTTCGCCGAGACCACGGAGACCACGGACGTGGTGACGGAGACGACCAGCGGCTCGTACCGGTTCAACGGCATGGGCACCATGGGCATCAGCGGCGACTTCAAGGCCTTCGGCATCGGCATCGGCTTCCAGGTGGACGCCGCCCTGGGCGGCGGCATCAACCGGACCCGCTCCAAGGCCAAGGAGTCCACCCGCACCTTCGGGCTCAACGTCATGGTGGACACCCCCGGAGACATGCAGAAGTACGACAAGGACGGCAACCCGGAGTACGAGAACGGAACGGCGGTCGAGGTTCCGGGCCGGGTCGACGCCTACCGCTTCATGACCTTCTACCTGGACAGCGACAAGGCCAACTTCGAGGACTTCTACGGCAAGGTCGTCGACCGGCAGTGGCTGGAAGGCGCCGACCCCAACGCCGCGGCGCTGCGGCAGGCCCGGCAGTCCGAGGCCAAGCCGCCGTGCTGGCGGATCCTGCACCGGGTCACGTTCGTCAGCCGCAAACTGCCGCCGGTCGCCCCCGCCGGGGCGACGAAACTGGAGAAGGCGATGCGCGGCGCGGACGTCGCGAGCAACTACGAGCTCGTCCGCCGCCTCGAACCCTTCATCGACCCGGCGGTCCGCAGCCGGGACGAACTGACCCGCCAGATCCGGGACGCGATCACCGTCCACCTGCCGGAACTGGCCGGCTACACGGACCGGATCTCCTCGTTCTACGCGGACTTCTACGGCCTCCCGGACACCCCCGGCCCCTCCGGGCCTTCCGCAGGGCAACCGTCCGCCTGACCACGCGGTGCCCCGGCCTCAGGCCGGGGCACCGCCGTCCTGCGGACGGCCCGTGCCACCATGGCGTGCGCGGACGACGACCGGAGGGGGAGCGGGTATGGAGGAGCCGGGGTTCCGTGTGCTGCTGACAGCGGCAGGGGACCGGAAGACGGAGGCGGTCCGGGCCGTACGGACGGTCACCGGCCGCAGTCTCTGGCACAGCGGCCTCCTGCTCGCCGACGCACCCGTGGAGGTCACGGTGGCCGCCTGCGCCGATACCGCCGGCGAGGCGGCCCGGATCCTCGAGGCCGCAGGCGCCCGCACCACGCTGCTCTGCGACTGCTGCGGTCGCACCGTCCGGCGGGGAGCCTTTCCCGTCAACGCCTGGCAGTACGGGGAACCATGGGTTCCCGAGGTCTGCTGGGCGGGGGAGGGAGCCGGACGCGCCCCCGCCCCGGCAGGACCCGGTGGGTCCTGCCGGGGCGGGCCGGACCGCGGCGCGGAGAACAGCAAGCCGCGGTCGGGAGGAGCCGGGGTCAGCGGACCTCGGTGACCCGCTGCTCCTTGCGCGCGCCGCAGTTGGAGTTGTACACCTGCACGTGGACGTTGCTGATGCCGCCGCCCCAGTCGACACAGTGGCCCTTGCCGTACACGTAGGCCGGGCCCGCGTACGACGTGTACCGGCCGAAGTCCTCGCCCCGGTCCGAGGTCGCGGGGACCTCGATCCACAGGGCCATGTCCACGGCCGCCCCCGGGTTGTTGCGGATGGTCGCGACGCAGTTCTTGCCGTTCGCGGCGTTGTACGTCAGGTAGACGGTGCCCAGCGAGCCGATGGCGGCCGAGTTCACGGTCTTGTAGGCGCTGCCGCAGACCTTCTGCGGCGTGGTGTTGGGCGCGGCGGAGGCGGGCGCCGCCAGAGCCGTCGTGGCCCCCAGGGCCAGGGCGGCGAACGCGGTCGTGGTCATGACGGAACGGGTGAACTTCATGCTTCCCCCTGCTGGTCATCGGAGTCGGTCGCTCCTGCATGGTGTGGGACACACAGGGCGGCGGAACGGTTGCGCATCCCCCGCAAGTAGAAGAGAGCGCCCCGCTTATTCACCCGATCGGCCCCGGCGCGACGCCCCCTACGCCCCCCGGCCGCGTTCGCCGACGGACTCGGAGAGCATGTCGTCCAGCGTCCGGTGGGGGTCCGCCGCCGCGGCGCGCCGGTACGCCCGGTCGTAGGCGGCGTCGCCGACCTGCGTACGGGCCGACCGCTCGCCCTGCTCCCGGAGGGCCCCCAGCTCGGGGGTGCCGCGCTGCGGGTGCCCCACCAACTCCCAGAACCGGTGCCCGAGACCGTACGCGCAGGCCGACAGCTCGCCCCGCCCCTGGGAGGCGAAGGCCACCGCCAGCAGGTCCAGCCCCAGGGCGAGGCCGAAGGCGTCCCCGATCGCCTGCTTGCCGCGCAGCATGGACCGGGCGTGCCCGGCGGCGTCGGCCGCCCGCTCCTCGTACAGCGCGATCACCGCCAGCTGGTAGTCCGCGTAGGAGCGGGCCCAGTACTCGCCCGCGGCCACCGAGTCCGCCCGCAGCGCCTCCGCCTCGGTGCGCGCCTGCTCCAGGAACCCGGATCCGGTCAGGCCGAACACCCGCAGCAGCCGGCAGCGGGCGAGCGAGGCCGGTCCGGCGATCGAGGCGGCCAGCACCCGGTCCGCCTCGTGGAGGGCGGTCAGCGGCTTGCCGCGCAGCAGCAGCACCAGTCCGTGCAGGTACGCCGCGTCCGCGACCAGCGCCCCTTCCCCGGCGAGCTCGGCGACGACCCCGGCTTCGCGGCTGAGCCGCTGCGCCAGGTCGTAGCTCCCCTGCAGGCAGCGCACCACGCCCAGCGACCACAGCGCCCTGGCCTGGACGGCGGCCGGTGCCGAGACCAGTTGCAGGAACTCGTCCAGGTAGTGGCCCGCCTCGTGCAGATGGCCGCAGCACGCCCAGAAGAACCCGAGCCGGCCGGCCATCGCCATGGCCTCCTCGGGGGCGGTCAGCAGCAGGTGCTCCAGTGCCGCGCAGAGGTCGTGGTGGGAGAGGGCGAGGCCGGCGTAGGCCCGCTGCTGCCCCGGCCCCCACCACGCCTCGTCCGCGGCGGCCGTCGTACGGCTGAAGTAGCCGGCGTGCCGGTCGGCCACGGCCCCGCTCTCGCCGATCTCCGCCAGCCACATCGCACCGTACTCGCGGACCGTGTCGAGCATCCGCACCCGGCCGTCCCCGAGGGCCACGATGCTCTTCTCCTGCAGCCCCGCCAGGGCGGCGGCGAGCGCCGTCGGCCCCAGCGGGCCCCCGCCGCACACGTACAGCACCGCCTCCGGCGTGGGGTGGGACCGGAACACCGACATCCGGGCCCATAACAGCCGTTCGGCGGGGCTGCACAGCTCGTGGCTCCAGCCGATGGTGGTCACCAGGGCCCGGTGCCGCGCCGGCCCCGCGGAGGCGTCCCGGCTCCCGCCGAGATCCAGCCGACGGCCCAGGCCCGCGGCCAGGTCGCCCACACCGTGCTCCCGCAGCAGCCCGGCGGCCAGTTCCAGGGCCAGCGGAACGCCCTCCAGCCACCGGCACACGGCCGCGGCCGCTTCCCGCTCCCCGGGCTCCGTCCACCGCACGCCGACGGCGCCGGCCCGCTCGGTGAACAGCTCCAGCCCGTCGGTCCCGGGGTCCAACGGGTCGACCCGCTGCACTCGTTCGCCCCGCGGCCCCAGCGGCTCACGGCTGGTCGCGAGCACCACCAGGCGGGGACAGCGGTCCAGCAGGGCCTCCACCAGCGCTGCGCACTCCTCCCGCACGTGCTCGCAGGAGTCCAGTACGAGCAGCACCCGGCGCCCGCCGATCCAGCTGCCCAGCGCCTCCGCCGGTTCCCGGGCCGAATGGTCGGCGAGCCCGCAGGCGTCCGCCACCGCCGCCGCGAACAGCGCCCGGCCGGACAACGACCACAACGGGACCCAGTACACGGCCTCGTACGGCTCACCGGGCGCGCGCAGCGCCGTCTCGGCGGCCAGCCGGGACTTGCCGACCCCGCCACCCCCGACCAGCGTGACCAGGCGGCGCGCCCGCAGCCCGGCCATCAGCTCGGCGACCTCACCCGTTCGCCCCACGAAAGGTCCTTGCACCGGCGGCATCCAACTGTCCACGCCGCCATTCTCGGGCACGCCACCGGAGAACCGGAACCGCAGAGGTCAGACACCCACCGCACGCGAACCGCAGTGGCCCCGATACCCGTCCGGCCGGGCCCGGAACCGCAGTTGGGGCCTCAGCGGGATCCGTGCGCCCGGCGCGTCAGCCGGTGATGGAGAAGACGATCAGGCCGTCCTCGGCCCACCACCAGGCGCCCTGCCCCGTGCTCCACTCCGAGGCCCAGCTGTCGAGGGCCTCGATGAGCTCCCCGAGGTCGTACCGGAGATCGGCGTCGACGCGGTCCAGCACCGCACGGTAGGCCTCCACCGCGGGGACGGCCTTCGCCAGGGGCCAGCACCCGATCTCCGGGGAGCCCTCCAGGGGGGACGGTATGCGGAACCCGATCTGCGCGGGCGGGCCGCTGAAGAGGTACTGGTAGGGCAGCAGGTCGGCCGGGACGCCCACCGCGCTGAGGGCGTCGTCCAGGGCGGAGAAGTAGGTGATGGGGCTCCGGTAGCTCGCCAGGGTCGACCTGTCGCTCGCGTTGTGGTCGATGACGATCTGGAGGGCGGTGTAGTAGGCGCAGCCGGCGTAGGGGGCGACGGAGTCGGCCCGGCCGGAGACGAGCTCTTCCAGGGCGTCGGGGACCGACAGTCCCCAGTCCACGCCCTGGTGGTCGAGGCTGTCCTGGTAGGCCCGTGCGCGGACGCGCATCTTGTCCAGGAGTTCCGTTTCGTCGGCGCTCAGGTCCAGCGCGGGCACGAAGCGCACGAACTCGCCGGGGTTCGCCATGCTGTAGTTCACTACCTTGCTCATGGGCCCATGCTGCCAAAGGGCACTGACAACCCGGCATCCGGGACCGGTTCGTGCGGCACCGCCCCGCCCAGGCGATCGGCCAGCCGACGGCACGCGCGGGCGAGTTCGGGCGGGCGGAGTTCGGTGAGTTCGGCGTCGAAGGTGGCGAGGAGCCCGGCGATGCCGGCCCAGGACCAGGCTCCGAGGGTGAGGCGGCAGTGCTCGGCGTCGAGGTGCTCGACGACCGAGCCGCTCGGTGCCCAGCGGGCGACGACGCCGGCCGGCAGGTTGAGCCGGGCGCTGCCGGTGCACTCCCAGGCGGCGGGGGTGTCACCGCGGTCGTGACTGCTCATCACGAAGTGGGCGAGGTCGTCGCAGGGGGGCAGGCGCGGGCCGAAGAGGTGTGTCGTGGGCCGGGGGAGGAGCCGGTCGACACGGTGTACCCGCCACTGGTGGTCCCCCAGGTCGTAGGCGACCAGGTACCACCGGCCGGCCCAGACGACCAGGTGGTGGGGCTCGATGCGGCGGGCGGGCAGGAAGTCGTCGTCGCCGGTGCCGGGGCGCGAGCCGTCCGGGCGCAGCGTTTCGGCGACGAGGACGTGGCGGTGGCGCACCGCGGCCCCCACGGCGGTGAGCGCGGCCGGGTCGATCGGGGGAGCGGGGAACTCCCAGTAGTTCTGCAGCCTGGTCAGGCGCAGGGACCTCATCGATTCCCGCAGCGCGGCGGGCATGGCCTGCTCCAGGGTGACCAGCGCCCGCGCCGCGTCGTCGCTCAGGCCGAACACCGTGCCGGGCGCGGTCTGCAGGGCCACCGCGACCGCGAGGGCCTGGTCGTGGTCGAACAGCAGCGGCGGAAGGGTGTGCCCCGCACCGAGCCGGTAGCCGCCGTCGGGCCCGTGGACCGTGGTGACCGGGTAGCCGAGCTCGCGCAGGGTCTCGACGTCACGGCGGACCGTGCGCTCGCTGACGTCGAGCGCGGCGGCGAGCTCGCGCAGTGACCACAGGCGGCGCGATCCGAACAGGGACAGGAGCCGTAAGGCCCGTCGTGAGGTGTTCGCCATCGTCCCATCCTGCCCGGTGGTGGCCGCTCCGTGTCCACCACCGGTGTCACCGTCAAGTGCCCGTGAAGGACAGGACCGGTGGAAGGGACGGACGGCTATGCGTGTTGTCGTGGTCGGTGGCGGTATCGGTGGACTCGCCCTGGGGGCGGGGTTGCGCCGCAGGGGGTTCGACGTGGCGGTGTTCGACCGCGACACCGACGTGGCGGCGACGGGCGGGTACCACATCACCCTGGACGGGCGGGCCCAGTCGGCGCTCCGGGAACTGGTGGCGCCGGAGACGGTGCAGCGGCTGCTGGCGTCGGCCTCGGCGCTGCGGCTGCGCGACCGCGACGCGTTCTGGGACCGTCGCGGCAGGCTGCTCGGCCACGGGCCGGACCTCGGCGGCGATGCCGGCGTCGACGTCGACCGGATCACGCTGCGCATGCTGCTGGCCGAGGAGGTCGGCGACGACCTGCACCTGGGGCGGACGGTGTCCGGGGTCGGCCGGGGCGACGACGGCGCCCCCCGGGTGCTGTTCACCGACGGCGCCGCACCCGTCCCGGCGGACCTGGTGGTGGGCGCGGACGGCACCCACTCCCTGGTGGCACGCCACCTGGCGGGAGGCCGGACCAACAGCCCGGCGGGCATCATCGGGTTCTCCGGCCGTACCCTCCGCACCGACCTGAGCCCCGGTGAACGGCACCGGCTCGGACCACGTTCGGGGCTGGCGGTCGGCCCGCGGGGCGCGGCGCTGTACACCGGCTTCCTCGATCCGGTCGGCAACGCCGCGCTCGATGCCCCCGAGCTGCGGATGTCCGTCACCACCGGCCCCACCTACATCTGGGGCGCCATGTTCCCCGAATCCCCGGCGACCGACGCCCTGCGCGCCGTGCGCGACGGCGCGTTGCAGGACGCGCTGGTCCGGAGGTTCCGCGCACAGGGCTGGGCCGAGCACACCCTCGAAGTCATCGCCCGCGCCGACCCGCACAGCGTGGCCGCGTACCGCTTCAACGCCGCCCCGACCCGCGCCACCGGGCTCGCGCCCTGGCCCGCGGGCCGCATCACCGCGCTCGGCGACGCCGTCCACGCGACACCGCCCACTGCCGGAATGGGGGCCGGTGCGGCGATCCGCGATGCCGCCGCCCTGCTCCGGCACCTGGGCGAGGTCGAGGAAGGCGGTACGACGACGGCCGAGGCCGTGCGCCGGTTCGAGGAGGGCATGCGCCGGCGCGGCAGCGAGGTCCTCACCCTCGGCATGCGGACGGTCCGCCTGATCCTGGCCACCGACACCGCACTCGGCGCCGCCGCCACGGCCGTGACCCTCCCGGTCCTGGCCGCCGCCGCCCGGCTGCGCCACCAGCGCCGCAGGGCGTGAGCAGGGGCCGGTCAGTCCGAGGTGATGCCCGTGAGGACGGCGAGGACGGCGAGACGGATGCGGTTGTCCCGGCCCGTCTTCGCCATCAGGCTGGACACGTGCGTCTTCACCGTGGTGACACCCAGGTGCAGCCGGTCGGCGATCTCCTGGTTGGACAGGCCCACGCCCAGCAGCCCGAGGACCTCCCGCTCGCGCGGGGTGATGCCCGCCACCGGGAGGTCCCCGGGGCCTTCCGGGGCGGACCGGGAGCGCAGGGCCTGGGCGACGAGGCGGTCGAGGACGTCCCGGCTGAAGGGTGCCCCTCCGGCCGCGGCCCGGCTTACGGCCTCCAGGAGTTCGGCGGGAGGGGTGTCCTTCACCAGGAAGCCGCAGGCCCCGGCGGCCAGCACCGGATACAGGTGGTCGTCGTCGTCGAAGGTGGTGAGGGCGACGATCCGGGTGGCGGGACGCGCGGCGAGGATGCGGCGGGTGGCCGTGATGCCGTCCGTGCCGGGCATCCGCAGGTCCATCAGGACGACGTCGGGCGTGAGGCGTTCGGCCAGCCGTACCGCCTCCGCGCCGTTGTCCGCCTCGCCCTGTATCTCGATGTCCGGAGTCTGCTCGAAGAGCATGCGCAGTCCCATGCGGACGAGCTGCTGGTCGTCGACGACGAGGATGCGGATCACGGGCGGGCCTCCAAGCCGGGCGGGGAGAGGGGCAGTTCGGCCGTGAGCCGCCAGCCCCCGGCAGCGGGGCCCGCGTCCAGCCGGCCGCCGAGCAGGTCCACCCGTTCGCGCATGCCGATCAGGCCGTGTCCCGAAGGGTACGTCTGCGTCCGGGCCTTCCCGGCGCCGTCGTCCTCGACCGTCACGTGCACGGCCTCGTTGGCGACCCGCACGGTCAGCTCGGCGTGTGCGCCGGGCCCGCCGTGCCTGGCCGCGTTGGCCAGGCCCTCCTGGGCCAGGCGGAGGACAGCGAGTCCACGCACCGCGTCGAGCCCCGCGACCCGGGGGTCGACGCAGGGGGTCACCGTCAGCCCGGTCTGACGGACGTGCTCCACCACCGACTCCAGTGCCGCCGGCAGCGCCCCGGCCGTGACCAGGGAACCGGTCTCCGGACCGCTCCGCCCGCCCGGGGCCCGCAGTACGGCCACCAGGCGCCGCAGATCGGCCAGGGCCGCGCCGGCGCTGGTGTGCAGGTCGTCGAGGACGTCGGTGATCCGCGGGTCGGTGGTGCCCGTCGCGGCGGTGACGTGCCGGGCCACACCGACGCGGAGCACCATGGAGGAGACGTGATGGGCGACCAGGTCGTGCAGCTCCCGCGCGATGGCGGTGCGCTCGGCCGTACGGCCGGCCAGCAGCCGCTGCTCCGCCCGGAGCTCCTGCTGTCGCGCGTACTCCCGCGCCTGCAGGGCGGCTTCGCGGGTCACGCGTACGTAGGAGCCCAGGAGCAGCGGTACGCCGGAGAGCATCGCCATCTTGTAGAGCACCGGCATGGAACCGCCGGGCAGCTCGTCGAAGCGGTGCACGGCGACGGTGAGCGCCAGTGCCGTCGCCCCGGCGGCGAGGAGGCGTCCGGAGCGCTGGACCGCCAGCTCGAAGAGGGTGACGGCGGCCAGCACCTTCAGCGACGTGGCCGTGCCCGCGCCCAGCGCGTGCGCGGCCACGAGCAGGGCCGTCTGCGCGAGCAGCGCGCCGAACACCCACTTCCCCGCGACCAGGCACAGGACCACCCCGGCCGCGGCGAAGCCCCAGTCCCGGGCCCCGGACGGCTGTTGCAGCAGCAGGAAGTACCCGACCATGACGCCGGCGAGCGCCAGGATCCGCACGCCGGCGAATCGCCGGTCGAACGCGAGCTCGATCCACGATCGGTTCATGGCGCCCACGATAGGCGGACGCCCGCGGGCCGGGTCTCCTCCCGTGGGAGGAGGCCCCTCCTCCCACCGGCCGCGATGTCCGGCCGGTGGACGGAACCGCCGGTCCGGGCCGGGCGCCGAGGATGATCGTCATGGACACCAAGGCGAACACGGATACGAGTGACCACGAGGACGCGGGACCCGCTGCCCCGGGACGGCGCTCCCTCCTCGGCGGCGCGGCCGCTCTGGGGCTGGGGAGCGCGGCCTTCGGCAGCACAACAGCCCGGGCGGCCGGTGCCCCGTCGAGGTCCCGCCCCGAGGGCGGCCGCTTCCGGGGGAAGTCGGTCCTCGTCACCGGGGGCACGTCCGGCATCGGCAGGGCGACCGCGAAGGCGTTCGCCCGGGAGGGGGCCCACGTCGGATTCTGCGGCCGGCGGGCCGAGTTGGGGCGCCAGGTGGAACGGGAGATCCGGGACGCGGGCGGCGAGGCCACGTACCTGCAGGCCGACGTACGGGTGGACGCCGAGGTACGCGGCTTCGTGGACCGGGTCGCGAGCCGCTACGGCGGCATCGACGTGGCCTTCAACAACGCCGGCATCGGCGGCGGCAGGCTGCCCCACGAGATGAGCGTCGAGGAGTGGGACGACGTCCAGGCCACGAACGCCCGCGGAGTGTTCCTCGCGGTCAAGTACGAGGTTCCGCACATGCTCAGGGCGCAGGGCGGCGTCATCATCTGCACCTCGTCGTCGGCGGCCGAACAGGCCCGGCCGAACGGGGCCGCGTACACCGCGAGCAAGCGCGCGGTGCAGGGCCTGGTGAAGTCCGCGGCGCTCGCCTACGGTCCCCGGGGGATCCGGATCAACGCCCTGCTGCCCGGCACCACCGACACCGCCTTCGTCCGCCCGCCGGGCATCCCGGACGCGGACTGGGCGCGGTACAAGCAGGCGTGGGGGCCGCTCAACGTCGACGGTCTCGAACGGATGGCCGATGCCGAGGAGATCGCGCGCGCCGTGCTCGGGCTCGCCTCGGACGACTTCCCGTACATGACCGGCGCGTCCGTCGCCGTGGACGGCGGGAGCGGCGCGGGCCGCAAGATGCTCCAGCCGGGCACCGCCTGAGGGTCTGGCCGGGTCAGTCCCCGGGAGTGGTGTCCTCGATCCCGTCGAGGAACTCCGCCAGCAGCCGGCGCACGGTGTCGGGCCGTTCCAGATGGACGTCGTGTCCCGTTCCGGGGACGCTCACGGCCACCGTCTCCGGTCGTTGCCGGAGCATGCGGTCGGCGTCCTCGGGCGGGATGATGCCGTTCTGGCCGAAGACGGCCAGGGTCGGGCAGGTGACCTCCGCCCACTCGTCCCAGAAGGCCCGCCGGGCGTTCTCGGCCAGCGAGGCGAGAAGCACGTCGGCGTCGAAGCGGGGCCACCACCCGCCGTCGCGTTCCTCCAGCCCGTCGGCCCAGCCTTCGCCGACCCGGCCGCCGCCGAGGAACCGCACGGCGGCGTCCCGCGAGGGGAACGGCATCGGCCAGGAGTCGAACCAGCCGCCGATCTCCGCGGGGGTGTCCGGAGTCGGGCCGCCGGGTGCGGCCTCGACGAGTACGAGGGCGCGGACGAGCCCGGGGTGCGCGGCAGCCGTCAGCATGGCCGTGCTGCCGCCCATCGACTGGCCCATCAGGACGGGCCGCCGCAGGCCGAGCTGTTCCGCCACGGCGACCACGTCGGCGACGTAGGCGGCGCGGGAGACGTCGCGCGGGCGGCGTTCACTGGCGCCGTGGCCCCGCTGGTCCACGGCGACGACCCGGTACCGGCGGCTCAGGTCCCGCGCGACGTCGTCCCATTCGCCGGCATGGCCGGCCAGCCCGTGCAGGAGGATGAGCGGGGGTCCGTCTCCGCCCCGGTCACGGCAGGAGATGCGGACGCCGTCGCGGATGACGGTGCGTTCGGACCAGGTCATGCGGCCTTCTCTCAGGAGGTGGTCGGTCGGAGGGAGGCTCCGCCGGACCCTTCTGGAGCAGTATGGAGGCCACCGCCCGCACCCTGCCCCACGAGGGCCGGGTCATGGGCGACGCGTGGGCAGCGGGGACGCGGGCGCACCGCACATCCTCACCGGGGCCCGGGAACTCGACGCACTGGCCGGCAACTTCCCCCCGCGCGTCTGCCCCGGCCAGGAGCACGACTTCGCCCCGGACCTCCTCGCCCCCGTCCTGACCGACGTGTGCAAGGCCTCCGCCCGCCCGGGCACGTCGTGGTGGGGACGGCCCGCCGTCTGCCATCGGTGAACACCACCCCGGGCGGGCGCAACGGCCATTAGCGTCCGGTCCCATGACGACGGTCACCACCCGCACGTTCACCACCCGCACGGTCGCCTACCCGGCCGACGACCTGACGATGATCGGACACCTCGCGCTCCCGGCCGGTACCGGGCGCCGGCCGGCAGTCCTGATCGGCCCCGAGGGGATGGGGCTCGGCGACGTCGAGCGCCGACGGGCCGAAGCCCTGGCCGAACTGGGCTACGTGGCGCTCGCCTTCGACCTCCACGGCGGACGCTACCTCGCAGACCCGCAGGAGATGCTGGCCCGTTGCATGCCGCTGCTCGCCGACCCCGACCGCATGCGGGACATCGGCCACGCCGCGCTCGACGTGCTGCACGCCGAACCACGGGCCGACCCCGGCCGGACCGCCGCCGTCGGCTACGGGACCGGGGGTGCGATCGCCCTGGAGCTCGGGCGTGACGGGGTCGACCTGCGCGCGATCGGGACGGTCAACGCACTGACCACGGGCCGGCCGGGCGAGGCGGCACGCATCCGCTGCCCGGTATGGGCCGGGGTCGGGTCGGAGGACCCGATCATGCCGCCGGCGCAACGGGAGGCGTTCACCGCGGAGATGCAGGCCGCGGGCGTCGACTGGCGCCTCACGGTCTACGGAGGAGCCCTGCACGCCTTCCACCACCCACCGGTCGACCACACCACGGTCCCCGGCGTCGGCCACCACCCGCGGCACGCACAGCGGGCCTGGCAGGACGTCCTCGCCCTGCTCGCCGAGTGCCTGCCCGTCACGGACTGATCCGGTCGGGGGCCGTGGCGTCCCCGGCTACGGCCGCCCGCTTCGGCCGGGAGCGAGCCGCTCGACCGCGACGAGTGCCGCGTCATCGCCGAGGTGGCCGCCCGCGTACGACCGCAGGTCGGCCCGCAGGCGGTCGAGCAGGGTCTGCGGGTCCTCCCGGGCCCAGGCCGTGAGCCGCTCGGCCAGGGGGTAGAAGGCGCGCGATGCGTCGCGCGCCTCGACGACCCCGTCCGTGTACAGCAGCAGCACGTCACCGACTTCGAACGGGAACGTCGCCACCGTCGCGTCGGTGGCGAGGACGTCCGCGAGCCCGAGCGGCGGTCTCGCCTCGGCCGTGTCCAGCGGGATCACCCGTCCCTGCCTCAGGAGCAGCGGTGGCGGGTGCCCGCAGTTCACCAGCCGTACCACCGGCTCGCGGTCGGGGATGTCGAGGACCAGCGCGGTCACGAAGGCCTCGTCCGCGTCATCGGCCGCCTCGCCGGCACCGTGTCCCGTGGACGCGGTGCTCCCCGGCTCCTCCGCCGAGCCGACGCCCTCCTCCAGTTGCCCGATCAGTTCCGGCAGCTCGTGCTCCCGGTGGGCGGTCACCCGGAAGGCGCCCAGCACCAGTGACGCCTCGCTGATGGCGTCGAGCCCCTTGCCCCGGGCGTCGCCGATCAGCAGCCGGGTCCCGGAAGCCGTCCGGGCCGCGGCGTACAGGTCGCCCCCCATCTGCGCCTCCTCCTCCGCCGCCAGGTAGACGGAGGCGATGTGCAGCGGTCCCGCCCGATGGGGGAGGGGGCGCAGTACGACGCTCTGGGCCGCGTGGGCGATGGTGCGCAGCCGCGCGAGCCGGTGCTCGTCGCGCTCCCGCAGATGGGCGAAGAAGGTGACGATGACCGAGATCAGGACCAGCGCGATGATCTGGTAGGTGTGGTTGAGGTCGGTGAGGCTCGTCCGCGCGACCGCCACCACCGACTGGGCCAGCACCGCGACCGCGCCCACGAAGGCCGTCATACGCGGCCCCGCGAACGAGGCCGTCACCGCGGGCGCCGCGATCAGGAACGGCCCCAGGTGCACCTCCGGCGGCGCGATGACGTCCACCACGGTGACGGCCGCGATCAGGGCGAAGGGCACGAGGAGCAGCAGTCGTCCGCCGCGCCGGGAGGAGAAGGGGGCGAGGGGCCGCCGGCGGGCATCCATGCGCAAGGCATACAGCACGGGACGGCCGATGTCCGGGTGCCGGGCCGGGCCGTGCGCCACCGCCGGTACCCGCCCCCCGGCGGCTTCCCCCACTTGCCATTCCTAAGACCCCTAGGATAAAACTAGGACTCCTAGGAAGAAATGAGGGAGGGTGCATGGCGCGCGCAGGACTGACGGCAGAGCGGGTGACGATCGCGGGCGCCGAGCTGGCGGACGAGACCGGGCTCGACCGGGTGACCATGGCGCAGGTGGCGCGTCGGCTGGGCGTGAAGGACGCGAGCCTCTACGCGCACGTCCGGGGCCTTGAGGACCTGCGCGGCCGGATCGCACTGCTGGCGGCGGACGAGAAGACCCTCCGCATCGCCGAGGCCACCGTCGGCCGGGCGGGCAAGGACGCGCTGGTCGCGTACGCCGACGCCTGGCGGGAGTACGCCCACGCGCATCCGGGCCGCTACGCGGCGACGCAGACCCCGATCCGGATCGACCCCGAACTGGCTGAGAAGGCGGCCGGGCCCCGGCGCGCGGTCGAGCTGACCTACGGCATGCTGCGCGGCTACGGCCTGACCGAGCCCGACCTGACGGACGCGGTCCGGTTGCTGCGCAGCACGTTCCACGGCTTCGTCGCCCTGGAGGCCGCGGGCGGCTTCGCGCACGAGCGTTCGCCGCAGCAGTCCTGGACCCGCGCCCTCGACGCCCTCCACACCCTCCTGGAGCACTGGCCCCCCGCCCGAGAAGGAGACTCCACATGACCGGCCCGACCCTCGCCACCCTGCGCGTGAACGGCGCGACCCTGCACTACGAGGTGCGCGGCCGCGGCCCGCTCCTGCTGCTGATCCCCGGAGGGTCGGGCGGCGCGGCCTCCTTCGACGGCATCGCCGACGGCCTGGCCGCCGAGTACACCGTCGCGACCTACGACCCGCGCGGCATGTCACGCAGCACGCTGGACGACCCCGAAGCCGAGCAGAGCGTGGCCGAACACGCCGACGACGCCCTGCGGATACTGGAACGCCTGTCGCCCGGCGAACCCGCGCGCGTCTTCGGCTCCAGCTCGGGCGCGATCACCGCCCTGCACCTGCTCACCGCCCACCCCGAACGCGTCCGGCGCCTCGTGGCGCACGAGCCGCCCGTGGTGGAGGTCCTGCCGGACGCCGCCGAACACCGCGTGCTCCTCGCGCGCGTGCGGGCGACGTTCCGGGCGGAGGGGCTCATGCCGGCGATGGCCGTGTTCGCCGCGGGCCTGAAGAAGCCCGGCGACACCACCGAGCCGAAGGCCGCGACGGCGCTTCCGCCGCAGGCGGCGGCACGGGCCGAGCAGACGATGACCAACCTGCCCTACTTCGTCGGCCGCATCCTGCCGGGCTTCATGTCCTACGCCCCGGACGTCCACCGGCTGGAGGCACTGTCAGACCGGCTCGTCCTCGCCTGCGGCGAGGACTCCCGCGGCGAACTGCCCTACCGGCCGGCCGCCTTCCTGGCCGACCACCTCGGCACGGAACTCCGGCACTTCCCCGGCGGGCACACCGGCCTGACCACGCACCCCGCCGAGTTCGGCGCCCTCCTCCGGGAAGCCTTCCGGTCCTGAAGGTCGTTTCACAAGGTGATCGAGGCCCTTGATGAGGGACACGAGCGACGCCGCAATGAGCATCCTTGTCCCTTTTCCAGGCCATCGAGCCGTAGGGTCGGATCGAGGCAAACCGGGCATCTTTCGGCCTGGTCACCCTTGCGAAACAACCTTTAGTTGTGCGGGACGCCGGTGCGTGCCGCGAGGCCTCGTAGTGCGGGTGTGGTGCGGCCGGAGACGAGGAGGCCGGATACGAGGGCCTTCACAGCCGGACGGGCGTGGGTCTCCTGCGGGGCCCAGTACTCGGCCTGCAGGAGGGCGCGGATGCATTCGTCTCGTCGGCCCCACTGGGCGAAGGCTTTCGCTCGGTCGGTGAAGTAGAGCGCGCGCCGCTCCGTGGTGGGCAGTGCCTGGGGTGCGAGGGCGTCGGCAGCGGTGATGGCTGCTGAGGGGTCGCCGGCGGTGGTCTCCGCCGAGATGAGGTGGAGTTGCACCGTCGCCTGGCTGAAGCCGCCGTTGGTGTCGCGGAGGTGGGTGACGGCGCCCAGGTTTCTGGCGATGGCGGCGGCCTCGCGGGTCAGCTCACGCATGCCGCTCTGATCGCGTTGATGGGCCACGGTGTAGGCGGCGCACTGAATCAGCAGGCCCCGCTGGGCGCTTCCCGTACTCCCGAGTTCACGCAATGCGGGTTCGTCGGCGGCGTTGAGGGCGAGAGTGAGGGCCTGATCGTGCCAGCCTGCCTTGCGGGCGAGGACGGCCTGTTGACGGGCTGCCTCAGCTACTGCGACGGGCGCACCGCCTGCGTCCGCGAACTGCCGTGCGCGGTCGGCTGCCATCCAGCCGAGCTGCGGCTCGTCGAGCTTGATGAGGATCCGGGTCGCCAGGAGGTACGCCTGCGCCAGCACACGGAAGCTGTCGCTGCCGCCGGTGGACCGATGGCCGGCGGAGATGAGGCGGGGGAGGCGGAGGGCGAGGTGGGAATATGCGCAGTCGTTGAACTCGGCCGAGGCCCGGCGCAGCTCGGCGGCCAGATGGTTCAGGGGCGCGTCCGCGGCAGCAGGGCCCAGGCCCAGCATCGCGTCGCGTAGTCCGGCGACGAGCGCCTCGCCGAGTTGTGCCTCCTCGGGCTTGCCGGAGTCAGATCCGGTGACGGGGGCGCCCATGGCGGCTGCCGCGGTGACCGCGAGGTCGGCGAGTAACTGCCGTCGCGTGCGCACCGGGTCCTCCCCTCCGTTGTGACCTGGGTATCCCAGCCTAGGGGTGGGCCGGCCCGGATACGGTCCCGTTCGCTGACTGGGCAGCTCCGGTTGGCCGCCTTCGGCCGGTGCGAGGCCGAAGTCCTGGGGCGGGATGCCGAGCGCCTGTGCGAACCGCTGGAGCACGAAGACGTCCGTCATGGCGGACTTCCCGCGCTCCAGCCGGGATACCTGGGCGGCTGAGTAGCCGGTTAGGTTGCCGAGCTCGGCCAGGGTCATGTCCCGCGCTCTGCGGGTGCGGCGGACCACCTCGCCGGGCGTCCCGGCTCCTGCGGCTGTACCTGCGACCTGCGGCTTTCGCACTGTGTCCATAACCCCGTCCCGTGTGCCCAAGGGCGCGCGTAGCCCCATGGGGCAGGGCCCACCCGCAGCTGTCCGTACGTGCACGAGATGCAAACTCCTTGCAGCCCGACGGCTACCGACTGTTGTACCGCGTCCCGCTGCGGTGGTCTTGGAGTTGCCGCGGTTCACCGCCGCCGCACACTCCTAACCCCCCGAGTCCTCCCAGGAAAGGACTTCCAGTGGATCGGTACCTGCCGCACCGCGAACGGCTGCTGACGTCATCCAGGCCCTTGCCGGACTTCGAAACGGTCGGATCGGACGGCCCCTGGCTCCACCTCGCCGACGGCCGCAGGATCCTCGACGGATCCAGCGGCCTGCTGTGCGCGAACGTCGGTCAGGGCAGCCCGGCGGTCTTCTCCCGCGTCGAGAAGCAGTTCTCCCGCTACACCTTCGGCGGCGCGGCCGTCGTCCAGCCCCGCATCCAGCTGGAGCTGATGGACCGCCTGTGCCGCGCCGTGGGGCGACCGGAGGACTCCGTCGCCTTGACCACCTGCGGGACCCTCGGGGTGGAAGTCGCCGTGGGCCTGGCGCGGAACATCGTGCGGGTCCGCGACGGGAAGCGGCGCGGGGAGATCCTGACGTCCGACCTCTCGTACCACGGCAACAGCGCCTTCACCCTCGGCGTGGCGGGCAACCAGATCCGCAATCCCCGCCCGGAAGACCGCTGCGGTCTCGGCCCCGCCTTCCCCGCGCCCTACCCACCCACACACGGCCACGCCCACGAGGGACACGGCTGCGATGCCGCATGCGCCGGCGAAGTGGCGCGGGCGATCGACAGCCGGGGCGCCGAGAACGTCGCCGCGATCCTGATCGAGCCGGTCAACGGAACCACGGGCGGCGCCTTCGTGCCCCCGGGCGGCTACCTGCGCAGGGTTGCGGACATCTGCCGGAAGCGGAACGTCCTGGTCATCCACGACGAAGTCCTCACCGGGCTGTGGCGCACCGGCACGCCGCTGGCGAGTCGGCACTGGGACGGGTGTGAGCCCGACCTGGTCGTCCTGTCGAAGGGCCTGGGAGCCGGCTACACCGGCGTCGGGGCGGTCCTGGTGGCGCCCGAGATCGCGCCCCTGCTGCGGCACAAGGACGCGGATCCGTTGCCCGCGATGGGGACCATGGCCACCCACCCCCTCCAGGCGGCGGCCTGCCTCGGAGTCCTGGACGAGCTGGAATCGATGGACTTCGAAGCCTTCGCCGTGCGCGGCGAGCGTCTCGGCGTGGCTCTTCGGTCCCTGACCGGGTGGGCGCCGGTCCGGGACGTCCGGGGCATCGGCCACCTGTACGGGGTCGAGGTCGCTCCCGGCCTGCTCTGGCCCCTGATGCGGGAGTGCGAGCGGCGCGGCGTCTTCTTCTACCCCTTCACGGGAGCCGGCCACCCGCGCAGCGAGGGCCTGGTCGTCGCGCCCCCGTTGAACTGCGACAGCCAGGACATCGACTTCCTGACCGGCGCGCTCACCGACGCGGTGACCGCCCTCAGCTGACCCATCCCCGCCCCGTCACGGGCGGGCCATTGCGACGGAAGGAAGACCATGCAGTTTCCCGTCACGGTCATCGACCAGCTCGACGAGGACCAGCTCAGCAAGTGGCACGACTTCTACGGTGTGACCGCCGACCGGCCCCGCTTCGAGGAGGAGGGCATCTGGCGACGCACCCAGCAGGAGGAGACCGCCACCAACTCCGGCTGGAGCGGAGAGGGCGACGCCCGTCGGCGCATCGTCCACTACTGGCACCAGTACGGCCTCGTGGACACCACCGCCGCGCCCGCACTCGCCATGACGCAGATGTACCTGTACCACTCGGTGGCCGCGCCCAGGAGCGAGATCGAGGAAGCGTGGGAGCAGAACCACGCCATGCTGACCGAGGGCGGCTGGAAGCAGGCCGGGGCCGGCCGGTTCGAGCTGGGTGACCTGCGCGTACACCTGGTCCGCTTCGAGGAACACCCGGAAGACCTCCGCGCACGCCGGGCGCTCCCGGCCGGCTACGAGGTCATCGACACCACGTTCACCTCGGTCAACACGTTCCCGCCGCGGACCATCCGGCGCCGGCCGTGGGAGGTTCTCACCCACGGCGTCCGGGTCAAGGACACCCCCGGGAAGCCGGTCTACGCCGACTCCCTGGCGCAGCTCACCGACTTCCTGCCGTTCCAGGTCGAGGTCGGCTGCGGTGTCTCCTACGAGGCCGGGATCCCGCCGCTGCACCGCCTCCACGAGATCTACCACGTCAACGAGATCGAGGACGAGCTCCTCGGCAAGGGCTTCACGTTCGTCCTGGCGCCGGGCCGGGACCCGCTGCTGTCGGAGATGTTCCTCCAGACCGAGGACAAGGTCGCCGAGCTGTCGGAGATGTACCGGACCTGTTTCCAGGCCGAGGTCACCCCGGCCCTGCACGCGCTCAAGCGGATGGAGGAGGCCGGGCACATGGTCGGCCCGTTCATCACGAACAACTTCGACGGGCTCGGGGCGCGCGCCGGGTTCCAGGAGCAGTTCATGCGCCGCTACGACCAGCGGATCCCGCCGGTCAGCTTCCACCCCGACGCGAAGGCGCTGGTCGTGATCGGGCTGCACGCCGACCGGCGGTGGGTGGCCAAGCGGGCCCGCGCGGCCGGGCTCAAAGTGTTCCTCGTCGACCCCGAGGGATTCCCCCGTCCGGACGGCTCCTGGTTCGCCTACCCGCTGGAGGGGCCGCAGACCGGTGACGTGGTCGTACGGCAGACGGCCGCCGCCGCGATCGGCGAGCTGGAGCGGCTGCTGAACCTCAACGCGAACAGCGAGTGAACTGCGGGGCTGGGGAACGGCGCTAGCCTCTGGGCTGGCCTGTTCCCCGGCCCCTTCGCACAGGGTCCCTCCCAGAACTGAGAGTCAAGGAATGCGCGTTTCAGTGATCGGCTGCGGCCACCTCGGTATCCCGCACGCGGCCGCGATGGCCCACCTCGGCCACGAAGTCCTCGGCGTCGACGTCGACCAGGCCAAGGTCGACCGGCTCAACGCCGGCGAATGCCCCATCTACGAGACCGGCCTCCCGGAGCTCCTCGCCGCCCACACCGCCAGCGGCCGCCTGCGGTTCACCACCGACATCCGCGAAGCCGCCGCCTTCGCCGAGCTCCACTTCATCGGCGTCGGCACCCCCATCGATGCCGACGGCCGCTCCTACGACACCGGCCAGGTCTACGGCGCGATCCGCCAGCTCGCCCCCCACCTCGACAGGCCGTGCACGATCGTCGGCAAGTCCACGGTCACTGTCGGCACCACCGTCCAGGTCACCGCCCTCGCCCAGCGCCTGGCCCCCGCCGGCACCGCGGTCGAAGTCGTGTGGAACCCGGAGTTCCTGCGCGAGGGCCACGCCGTGGAGGACACCCTGCGCCCGGACCGCCTCATCGCCGGCCTGACCACCGCCGAGGCCGAGAAAGCTATCCGCGCCGTCTACGCCCCGATCCTCGACGCTGGCGTCCCGATCTTCGTCACCGACCCCGCGACCGCCGAACTCGCCAAGGGCGCGGCGAACACCTTCCTCGGTCTGAAGATCAGCTACATCAACGCCGTCGCCGACATGTGCCAGGCCGCCGGCGGCGACGTCTCCCAGATCGTCGACATCCTCGGCATCGACCCGCGCATCGGCAGCGGCGGCATGCGCCCCGGCATCGGCTACGGCGGCGGCTGCCTCCCCAAGGACGTCCGCGCCTTCACCGCCTCCGCCCGCCAGCTCGGCGCCGACAAAGCCGCCACCCTCCTGCGCGCCGCCGAAGAGATCAACGAGTCCCGCACCGACACCGCCATGGACCTCATCACCGGCGCCCTGGCGGGCCGGCCCCTCAAGGGCGCCCGCGTCACGGTGTGGGGAGCGGCGTTCAAGCCCGGCACCAACGACGTCCGCGAATCCCCCGCCCTCGCCCTCGCCCACACCCTCCAGCAGGCCGGCGCCACCGTCACCGTCCACGACCCCCAGGCCGTGACCACCGCCATGACCCGCAACCCCGAACTCGACTACACCGACGACCTCGCCCAGTCCGTCGACGGAGCCGACCTCGTCGTCCTCGCCACCGAATGGCCCGAATACCAGCAGGCCGACCCCACCGACCTGGTCGACGGCCCTGCCAACACCCTGATCGTCGACTGCCGCACCACCCTCGACCCCGAACCCTGGCGCACCGCCGGCTGGACCATCCACCAGCTCGGACGCCCTGGCAAGTAGACGAACCCTCGCCGGCACGGGGGCCGCTGCCCGAGCTCATTCCCCCCGAAAGGCAGGAGGCCACGCGCTGTGGACCGTGCCGATGTACTTCTTCGCCGTGCCGCAGCAGGAGACCTGGGTGGCGCCACCGAGAACGCGGTGCTCGGCGTGATGGTGCTACAGGGCAGCGAACTGAAGCAGCTCTACGTCGACCCGGCTCGTCGCGGACCTGGGCTGGCTCGAGCAGGCGGGCCCACGTGCGGTCCGCCTCTCAGCGGGCGAACCGCTCATAGGCCGTCTGCCTCGCGGGCGGTAGCGTTCCGGCAGGTCACGTCAGGGGCACCGGTCCCAGTCCGGCCGCCGGCCGCGGTGAGCCGGGGCGCGGTGCCGATGAGTCGTCGTCAGGCGTCCGTCGGCGGGGTCCAGTTGGCGGTCACGGTCAGGTGTGCCTGGTTGTTGCCGTTGACGATGCCCAGCTGGAGGTCCTGGGTGAGCTGGATGCCGAAGGTGACGGTGATCTCGGTGGGCGGCACGGGTACCGAGGTCATCGAGGAGTGCACCTCGCGGACGAGGGCCCCCAGGGGCTTCAGGGCGGAGCGCAGTGCGTCGGTGGCGAAGGCGGCGACCGCATCGGCCCGTCGGCCGACCGGTACGAGGGGGCCGAGGCCCTCACCGGTCGCCGGGGCCGCCCCGGGGGCGCCGGTGAGGAGGAAGCGGACGGTGGAACCGTCCTCCAGGCCGATGTTCGCGGTGATGTCCTCGGTACTGGTCATGGAGGAATGGTGGGTGCGGGACGGCGGGCCGCACCTGCCGTTCGGGTGATCGGTTACCGAATCGTGGCATGCCCGGGTCAGGTGCACGGAGCACCCGGCGGGGTGCCGTCGGGGAGCAGTTTGCGTTCGGCCGGGGTGTAGTCGCGTGCGGCCGCGGCGCACAGGGCCCGGAACTGGACGTCGGGATCCAGCTCCAGCACGCGGGCCCGCTCCCCGTCCTCGATCAGCAGTTGCCCGGCCGCCGTGATCGCGGCGTTGCCCGTGTTGACCTCGAGGGGGAAGGGCAGCCGGACCTGGGCGGTGACGGTCGTCCCGTGCGCGAGGTCGTGGATGGTGAGGGTCCCTTCGTCCCATGTCAGGAGGGTGCCGTCCGGCCCGAAGCCGACCAGCTCCGCCGAGATGGACACCGTGACGGGGTCGGGCAGTTGCCTTCCCGCGTCGACGTCCCAGACGGGGATCCGGCCGTCGCCCTGCTTGACGGCCAGCCGGGTCCCGTCGGCGCTGAAGACCAGCATGTCGCCGTGCCAGTGCAGTTGCATGCTCGGGGTGGAGACGCCCAGACCGTGCAGGGGGGCGGCCGAGCGCTTCTGCGTCCGCAGGTCCCACAGGCCGATCTCCCCGTTCGTGGTGCCCGCCCGGCTCACGACGGCGGCCTGGCCGGGGTGCCCGGGCCTGGGCACGATCCGTCCCTCGCCCCACATGTCCCGCATGCGGCTGACGTCGTCGGGGTTCTCCTGGGCGGAGAAGGCGGGGGTGAGGACCGCCCCGGTCGCCGCGTCCAGGCGGGCCAGCGTGCCGTCCGATCCGAGCAGGGCGATCTCCGAGCCCTGGAGGCCGACGAGGCTGTCGGTGACCACCTCGTCCTTGAAGAGCCGGGGCAGGTCCACGCTCCGGCCGAGGTCCGTGGCGGCGTAGGCGCGGAAGAGGCCGTCGTCCCGCCGCCAGACCACGATCCACCGGCCGTCGGCGGTCCAGGTGACCCGTGCGGAGTCCGGGCCGGCGGGCAGGTCCACGGAGCGGTGGCGGGTACGGGAGGCGTCCAGTACCTGGAGGGAGCCGCGGGCCAGGCGCGCGATCGTGCGCCGGTCCGGGGCCAGGGCGTACTCCCCGTCGATGGCGTCCCCGCCCTTGAACCGTTCGGTGCCCGCCGGTGCGGCGCCCACCACCATGAGCGAGGTCCCGACGGCGACCAGTACGGTGAGTCCGCCTCCTGGTGCCGGTGCCACCGCCGAGGTAGCGGGCGTGTACATGACCGTGTCGGCGTTGGGCAGGCGGGCGGTGAAGTACCGCCCCGTGCGGAGGTCCAGCAGGCCGGTGTCGGCGTAGCCGCCGGGTGTCTCCACCTCGTTGCCGGAAGTGGGCGCGTAGTGTTCGTAGGTCGTCGACGGGTCGGCGTCCCTCCGGGAACCGGGCGCGGGGAGTTCGGTGACCGCACCCGGGGTGCGGCCCAGCGGGCGGCTGTAGTACCGGTTGCCCTCGGTCCAGACGGCGAGCTCGCCGCCCGCCCTGATCTCTGACAGGCCTTCGGTCGCGCCGGGGGGCGGGCCCGCGGTGTAGAGGGTCCGGCCGGTGGCGAGCTCCTTGACCGTCACCTCCGCGGATGCGGGGCGGCGGGTGTTGCTCACGGCCACCGTGTCGCGGTCGCCGGTGAAGGCGGCCGTGTCCAGGCCCGTCCGGGGCAGCAGGTCGGCGGCGACGGTGAGGGGCCGGCCGGAGGGCACCTCCCACGCGTCGGCGGACGCGGGTACGCACGGCCGGGTGCCGTAGGAGCACTCCGTCGTGCGGTCGGTGAGGGTGCGCAGCAGGCGGCTGCCGTCCGAGCTGAAGTCGAGGGCGAGGCCGACCTCCTTGGGTGTCTCCCGGGCGGGGAGCCGGAGCGTGTCGGGGTGCTCCGGGTCGTCGAGGCGCCACAGCCGGACCGAGTCGGGGGAGGTCACGGCGAAGAGGCGGCCGTCGGGACTGACGGTGCTCGCGTACGCGTCCGAGACCTCGCCGGCCAGTCTGCGGGTCCGGATCCGGCCGTCGAGTGCTCCGGTGACCAGGGTCCACACGAACCGGTTGCCGCCCCCGGGCGGGCTGCCGGCCACGACCAGGGTCCGTCCGTCCGGGGTGGCGTCGATGGCGCGGACGCTCCCCTCCCAGACGGCGGGGTAGGCGTGCAGGAGGTCCGGCTGGCGTACGTACTGGCGCAGCAGCGCCTGGGCGGTCTTGGCGGTCCGCTGGGTGCTCCGGGCGGCGAGGGCGAGCTGCAGCGCGGTCGTCGCCTCCCTGGACGGCGTGTCGTCGGCGGCCTGGGCCAGCAGGCCGGCCGCCTGGACGCGCAGCTGTTCCCCGGTGCGCTGCAGCCCCTGCCAGGCGAGGAGGGCGAGGACGGCCGCGAGGGCCGTCAGGACGGCCAGGGTGGCCATGGCGGCCCGCCTGATCCGGGTGCCGCGCCGGGCCGCCCGCGTGCTCAGCCGTACGTAGTCGGCCTCCTCGGGGGTGGCGTCGTCCGGGTGGCCGGCGAGGCGCCGCCGGGCCTCGGCCAGGTCGGTGCCGCGGAGCAGCCGGGCGGCCTCGCGGTCGTGGGCCTCCCAGCGGCGCAGGTCGGTCCGCAGCTGTTCCTGCCAGGCGCGGAACTCGCGGGTGTCGGTGAGCCACTGGCGCAGCCCGGGCCACAGCCGGGTGAGGGACTCGTGGGCGAGGTCGACGATCTCACCGGAGCCGTCCGGGGCGGGGTTGAGGACGACGAGCTTGCCCGGCGCCAGCTCCCGGGCCACCGAGGCGAGTTCGGGCGACAGCTCGCCGATCCGGGCGGGCCTGCGCACGAAGCCGTCACCCTCGGGCCTGGCCAGCTGGACCAGCAGCCGGCGGGCGGCCTGACGCTGCCGGCCCGTCAGGGCCTCCAGGCTCTCGTCGGCGTACCCGACCAGGGCGCCCGCGACTCCGCCCAGTTCGTCGTACGCGGCGTGGGTGAGCATCGAGCGGCTGCGCCGCTCCCACAGCCGGGTGAGCGCGAACTGCACCAGCGGCATGCGGCCCGGCGCGTCACCGGCGTCCGCGAGGATCCGCTGGGGCAGCCCGGGCTCGAACCAGAGGCCGGGCTCGGCCGCGACCGGCCCGGTCACCGCCCGCTCCAGGGCCTCGCCCGCCAGCGCGGCGAGGAACTCGACCGCCTCACCGACCAGTTCGGAGGACTCCGGCGTCACCAGCGCTTCCAGCGAACCCGGACGTCCGGTGGCCACCACCCGCAGCAGAGCGGGGCCCTCCCGGCCCGCGAGGCCGGCCAACAGCCGGAACAGCTCGCGGGCGTCGTCGGGGGCGCCGACCGCGTACTCCTCCAGCTGGTCCACGAAGAGCAGGTGTCCGGCGGCGGCCGCACCGGGCCGGGCGAGCAGCCTGGCCCGCAGCTCGGCCGGCACGTCAGGGCCGGCCTCCAGCAGCCGGGCCAGCTCCTCGGCCCGGGCGAGCCGCTCCACCTCGCCGGGCGCCGGGTCCAGCAGGCCGGACAGGGCCCGGGCCAGCACCGCCACGGCCCGTACGCCGGGCACCGCGCGCAGCTCGGACACGTCCATCCCCGCCGCCCGTGCCTTCGGCAGCACCCCGGCCCTGACCAGCGAGGACTTACCGCACCCCGAGGGGCCGACGACCAGGGTGACGGGGCGCCGCACCACCGCGCCGAAGACGCGCCGGGTGTCGTCGTCGCGCCCGTGGAAGAACTCCGCCCCGTCCTCGGCGAAGGGGGCGAGGCCCTGGAAGGGGCAGCGCGGGCTCAGGGTCCGCCCGTCGAGCAGGTCGGCGGACGGCAGCAGGTAGGCGGTGCGGTCGCCCAGGTGCGCGGCGACCGTCATGCCGACCACGCCGTCCTGGGCGTCGTCCCAGACGGGCGATCCGCTGAAGCCCCCCACGACGGCCGGACCGCTGGCGCCGACCTCCATCTGCACCCAGCCGGAGCCCTGCCCGGCGCGCAGCACACCGGACGCCCAGACGCCCTGGTCGACGCCGTGCGGGTAGCCGAGCGCGCGGAACGTGTGCCCCCAGACCGAGGTGCCGTCCACCAGCGGTGCCGGGCGCGTTCCGGCCACCGGTGCGTCGAGCCGCAGCAGTGCGACGTCCCGGCCGTCGTGGCGCCAGGACACCACGGCCGCCCGGGCCGACGGCCGGCCCGAGACGAGCGGGAAGTCCAGGTCCACGGGGCCTTCGGCGGGGTCCTCACCGGGCGGCCGGCCGAGCGCCTGGCCGACGACGTGGGCGCAGGTGCAGATCAGGTCGGGTGCGACGAGGAACCCGGCCCCCACGACCTCCCCGTCGGCGCCCCTGATCCGCACCTGCGAGGCGTCGAGCACCCCGCTCCCGCGCAACGCGGCCATGGACTCCCCCGATCCCCCGGCTCGGGCCAGCATCCGGCACGCCGGCGCCACGGGCAACACCCGTACCGGCCGTGTACGGGACGGAGGGGCTGTGGCGCCCTGGTGGCCCTTTCCTCCGGCATGTGCCGCGAAGATCCGCACGGTTGCCGCGGTGACGCCGCGTGGCCGCTCCTCGCCCATGACCCGGTGGGAAACTGCGGTGCGTGCCGGGGGCGGGGCGGTCAGACTCGCGGGCATGACTGCGAAGATCACCCGGATCAACCCCGAGCAGCTGCACGAGACGCCCGGCTACCACCACGTCACCGTGGTGGAGGCCGGGCGTACGGCGTACCTGGCGGGGCAGTGCCCGCTCGACCGGGGCGGTTCCCTCGTCGGTGCCGGATCGCTGGAGCGGCAGGTCGACCAGGTGGTCGCGAACGCGCTCGCCGCCCTGGCCGCGGTGGACGCCGAGCCGCAGCACGTGGTGCGCTCGGTGATCTACGTGCGGAGCGAGGACCGGGCCGAGCTGGGTGCCGCCTGGCAGCGGCTCACCGGTTCGGCCCTCGGCCCGGCGTTCACCACCGCCAGCACGCTGTTGGGCGTCGCGCAGCTCGGCTTCACGGGGCAGCTCGTCGAGGTGGACCTCACCGTGGCGCTGCCCGGCTGAACCCTCAGCCGAGGGGGGCGAGCTCCCACAGGCGGTGGTCCCAGCCGATGTCGCGGCGTGCGACGACGCGCAGCCCCGCCAGGGCGGCCAGCCCCTCGACGTCCTGCTCCGTGCGCACGCCCGAGCCGAACGCGGACTTCAGCCGCAGGTGGTGGAGGGCGGCCTCGGGGTCCGACCCGATGCCGTCGGGGCCCTCGACCTGCTCGGCCAGCAGCAGCGCGCCGCCCCCGCGGACGGCGGCGGCGTTCTCGCGGAGCGCCAGCACCGCGTCCTCGTCCGGGAGCTGCTCCAGCAGCCGGCACAGCAGGACGGTTCCCGCGCCCGCCGGTACCGGCCCGCTGGTGGGCACCAGCTCCACCAGGTCGCGCACCGCGGAGTCCAGCACGCGGTCGGCGACCGTGCGCAGCGCCGACGGCAGGGCGGCGACGCGGACCCGCAGGGCGGGGAAGGCCGCGGCGAGGCTGCCCGCGACGGCGCCGGCCCCGGGGCCGGCGAGGGTCACCGACCCGGCGGCGGCCCAGTCGTACCCGGTCCGGACGCCCGGGGCGATCCACAGGGCCTCGTCCTCGACGGCTTCCCGGGCGGACGCGCCGAGCCGCTCGTCCGCGGCCAGTGCCACGGCGAGGGGGGCTCCGGACGCGGTGCGGAAGCCGGCCCGGCCGGTGCGCAGCGTCTCGTGCAGGCCGGACAGGGACAGGTCGAGGGCGGCGTGCGCCCCGCGCAGGTCGTACTCCTCCAACGAGTGGTCGTCCTCGACGAGTTCCTCGCCCACCGGGGTCAGCCGGTAGCCGTCGGGACCGGCCGCGAGGACGTCCAGCTCGACCAGGTAGGACAGCAGGGCGGTCAGCGTGCGCAGATCGGTGCCGGAGCGGTCGGCCAGCCCGGCCGCCGTGCGCACGCCCTGCCAGACCAGGTCGACCAGCCCGACGGTCACCGCCGCCCGGATCGCCAGGCCCGGTGCCAGGTCGGTGAGTTCGTGCAGGCGGTCGTGCGGGTCGGGGGACTCGGGGGACTCGGGGGATTCGTGCGGGGAGGGGGCCGTCTCCGTGGGCGCGGCCACGAGCGCCGGGGGTTCCGTGCGCCGCCAGTAGCCGGTGATGTGGGTCTGCTCGCGCGGGACCTTCCGGTCGACGGCCAGATGGCGGCGGATGCCCTTGAGGGCCACCGCCTCGCCCGCGGCCCACGCGAAGACGGTGCCGGGCAGCCACTCCATGCCGCGTACGGCGCGCTCCAGCAGGTCGGTGGTGCCGGCCGGGGCCCCGTCGCGGACCAGCCAGGTGATCTCGGCGTCGGCGCGGGTCGGCAGGTCCTGGCGGTGGCTGTCCTCCCCGACCTCGATGAAGACCCGGGCGCGGGTGCCCTCCGACATCTCCGCGAGCCACCGGCCGATCGCGGGGAGCGCCGTCTCGTCGCCGACGACCAGGAGCCAGTCGGCGCCTTCGGGGTGGCGGTGGGACATCTTCGGCCCGGCGATCCAGGTGACGTCGCCCGGCGCGGCTGCCAGGGCCCACGCCGAGGCCACCCCGCCGGCGTGGTTGACGAAGTCGAAGTCGATCTCGCCCGCCCGCGGGTCGTACCGGACGGGGGTGTAGTCCTTGGTCAGCGGCCGGGCGTCGGCGGGCCAGTCGAGGCTGGAGACGTTCTGTCCCGGCAGGACCGGGGCGTCCGCGCCCTCCTCGGCGAAGAAGAACTTGACGTGGTCGTCGAAGCCCTCGCTGCTGAGCTCCGGCAGGTCCAGCCCGTTCTTGCGGAACGCTCCCAGCTGCGGACCGCCGAGGGTGACCCGTCGCATGCCCGGCGTCACGTCGGCGACGCGCAGCACCGTCAGCTCCCTCAGCACGATCGGGAAGGTGACGACGGAACGGGGGTTGCGGCTGGACATGACGGGCTCCTCACGTGATGGGACTGCGGTGTGCTTCCGGCGGTGCGCCGCCGTCCGGCCGGCCCGGCCGGACGGCGTGCGCGCCCGCCGCTACTGGCCTGCGACGGCCTTCTGGAGCAGCGGGACGAGCTGCTCGGTCGCCCAGGACGCGTTGAGCGCGTCGGGGTAGGCGATGGCGGAGGCCAGGTTGTTGTCCGAGGGCACCACCTGGAAGTGCTTGCCCTTGACGGAGTTCAGCGACTGGAAGAGCTTGTTGCCCTCCAGCTCCGCCGGGCTGATCACACCGCGGTTGCCGAACGGGTAGGTGACGAGGAGGACGTCGGCGTCGAGCTGGTCGAGGTTCTCCAGGCTGATGCCGTTCTTGTCCGGACCGTAGTTCTTCGCCTTGTCGGTCTTGACGAAGCCGAGCTTCTCGAAGACGCCCGGGTCCTGGGCCCCGTAGGACATGAAGCTGATCTGCTCCGGGTGGACGACCGCGTAGGTGTACGTCCTGCCCTTGAACTCCGGGTGGGCCGCGGCCGCGTCGGCCGTGGTCTTCTCGCTGGCCTTGATGACCTCCTCGGCCTTGGCCTCCAGGCCGAGGGCCTGGGCCGCCCGGCGCAGGCGGTCCTGCCAGGTGAGGGTGTCGGCCTGCGCCTTGTCGGTGTAGGTCACCACCGGGGCGATGGGCGTGAGCTTCGCGTAGTCCTTGTCCATCTCCCAGGTGTTCATGCCCAGGATCACGTCGGGGGCCTCGGCGGCGATCGCCTCGTACGCGGTGCCGTCGGTGTCGTCGTACGTCTTGAGCTTGCCGGCCTTCAGCCGGTCGATGGCGCGCTGCTTGAACTGGGCGACGGGCGAGCCGTCCTCGACGTCCGGGGTGATCACGGGGACGATGCCCAGGGCCAGAGCGATCGAGGTGTCGCCGTCCGAGACGGTGGCGACCTTGACCGGCTTCTTCTTGACCTCGGCCGTGCCCCAGGCGTTCTTCTGGCTGACGGGCTTGAAGGCGCCTGCGGTCGTGGCGGAGTCGCCCGGCTTGTCCGCGCCCTGCTCGTCGGTGCCCCCGCCGCAGGCGGCGAGCAGGGTCAGGGAGAGGGCGGCGGCCGTCGCGGTGGCCGCGCGCCGCAGACGACGGGCGGTGGTGGTGCGGGTTCTGGCGTAGCTGGACAAGGGGTTTCTCCTATGCGGGATTGCGGTGCCGGCGGCCGAGGGGGAAGATCTGCGGCCGGCCGGATCGGGGGTGGGGGACGACCAGGCAGTCGAGGCCGAACACCTCGGCGACGGTCTGCTCGGTGAGGACCTCGTGCGGAGCGCCCCGGCGCACGATCCGGCCGTCGCGCATGGCGACGACGGTCGAGGCGTACAGGGCGGCCTGGTTGAGGTCGTGGGAGACCAGGACGATGGTCCGGCCGGTCTGCTCGTTCAGATCGGCGAGCAGGTCCATGACCTCGATCTGGTGCGCGATGTCGAGATAGGTGGTGGGCTCGTCGAGCAGCAGGGTGGGGGTCTCCTGGGCGAGGGCCAGGGCGATCCACACGCGCTGGCGCTGGCCTCCGGAGAGCTGGTCCACGGGCCGGTCGAAGAGCTCGGCGGTGCCGGTGGCCTCCAGCGCCTGTGCGACGAGGAGGTCCTCGGCGGGGCTGCTGCGCCGCCCGAACCGCTGGTGCGGGTGGCGGCCGCGGCGCACGAGGTCCGCGACGGTGATGCCCTCGGGGGCGATCGGGGTCTGCGGCAGGATGCCCAGGCGGCGGGCCACTTCCCTGGTGGGGAGGGCGTGGATGTCGCGGCCGTCGAGCAGCACCGAGCCGGAGGCCACCGGCAGCAGCCGGGCCAGCGACTTGAGCAGGGTGGACTTGCCGCAGGCGTTCGGGCCGACCAGGGCGGTGATCCGGCCCGGTTCGACCTCCAGCGACAGGGCGTCGACGACGGTCCGCCCGTCGTAGCCCGAGGTCACCGCCCGGGCTTCGAGGGCGGCCGGGGCGGGATGGTCCTTGACGGGGTGGTCCTTGACGGGGTGGTTCACGAGGGGGCTCCTTGCCCGCGGCGCAGGATGAGCAGGACGAAGTAGGGGGCGCCGATCAGCGCCGTGACGGCCCCGGTGGGCACCGGGGAGATCAGCGGGCCGTGCTGGGCCAGGACGTCGGCGCCGAGCACCACGGCCGCGCCGACCGCGGGGGCCAGGGTGAGGGCGCGTTCGGTGCCGACGAGCCGGGCCGCGACGGGGCCGCTGACCAGGGACACGAAGCCGATCGGGCCGGTGACGCTGGTGGCCAGGGCCGCCGCGGCGGCGCCGAGCAGCAGGGCCGCCGTACGGGCCCCGCCCACCCGGGTGCCGAGGCCCGAGGCCAGTTCGTCGCCCAGGGACATCGCGTTCAGCGGCCGCCGGAGCAGGGCCGCGCAGGCCCCGCACCCGGCCAGGGCGACGGCGAGCGTGGTCACGCCCTCCCAGGTGGCGCCGCTGACGCTGCCGACGAGCCAGCGCATGACCTGGGACAGGCCCTGCTTCCCGGCCATGGTGAACAGGTAGTTGGTGTAGGCGGTGGCGACGGCCGCGAGGCCGATGCCGATCACGACCAGCCGGTGGGTGTCCACCTTCCCGCCCCGCCGGCTGAGCGCCAGCACCGCGCCCACCATGAGGAACGCCCCCGCCATCGCGGCGGCTTCCACCCCGTACGGGATCGTCGGCACGAGGAGCAGCACGGTCACGGCACCGGCTCCGGCACCGGCCGAGACGCCGACCACGTCCGGGGTGGCCAGGGGATTGCGGACCAGCCGCTGGTAGAGCGCGCCGGCCAGTCCGAACAGGGCGCCGCCCAGCAGGGCGGCCAGCGCCCGGGGCAGCCGGATGCGGTGGATCACGTAGTCGGCGAGCCCGGTCCGCAGGCCGAACGCGGCGGGCAGGACGTCCCCGGCGGGGATGTTGCGCAGCCCGCCGAGCAGGACGGAGGCGACGAGCAGGGCCAGGAGCAGGGCCAGCAGCACCAGCCAGGTGGCGGTGCGCCTGCGGTCCGCGGTGCGCCGGGCCGCGGCCAGCCGCGCCGCGGTCGCGGCCGGCCCGGCGTGGGGTCCGGCGGGCACGGAGCCGGCTCGGGCGGGCGCGGAGCCGGGTCCGGCCGGTCCGGCGGCCGGGGGCCGCTCCGGCGGGGCGGCGGAGGCCGCCGGGCCTGCGGTGATCACGGGGTCGTGGGACACGTCTCTCACATCCGCACCAGGTCGCGGCGGCGGGCCAGCCACACGAAGAAGGGGGTTCCGACGATTCCCGTCATCACGGACACCTGGACCTCGCCGTGGTCCAGGACGATCCGGCCCACGGTGTCGGCGCCGACCAGCAGGACGGAGCCGCAGACCATCGACAGCGGCAGCGACCACCGGTGGTCGGAGCCGACGAGCATCCGCGCCGCGTGTGCGGCGATCAGCCCGACGAACGCCACCGGCCCGACGGCGGCGGTGGCGGCCGCGCACAGCAGCACGGCCACGGCGGCGCCCGCGAGCTGGGCCCGCTCCACCCGGACGCCCAGCCCGCGGGCGGTGTCGTCACCGAGCGCGAGCATGTTCAGGGTGCGGCCCAGGGGCAGGGCCAGGAGCAGTCCGGCGAGCGCGAAGGGGAGGATCTCGTCCAGTACCTGCGCCCGGCCGGCGAGCTGTCCGACCGACCAGAACCGCAGGCTGGCGTAGACGACTTCGTCGCGGACGACCAGCAGGGTCACGACGGAGGCCAGGAGGGCGGCCACCGCCACGCCGGCGAGGACCAGCCCGAGTGTGCTGCTGCCGGCCCGGGTCCGGGTGCCGATGAGGTAGACCGCCGCCGCGGTGAGCGCGGAGCCGGCCAGGGCGAGCCAGAAGAACTCGCCGGCGTCGTTCAGGTCGAGGAGCAGGATGCCCAGCACCACGCACAGGGCGGCGCCCTGCTCCACGCCGAGGATGCCCGGATCGGACAGCGGGTTGACCGTCAGGGCCTGCATGATGAGGCCGGAGGCGCCGAGGGCGGCGCCGACGGTCAGCCCCAGCAGGGTGCGCGGGATCCGCTCCGTCCAGAGCACGTCGTGGTCGTAGCCCGTCCCGAACGGGTCGAACAGGATGCGCAGGACGGACACCGGCGCGATGTCGCGGGCACCGATTCCGATGCCGGCGACCACCACCGCCAGCAGGATCAGACAGGCGAGCAGGGCGACCGGGGCTCCGCGCGCTGCACGGGTCCGTGCGACGGGCGGCTCCGGCCGCGCCGCCGCCGGCGGGGCGGTTTGCTTCATGGTGCTTCGGGGGCTCCTCACCGGATCCTCAGGACGAAGTTAGGTTAGCCTTACCGTAGTAGTGTTCGATCCAATGGTGGGGGCGGATCGATCGCACTGAGGGGTCGGATCCGGCCCCCGCCATGAGAACGAGGGGGGAAGTGCATGACCCGCACGACCGTTCACCGGACACCCGAGGGCGTACGCCGCCCGACCACGCCGCACCGGCTCCCGCGACCACGTGCCGTGGCCGACTTCCGGGCCGAGCCCGTCGGGCTCGCGGACGACGGCGTCGTGACGGCCGCCGGACATCCGCCGCACGTCCACGACTTCCACCAGTTCCTGTACGTGCCGCTCGGTGCGATCACCGTGACCGCGCTCGACCGGGACCACGAACTGAGGGCCTCGGTCGCCCTGTGGATCCCTGCCGGGGTGGTGCACGGCGCCCGGTTCGAACCGGGCGCGATCGTGCTGTCCGAGACCTTCGAGGCGGCACGCTTCGACCTGCCGTACGCCGAACCGACCCTGGTCAACGTCACCGATGCCCAACGGACCCTGCTCCTGGGCCGGATGCGCAGCAGCGCGGCGGGCCCCGACGACCCCGGGGTCTTCGCCGCGCTGTCCGCCGCGCACCCGGACTGCCTGCCGCTGCCGCAGCCGGTCAGCGAGGCCGCCCTCGCGGTGGCCCGGGGCCTGTCCCGGGACCCCGGCGACGGGCGGACCGCCACCGAATGGGCCGCCGGTCTCTACACCAGCTCCACCACCCTGCGCCGGGCGTTCCGCGCGGAGACCGGCATGGCCTTCTCCGAGTGGCGCACCCGGCTGCGGCTCAACCACGCCCTCTGCCTCCTGGACCAGGGCCAGTTGGTGGGGGAGGTCGCGGCCCGGGTCGGCTTCACGAGCGCCAACGGGTTCATCCTGGCCTTCCGCCGGTACTTCGGCCGGACCCCCGGCTCCTACGTCCGCGGGCAGGGGTCCGGCGCACCCTGAGGGCGGTCCGCGCTCACCAGGCGGCGGCGACCCCGGCGGCGGTGGTGACGTGCGCGCACCGGCCGGCCGCGTACGCGAGGGCCATCCGGTGGTCCTCGGCGGAGAAGTCCGCGACCGCGTCGGCCACGAGGAAGGCCTGGATGTCGCGCATCCACGCGTCCGCGGCCGTCAGCAGCACGCCGATGTGCGCGTACACCCCCGTGATCACCAGCTGGTCACGGCCGAGGGCGGCCATCCGCTCGGCCAGGTCGGTGCGGACGAAGGCGCTGTACTTCCACTTGGTGAGCACCTGGTCCGCGGACGACGGGGCCACGGCCTGCGGGATCGCCTCGGCCACGGGGTCCGCGGGCAGGCCCGGACCCCAGAAGTCCTGCTGCAGTCCGCGCTCGGCGGCGCTCTGACCGCCGCGCTGCGCGGTCCACAGGACCGGCACCCCGGCCCGCTCCGCCGCCGCGCGCAGCCCCGCCACCTCGCGCAGCAGGGCGGCGACGGTCGGCGAACCCTCGCCGTAGGCCGACAGGAAGTGGTTCTGCAGGTCGTGCACCAGCAGGACCGAGCGGGCGGGATCGGGCTTCCACCCGACCCGGTTGGCCGGCAGGTCGGCCTCGGCAGGCAGGGGATAGGCGTCGATGCGGGGGAGGGACATGGCGTTTCCGTTCGTAGTGGTGTGGGGCGGCGAGGTGTTCCGGGGCCGGCCGGAGGCGCTTCAGGCCGGTTCGCCCGCGGCGGTGGCCGCCGCCGCGCGCAGGTCCTTCTTGGAGACCTTGCCGACCCCGGTGGTGGGGAAGGCGGCGACGAACTCCACCCGGTCGGGCACCTTGTACCCGGCCAGCCCCCGGCCGCGCAGGAAGGACTTGACGGCCGCCGGGCGCAGCGGCTCGGCGCCGGCCCGCAGGACCACGTAGGCACAGGTGCGTTCACCGAGGTACGGGTCCGGTTCCGCCACCACGTTCGCGTCGTGCACGGACGGGTGGGCGAGGAGGTGGTTCTCGACCTCCTCGGCGGCGATCTTCTCCCCGCCCCGGTTGATCTGGTCCTTGGCCCGCCCTTCGACGACCAGGTGTCCGCCGGGCAGGGCGCGGACGATGTCCCCGGTGCGGTAGAACCCGTCGGCGGTGAAGGACCGGGCGTTGTGCTCGGGGGCCCGCCAGTAGCCGCGGATGGTGTACGGGCCCCGGGTCAGCAGGTGCCCGGTGGCACCCGGTTCCACCTCGCGGTCCTCGTCGTCCACGATCCGGATCTCGTCGTCCGGGGAGATCGGCCGCCCCTGGGTGCCGTTGACCAGCTCCTCGGGATCGTCCAGCCGGGTGTAGTTGACCAGGCCCTCGGCCATGCCGAAGACCTGCTGGAGCCGGCAGCCGAGGGCGGGCCCGGTCCGGCGGGCCGCCTCCTCGGAGAACTTGGCGCCGCCGACCAGCAGGACGTCCAGACTGCTCAGGTCGTGGCCGGTCCCGGCCGCCGCACCGGTCCACAGCAGGGCCAGCGGGGGCACCAGCCCGGTGATCGTCACCCCTTCGCGCTCGATCAGCGGGAACGCCGTCTCCGGTGCCGGCTGCGGGCACAGCACGACGCGGCCGCCCGCGTACAGCGCGCCCAGCGAACCGGGTGAGGACAGCGGGAAGTTGTGCGCGGCGGGCAGCGCCACCAGGTACACCGACTCGGAGGTCACCCCGCAGATCCCGTTCGAGGCCCGCACCGAGTACAGGTAGTCGTCGTGGGTCCGGGGGATCAGCTTCGGGACGCCCGTGCTGCCGCCCGACAGCTGGAGGAAGGCGACGTCCTGCGGCCGCGGCCGGTGCGCGGGCCCCGGCTCCGGGTCCACGGGCACGTCCGCCAGCGCGGTGAACGCGCCGGGGTCCGCGTCCGCGACGAACACGTGCCGCAGCGCGGGCACTTCCTCCCGGACCGCGGCCGCGAGCTCACGGTGGTCGAACCCGGCGAGCCGCCCCGGGCAGACGTACGCGGCGGCCCCGGTGAAGGAGCAGAAGTAGCCGATCTCCGCCTGCCGGTGGGCCGGCAGCGCGAACACCGGCAGCGCCCCGATCCGGAACAGGGCGAACACCACCTCGAAGAACTCGGCCGTGTTCGGCAGCTGTACGACGACCCGGTCCCCGGCGGCGATGCCCCGGGCGGTGAAGCCGGCCGCCATCCGGTCCGCGCGCCGGTCCAGTTCGGCGTACGTCCACTCCCGGCGCCCGCCGTCGGGGCCGCCCGCCGGGTCCACCACGGCCACCCGGCCGGGGTGGGCGGCGGCCCGCTCGCGCAGCATCCCGCCCAGGGTCTCGCCGCGCCAGTGGCCGGCGGCCCGGTAGCGCTCGGCGAACTCGGCCGGCCACAGCGGGGCGTCGGGCGACGGCACGGACGGCAGGTGTGCTGCGGATGCTTCGGACACGGTCACAGGGAGGCTCCCACGGCGCTGAGGAAGGTACGGAACTTCGCGGCGGTCTCCGCCGTCTCGGCGAGCGGGTCCGAGGCGGGGACGACACCGGCACCGGCGTACAGGCGCAGCAGTCCGTCCACCGCCTCGGCGCAGCGCAGGGTCACCACCCACTCCCCGTCGCCCGACGAGTCCTGCCAGCCGAGCATCCCGGTGTAGAAGCCGCGGTCGAAGGGCTCGACGTCGCCGATCATCCGGCGGGCGGCCGCCGTGGGCGTCCCGCACACGGCGGGCGTGGGGTGCAGCGCGGCGGCCACGTCCAGCGAGGTGGTGCCCGGGTCGGCGAGCGTCCCGGTCACGGTGGTCGACAGGTGCCACATGGTGGCGGTGCGCACCAGCGCGGGACGGGCCGGCACCTCCAGCGAGGAGCAGTACGGGGCCATGGCGCCGCGCACCTGCTCCACGACGACGGCGTGTTCGTGCAGGTCCTTCGCCGATTCCAGGAGCGCGGCGGCGCGCCGCACGTCCTCGGCCAGGTCCGCGGCCCGCGGCGTCGACCCGGCCAGCGGGTTGGCGACCAGCCGGCCGCCGCGCCGGGCCACCAGGAGCTCGGGGCTGGCCCCCAGCAGGGTCCGGCCGGGGCCCACTGGCAGCGCGAAGGTGTACCCGGCGGGGTCGAAGCGGGCCAGCCGGCCCAGCAGCACGGCCGGGTCGGGCTCGTGGCCGGGGGCCGACACCTCCAGGGTGCGGGCCAGTACGACCTTCTGCGCCTCGCCCGCCGTCATGCGGGCCACCGCTTCGGCGGCGGCCCGGGCGTACTGCTCGGGCGCGGGCACCTCGACGACCTTCCAGTCCAGGGCCTCCGGCGGGTCCGCGGGCAGGGTCACCAGCGGATCGGCCCGGAGTGGGGGACCGGTGCGCACCTCCCGCGGTACGGCCAGTGCGGCGGGGGCCGTGCTGTCGAAGGGCACCGCGCCGAGCACCACCGGCCGTGCGCTCCCGGCGCGGCGCGCCCGGTCCAGCGCGGCTCTGACCCGGTCGGGCAGCGGGGTGCCGTCGTCGGGCACGGCGGTGGCGGGCCCCTGCGCCAGCAGGGTGCGGGTGGGCGTGGCGAGGAAGCGGTCCCCCGGCCGGTAGGCGCCGAGCAGGGCGGTGGCGGCGCCCACGGCGGGGTGGTCCGGGGCGTCCGCCGCGGCGGACACGGGCGGTGCGGGGGGCAGGGCGGGCGGTGCGACTGGACGGACCGTCGGCACGGTGACTCCTCAGGGCTGCTGCGCGCGGGGCGCGCAGGGGGGGCAGGCAGGGGGTGCGGGTGGCGCGAAGGCGCACGCGGCGCGGCGCGATCGCGCGTGTTCCCGGGGACTTCGGGGACTTCGGGGACTTCAGGGGCTGCGGCCGGGCCGGCCCGTCAGCGCATCGAGGCGCCGCCGTCCACGTACAGCTGCTGCATCGTGATGTGGCGGGCCTCGTCGGAGGCGAGGAAGGCGACGGCGTCGGCGACGTCCGCCGGGTCGGCGATCCGGCCGAGCGGGACGGCGTTGCGGTAGCGGCCCGGATCGCCCTCCAGGACCCGCTGCGGGACGCTGTCGCCCTCCCACAGGGAACGCTGCATCGCGGTGTCGGTAGAGCCGGGCGCGACCACGTTGCAGCGGACGCCGCTGCGGGCGTACTCCAGGCCCAGGCACTTCGTGAACATCGTGGCGGCCGCCTTCGAGGCGGCGTACGCGGCCATGCCCACGCGCGGTACGCCCGCCGCGTCGGAGGCGACGGTGACGATGCTGCCGCGGCCCCGCCCGGCCATCGCCGGGGCGATCTCCCGGCAGGTGTGGAACACGCCGCTGGAGTTCACCGCGAACACCCGGGCCCAGGCCTCGTCGTCGACGGCGGCGGCCGGGCCGGTGTGCAGCACCCCGGCCACGTTCACCAGGACGTCCACCGGCCCGAGTTCCGCGACCGCGGCGGCGACCGCGGCGCGCACCGCGCCGGGATCGGCCACGTCCAGGGGGCGGGCCAGGAACCTGCCCGGCGGCGGGGCGGCCGCGCTCCCGGCGAGCGCGGCGGCGACGGCGGCGACCGCGGCGCCGTCGACGTCGGTGGCGACCACCGAGGCGCCCTGGGCGTACAGGGTGCGGGCGACCGCCTCCCCGATGCCCCGGCCGGCGCCGGTCACGAACGCGACCCGGCCCGCGAACCGCAGGTGCCCGGAGGCTCCGGATTCCGTCATCTCGTGCTCCCCATCGTCGTGTTCCGCGTGCGTACGGCGGCCAGGGCGCGGTCCAGCACCGGCCCGATCCGGTCCAGCGCGGCCGGGGACATCAGCTCGTCGTGGCCGAGGTCCAGTACGTGCTCCTCCAGCCGCCCGGACAGGTAGGGCGGCCACACCAGGGCCGGCGCCTCCTCCGCCGGGGTGGTCCGGGAGGCGGTGAAGAACAGCACGTCACCGCGGTAGGAGCGGGTCCGGCTGCGGGACAGCAGCCGGACGCAGTGCACGTTCACCGACACGATCGCGTCGAGCAGGTGCCCGTCGAAGCCGGCGAGCAGACCGCGGCTGTCCCGGATCGCGGCGGTGCGCTCCTCCCGGTCCGCCGCTCCGGCCGCCGCGGAGTCGGGTCCGGCCACCGCGCGCAGGAACCCGGACTCCTCCCGCTCCAGCCGTTCGCGCCAGTCGGGGGAGTCCGCGTACGACCAGTCCTCGGTCTCCGGCGGGTAGGCGTCCAGCAGGCCGAGGAAGGCCACCTCCTCGCCGCGCTCCTGGAGCAGCGCCGCCAGGGTGTGGGCCACGGTCCCGCCGAAGGAGTAGCCGAGGAAGTGGTACGGCCCCTCGGGCTGCACGGCGCGGATCCGCTCCAGGTACACCTCGGCCAGCCCGGCGACGTCCGCGACCTCGGGCGGCTCCCCGGCCAGGCCGGGCGACTGGAGGCCGTACACCGGCCGGTCCGGGTCGAGGTGGCGCAGCAGGCCCGTGTACTGCCAGGCGAACCCGGACGCCGGGTGGAAGCAGAACAGCGGCAGCGCGGTGCCCCGTTCGCGCAGCGGCATCAGCACCCGCAGCGCGTCCTCCCGGGCGTCCCCGGCGATCCGCGCGGCGATGTCGGCCACCGTCGGCGCGGACATCACCGCACCGACCTGGACGGCGACCCCCAGCGCGTCGCGGATCCTGCCGACCAGCTGCATCGCCAGCAGCGAATGCCCGCCCAGCTCGAAGAAGTTGTCCTCCACGCCGACCGACCCCAGGCCGAGCACCTCGGCGAAGATCCGGGCCAGCAGCTCCTCGCGGGCGTCCTTCGGGGGCCGGCCGCCGCCGTCGCCGAAGTCCGGGGCCGGCAGCGCGGCCCGGTCCGTCTTGCCGTTCACGGTCAGCGGCAGCGCGGCCAGTTCCACGAACGCGGCCGGCACCATGTACTCCGGCAGTACCGCCGCCAGCCGCGCGCGCAGCCCCTCCGCGCCGGCGCCGGGGTCCTGCGCCCCGGCGGCGGGCACGGTGTACGCGACGAGGCGCTCGACCCCGCCGGGACCGGTGCGCACCGCCACCGCGGCCGCGGCCACCTCGGGGAACCCGGCGAGCACCGACTCGATCTCGCCCGGCTCGATCCGGAACCCGCGGATCTTCACCTGGTCGTCGGCCCGGCCCAGGTAGTCCAGGCCGCCGTCCGCCCGCCAGCGCACCAGGTCGCCGGTCCGGTACATCCGCGTACCCGGCCCGCCGAACGGATCGGCCACGAACCGCTCCCCGGTGAGGGAGGGCCTGCCCAGGTAGCCGCGGGCGAGACCCGCGCCCGCCAGGTACAGCTCGCCGGGAACCCCCGGCGCGGCCGGGCGCAGCGCCCCGTCCAGTACATGGGCGCGGGTGTTGTGGACCGGGCGGCCCACGCACGAGTCGGGGCTGTCGGCCACGTCGGCGCCGAGCGCGTTGATGGTGTACTCGGTCGGCCCGTACAGGTTGTACGCCATCGTGCCGTCCGTCCCGGCCAGCAGCGTCCACAGCGAGTCCGGGACGGCCTCGCCGCCCAGCAGGACCAGCGCGGGCCGGTGCCGTCCGGCATCCAGCAGCCCGGCGTCCACGAGCTGCTGCCCGTACGACGGCGTCACGTTGACCACGTCGATGCCCACCCGGTCGTAGTGCGCGGTCAGCGCCGCCGGGTCCAGCCGCAGCTCCTCGCCGATGACGTGCACCTCGTGCCCGTCGAGCAGCCAGAAGAACTCCTCCCAGGACATGTCGAAGGCGAAGGACACGGTGTGGGCCACCTTCATCCGGCGGCCGCCGGCCAGCTCCACGGCCGGCGCGAAGATCCGCTCACGGTGGTTGGCCAGCATGTTCGCCAGCCCCGCGTACGGAACGACCACGCCCTTGGGGCGCCCGGTCGAGCCCGAGGTGTAGATGACGTACGCCGGGTGCCTGCCGTCCCGGTGGCCGGCCCGCTCCTCCTGCGTCCACGCCCCGCCGGACAGGGCGGCGAGCTCGGCCACGGTGTCCGGCGCGTCCAGGGCCAGCAGCGGTACCCCCGCCACCCGGGGCACCCGGCCCGCCACCGGTCCGGCCGTCACCAGGCACAGCGCACCGGCGTCCCCGACCATGGCCGCCAGCCGGTCCACCGGGTGGTCCAGGTCCAGCGGCAGATAGGCGGCGCCGGTCCTCAGCACCGCGAGCAGCGCGACCACGAAGTCCGCGGAGCGCGGCAGGCCCAGGGCCACCACCCGCTCCGGGCCGGCCCCGCGCGCCCGCAGCGCGCGGGCCAGCCGGTCGGACCGGGAGGCCAGCTCGGCGTAGCTCAGCCGCTCGTCCCCGAAGACCAGCGCGGTGGCGTCCGGCGTACGGGCGGCCTGCGCGGCAAAGAGGTCCGCCACCGACACGTCGGGGAACGGGTGCCCGCTCTCGTCGCCGAGCTCCAGCAGCGCGGCCCGCTCAGGCTCCGGCAGGGTGGGCAGCCGGCCCACCGCGACCGAGCCGTCCGCCGCGATCGAGCGCACCAGCAGGGCCACCCGGGCGGCCAGCCGCTGCGCCGTCGCCGCGTCGTACAGGTCGGGGCGGTAGGCCAGGGTCAGTTCCAGCGCCCGTCCCGGGGTGACCGCGAGGGTCAGCGGGTAGTGGGTGCCGTCGACGCTGTGGGTCCACCCGATGTGGTGCTCGGCCACCGCGTCCCGGCGGGCGGAGTCGTCCAGCGGGGTGTTGCGGAACACGTACAGGGTGTCGAAGAGCTGGCCGATGCCGGTCTCGCGCTGGATCCGGCCCAGACCCGTGTAGTGGTGCGGCAGCAGGCCGGCGTGCTCCGACTGGACCCGTACCAGCAGGTCCCGCACCGGTTCGGCCGGCCTCAGGGTCACCCGGAACGGCAGGGTGTTCATGAACATGCCGATCATGCGGTCGACGCCCGGCAGCCCCGCGGGGCGGCCCGACACCGTCGCGCCGAACACCACGTCGTCGCGGCCGGTCATCCCGGCCAGCGCCATCGCCCACGCCGTGGACAGCACCGTGTTCAGGGTGATCCCGGCGCCCCGGGCGAACTCCCGCAGGCGGTCGCTGGACTCCTCGTCCAGCGACAGGTCCACCACCTCGGCCGTGACCGGCGGCCGGGCCGGATCGGCCGCCGCGACCAGCGTGCCCTGGTCCAGCCTCGCGAGGTGGCCGCGCCAGGCGCGCACCGCCTCCCCGGTGTCCACCGCGGCCAGCCACCGCAGGTAGTCGCGGTACGGGGTGACGGGCGCCAGCACCGACTCGTCGCCGCGCGCCCCGTACAGGGCGAACAGCTCCTCGAAGAACAGCGACTCCGACCAGCCGTCGGTGAGGATGTGGTGCTGCGTCACGCACAGCACCCACCGGTCGGCGGCCATCCGCACCAGCGTCACCCGCACCAGCGGGGGAGCCCCGAGGTCGAACCGCTCGGCCGCGTCGGCCAGCGAGAACTCCCGGAGCGCGCGGTCCTGCCCGGCCCGGTCCAGGTCCGACCAGTCCAGCTCCCGCCACGGCAGGTCCCAGGCGGACGGCACCACCTGGACGGGGTGCGGAAGCCCCTCGTGCCGGAAGCCGGACCTCAGGTTCGGGTGCCGGCGCAGCAGGCCGTCGAAGGCCTCCCGCAGCGCGGCCGCGTCGACCTCGTGGAGCAGTTCGACGAAGTTCTGCATCAGGTAGACGTCCAGGGCGCGGTCGTCGTACCGGGCGTGGAAGTACAGGCCCTCCTGGAGCGGGGAGAGCGGCAGCACCTCGCCGGCCGCCGGGAAGGCGTCGTCCAGCAGCGCCCGTTCCGCCCCGGAGAGTTCCACCAGCGGACCGGTCCCGGAGAGGAACGCGGCGGTGGACCCGGCGGCGTCGCCGGAGCCCGCGGCCGCGGCCGCCTGCGCCAGCCGGGCCGGCGTACGGTGCTCGAACACGTCCCGGGGCGAGAGCAGCAGGCCCTCCTTGCGGGCCCGCGCCACCAGCCGGATGGAGACGATGCTGTCACCGCCCAGGGCGAAGAAGTCGTCCTCGGCGCCGACCCGCTCCACCCCCAGCACCTCGGCGAACACCGCGCACAGGGCCTCCTCCCGGGGCCCGCGCGGCCCCCGCGAGGAAGCCGTGCCGGACAGCACCGGGGCCGGCAGCGCCGCACGGTCCAGCTTGCCGTTCACCGTCACCGGCAGGGCCGGCAGCACCACCACCGCGGACGGCACCAGATACTCGGGCAGCTGCTCCCCGAGCTGCTTGCGCGCCTGCTCCGGGTCCGCGGTGCCGGTCACGTAGCCCACCAGCCGGCGCACGCCCGGGGTGTCCTCGCGGACCACCACGGCGGCCGAGGCCACACCGTCGAGGGCCGCCAGCGCGGCCTCCGCCTCGGCGGGCTCCACCCGGTGGCCGCGGATCTTCACCTGGTCGTCGGCCCGGCCGAGGAACTCCAGCTGCCCGTCACCGCGCAGCCGCACCAGGTCCCCCGTGCGGTACATCCGTCCGCCCGGGGTGCCGAACGGATCGGCGATGAAACGTTCCGCCGATGCGGCGGGCCGCCGCAGGTAGCCGCGGACCTCGCCCGCGCCCGCCAGGTACAGCTCGCCGGGCGTGCCCTGCGGAACCGGCCGCAGCGCACCGTCCAGCACGTACGCCGCCGTGTTGCCGATGGGCCGGCCCACCACGGGCGTCGCCGACACCGACAGGTCGGCCGCCAGCGCGTCCACCGTGTACTCGGTCGGCCCGTACAGGTTGACCGACATCACCCCCGGCGTGTCCCTGACCTGCCGCCACAGGGTGTCCGGCACGCCCTCGCCGCCGAGCAGCACCAGCCCCGGCCGGTGCACTCCCCGGTCCAGGAGCCCGCACTCCAGCAGCGCCTGCGCGTGCGTCGGCGTCACGTCCAGCGCGTCGATCCGCCGCTCGCGGACGTAGCGCACCGTGAACTCGGCGTCCCGCCGGTCCCGTTCGTCCAGCACGTGCAGCTCGTGGCCCAGCACCAGCCAGAACAGCTGCTCCCAGGAGGTGTCGAAGGAGAACGACGCGGTGTGCAGGGCGCGCAGCCGCCGCCCGCCTGCCGCCGCCACCGCGGGCCCGAAGACCGCCGCCACGTGGTTGGCGTACAGCGCCGACAGGCCGCCGTGGGTCACCACGACGCCCTTGGGCACACCCGTCGAACCCGAGGTGTGGATCACGTACGCCGGGTGCCCGGGCAGCGCCCTGCGCGGCGCGCTGAAGGAGGCCGGGGCGACGGCCAGTTCCGCCGCCGTCTCCGGGGCGTCCAGCACCACCCGCCCCGCCCCCGCGGCCTCGCCGGCCGGCAGCAGGGCGAGCGCCGCGGAGGTGGCCACCACGCACGCCGGCCGGACGTCGTCCAGCATCAGCGCCAGCCGGTCCGCCGGGTGGTCCAGGTCCAGCGGCAGGTACGCGGCACCGGTCTTCAGCACCGCGAGGACCGCCGCGACCGCGTCCGTGGACCGGGGCACGGCCAGGGCCACGACGTCCTCGGGACCCACGCCCCGGCCGGCCAGCAGCCCGGCGAGGGCGTTGGCGCGGGCGTCCAGCGCGGCGAACGTCAGCCGGCCGTCGCCCGCGACGACCGCGCACGCGTCCGGGGTGGCCGCCGCCCGCTCCGCGAACCGGTCGGCGACGGTGCCGGCGGGCACCGCGCGGGACGCGCCGCGCAGCCCCGGCCGGACGGCGCCCGGCTCGTCTGCCGCGAGCATCCGCAGCGCACCCACCGGCGTGTCCGGGTCCCCCGCCAGCTGCTCCAGCAGGCCCGCCAGCCGGGCCGCGATCCGGGCCGCGTCCCGGGCGTCGTACAGGTCCGGCCGGTACTCGACGGCGAGTTCGGCCCGCTCGTCCAGGTTCACCGCCAGCGTCAGCGGGTAGTGCGTGCCGTCGCGGGCCTCGACCCCGGCCACCCGGACGCCGTCGGACAGCGCGGGCCGGGCGGACGGGTCCACCGGATAGTTCTCCACCACCACGAGCGTGTCGAACAGCTCGCCCCCGCCCGCCTGCTTCTGGATCAGCCGCAGCCCCAGGTGGTGGTGGGCCAGCAGGGCGTTCTGCTCGTCCCGGAAGCGGCGTACGAGCCCGCCCACCGTGTCCCACGGGCGGGCCGCCAGCCGGACCGGCACGGTGGTGATGAACAGGCCCACCATCGCCTCGACACCCGGTATCTCCTCGGGCCGCCCGGAGACGGTCAGGCCGAACACCACGTCGTCCCGGCCCGTGAGCGACCCCAGCAGCAGCCCCCAGGCCGCCTGGACCAGCGTGCTCGGCGTGGTGCCCAGGCGGCGCGCCGCCCCCGTCAGCCGGGAGGTGGCCTCGGCCGTCAGCTCCAGCCGGTGCACGCCCGGCCGCACCGGCAGCCGGCCCGCGTCGGCCGCCGCCACCAGCGTCGGCCCGTCCAGCGAGGCCAGCGCCCCGCGCCACGCGGCCTCCGCGGCCGGACCGTCCTGGGCCTTCAGCCACCGCAGGTACTCCTTGTACGGGCGGACCGGGCCCGGACCGCCGGGGCCGCCGTCCGCCTCGTACAGCGCGAGCAGGTCACCCACCAGCAGCGGCATCGACCAGCCGTCCACCAGGACGTGGTGCACCGTCACCACCAGCAGGTGGTCCTCGGGACCCCGCCGGGCCAGCACCAGGCGCAGCAGCGGCGGCCGGTGCAGGGCGAACCGCTTCGCCAGCTCCGCGCGCTCCACCCGGCGCACCGCGGCCGGCGACGGGTCGTCGGAGAGGTCGACCCGGTCCAGGACGAAGGACACCTCGGCCGGCACGAACTGCACCGGCTGCGGCACCCCCTCGTGCCAGAACCCGGCCCGCAGGTTGGGGTGGCGGCGCAGCAGCGCGGCGCCCGCCCGCTCCAACCGCTCCGCGTCCACCGGTCCGGCCAGCGACACCGACACCTGCACGGTGTAGACGTCGGGGGCGGCGCCGTCGTACAGCGAGTGGAACAGCATGCCCTGCTGCAAGGGGGACAGCGGGAGCATGTCCTCGATCTTGGCCTGGGTCACTGCTGTGCCCTCCACATGTCTTCGAGCATCGTGATCTGGTCCTGGTCGAGGTCGACCAGGTCGAGGTCCGAGGGGGTGTACCCCCCGGTGGTGCCGTCGGCCGCCCAGGCGGCCAGGGCGTCGACGGCGGCCAGGAAGCCGTCCGCGAGCTCCCCGACGGTGTTCTGCGGGACCGCCCCGCCGGCCCAGGTGAACGTCGCGGTCAGTGCGGGCCCGTCCGGGCCGTCACCGATCTCGGTGGTGATCTCCAGGGGATGGGACAGCGGCAGCAGCGGGTCGGGCCGGGCGGCGAGGGCGTCGGCCTCCGCGGCGGGCCCCCAGTCGGGGTCCGCCGCGCCGGTCTGCCGGCCCAGGTAGTTCCAGAGCACCTCGGGCCGCGCGGAGCCGTCGAAGAGCCGTGCGGCGGCCGGGTTGGCGTACCGCAGCAGGCCCGCGCCGAGCCCGCCGTCCGGGACCTGCCGCAGCAGCTCCTTGACCTCCTTCAGGGCGGCACCGGCGTCGTCCCGGCCCGCCAGCACACCGGCCGGGTCGTAGGACCGGGCCGTCATCCGCAGCGGGTGGATGGACGTGAACCAGCCCACCGTCCGGGTCAGGTCCGCACCCGGAAGCAGCTCCTGCTCGCGGCCGTGCCCCTCCAGGTCCACCGTGAACCCGTCGCCGGACGGCAGCCCGTGACGGGCCGCGAGGTCCCCGGCGGCCAGCGCGAACGCGGTCAGCAGGGTGTCGCCGACGGTGCCGTGGAAGGCCGCCGGCACCTCCCGCAGCAGCGGCGCCGTACGCTCCGCGGAGGCCCGCACGGTCAGCTTCCGGGCCGTCGCCGCGGTGTCGGTGCGCGGGTCCAGCGGGCGGTCCGCCAGCAGCGGAGCCGTTGCCGCGGAGGCCGCGAGCCAGTGGTCCAGTTCGGCCGTCCGCCGCGGCGCCTGGGCCTCGGCCAGCAGATGGGACGTCCAGGTCCGCAGCGAGGTCGGCACCGGTTCCAGGACGGCAGGCCGGCCGGCGGCCACCGCCTCGTACGCCGCCCGCAGGTCGGGCAGCAGGATCTGCCAGGACACCTCGTCCACCGCCAGGTGGTGGGCCGCCAGCAGCAGGCGCCCGGAGGCATCGGGACCGCGGTCGAAGTGGACCGCCCGCAGCATCACGCCGGACTCCGGGTCCAGCAGCCGCGAGACCCGCCCCGACTCCCGGGCCAGCAGCTCCCGCAGCTCGGCGTCACCGGCCCCCACCGCGTCCACCGGGTCGAGGACCGACGCGGCCGGCACCGCTCCCACGGGCCGCACCTCGGCGCTCCACACCCCGGGCCGGGCCACCGTCAGCGTCTGCCGCAGAGCGTCGTGGTGGTCCAGTACGGCCTGCAGCGCGGCCACCAGGGCCGCCCGGTCGGTGCCGGCCGGCAGCCGCACCAGCCGGGCCTGCGCGAACGAGGCGAAGGGGCCGCCGCGTTCGGCGAGCCACTGCGCCACCGGCGGCAGCGGCAGCGGGCCCGGCCCGCCGTCCGCCGGCCGTACGGGCGCCGCCGCGGCGTCCGCGCGCCGGGTGGCGACGGACGCCAGGGCGGCCGGCGTCGGGTGCTGGAAGACCTGGCGCGCCGAGATGGTCAGCCCCGCCTTCCGCGCCAGGCCCACCAGCCGGATGGAGACGATGCTGTCGCCGCCCAGCTCGAAGTAGTTGTCGTCCGGCCCGACCGCCGCCAGGCCCAGCACCTCGGCGACCAGGGCCCGCAGGACGTCCACCGGCTCCCCGGCGGGGACGGCGGCGGGGACGCCCGCCGCGGCGGCCGTAGCGGCCGCCGGGAGCGCCGGCGCGGGCAGCGCCCCGCGGTCCAGCTTGCCGTTGGCCGACAGCGGCAGCCGCTCCAGCGTCACGAACGCCGACGGGACCATGTACTCCGGCAGCCGGGCGGCGGCCAGGGCCCGCAGCTCCGCCGCGTCGACCGTGCGGCCCTCGGCCGGCACCACGTAGGCGACCAGCCGTCGTACCCCCGGGGTGTCTTCGCGGAGTTGGACGGTGGTGTGGGTGAGGTGGGGGTGGGTGGTGAGGGTGGTTTCGATTTCGGCGGGTTCGATGCGCAGGCCGCGGAGTTTGATCTGGTGGTCGGTGCGGCCGAGGTAGTGGAGGGTGCCGTCGGGGGTTTGGCGTACGAGGTCTCCGGTGCGGTACATGCGTGCGCCAGGAGTTCCGTGGGGGTTGGCGGTGAAGCGTTCGGCGGTGAGGTGGGGTCGGTGGAGGTATCCGCGGGCGAGTTGGGTTCCGGCGAGGTAGAGCTCGCCGGGGGTGCCGGGGGGTACGGGGTTGAGGTGGTGGTCGAGGACGTAGGTCTGGGTGTTCCAGACGGGGGTGCCGATGGGTGCGGTGGGGTGTGGGTGGTCGGGGGTGGTGGTGTGGGCGGTGACATCGACGGCGGCCTCGGTGGGTCCGTACAGGTTCGCGAGCTCCGCGCGGTGGGTGTTGTGGGCGTGGAACCGCCGGGTGTGGTCGGCGGTCAGGGCCTCACCGCTGCACACCACGAGCCGCAGCGACGGCGTGGCGTCGATCGTGTGCTCGGCCAGGTAGGCGCCGAGCATCGAGGGCACGAAGTGGCAGACCGTGACCTGCTGTTCCGTGATGAGGCCGTTGAGGTAGTCGGGTTCCTTGTGGCCGTCGGGGCGGGCGATGACCAGGGGGACGCCCTGGGCGAGCGGCCAGAACAGCTCCCACACGGAGACGTCGAAGCCGGTGGGGGTCTTGTGCAGCACCCGGTCGGCCGGGGTGAGTGCGTAGGCGTGCTGCATCCACTCCAGGCGGTTGACGATGGCCTCGTGCTCGATCAGCACGCCCTTCGGCCGTCCCGTCGAACCACTGGTGAAGATGACGTAGGCGGGGTGGCGGGGCAGCAGTGGTGCGACCCGTTCCGCGTCCGCCACCGGCCCCTCGGCCTGATGGGCGAGCTCCGCCTCCACCGCCGGTGAACCCAGCACGACCAGCGGGACGTCCGGACCGGGCGGCAGTAGCGCCGCCGAGGCGGCGTCCGCCAGCGCGAGCACCGGGCCGCCGCTGTCCAGCAGGTACGCGAGCCGGTCGGCGGGAAGGGACGGGTCGAGGGGGAGGTAGGCGCCGCCGGCCCGGATGACGGCGTGGAGGGCGATGAGGAGTCCGGCGGAGCGGGGCAGGGCGACGGCGACGACGGACTCGGGTCCGACGCCGCGGCCGATGAGCAGCCGGGCGAGCCGGTTGACGGCGGCCTCGAAGGCGGGGCGGGAGGTTTCCGTGCCCTCGGAGACCAGGGCCGGGCCCTGGGCGCCGTCCGCCCCCGCGGCGACCAGGCCGGCGAGGGTGGCCGGTCCGTCCAGCGCCACGGCCGTGTCGTTGAACCCGGACAGCACCTGCTCCCGCTCGGCCCCGTCCAGCAGCGCGATCCGCGACAGCGGCACCGACGGATCGCCCGCCACCGCCTCCAGCAGCCGCACCAGCCGCCCGGCGAGCGCCTCGACCGTCGGCTCGTCGAACAGGTCCGCGGCGTACCGGATCCCGCCCTCGAAGCCGCTGCCCGGCAGCAGGGTGCCGAAGGCGAGCTCCAGGTCCACCTTCGCCCCGCCGGTCTCCACCCGGAACTCCTCGGCGGGAGCCCCGAACAGCTCCCGCGCGGACTCCGCCACCGAGTGGTACGTCACCATCGTCTGGAACAGCGGATTGCGGGCGCGGGACCGCTCCGGCCCCACCGCCTCGACGACCGCCTCCAACGGCAGGTCCGCATGGGCGAAGGCGGCCAGCGCCGTGTCCCGCACCCGGGCCACCAGCTCGCTGAACCCCGGGTCGCCGGACACGTCGGTGCGCAGCACCAGGGTGTTCAGGAAGAACCCGACCAGCCCGTCGAGCTCCGCCCCGCCGCGCCCCGACACCGGGCTGCCGAGCGGGATGTCCTCGCCCGCGCCCAGCCGGTGCAGCAGGGCCGCGACCGCCGCGTGCACCACCATGAACGGGGTCGCCGCGGCCGTCCGGGCGAGCCGCAGCAGCCCGTCCGCCGTCGCCGCGGACACGGAGAACGGCACCACCCCGCCCCGGAACGTCGGTTCCGCCGGCCGGCCGCGGTCGGCCGGCAGCACCAGCTCGGCCGGGATCCCGGCCAGCGCCCCGCGCCAGTACGCGGCCTGGGCGGCGGCCGGCGACCCGGGGTCGGAGGCCTCGCCCAGCAGCTCCCGCTGCCACAGCGCGTAGTCGGCGTACTGGACGGGCAGCGGGGCGAACTCCGGTGCCCGGCCCGCGTCGCAGCGCGCCGCGTACGCCGCCGACAGGTCCGCCAGCAGCGGGCCGGCCGAGGCCTCGTCGGTGGCGATGTGGTGCAGCAGCACCAGCAGCACGGCGTCATCGGGCGCGGCCCGCAGCAGCGTCACCCGCAGCGGCAGGTCCCGCTCCAGGTCGAAGGCGTACGACCCCGCGGCCTCCGCCTCGGCCCGCAGCCGGTCGGCGGACACCTCCCGGACCTCCACCGGCACCACGGCCCGCTCCGCGGGCAGCACCCGCTGGTACGGGCGGCCGTCCTCCTCCGCGATCACCGTCCGCAGCACCTCGTGCCGGGCCGCCAGGTCCTGCACGGCGGCGCGCAGCGCCTCCGCGTCCACCGGGCCGCGCAGCCGGACCGCGACCGGCACGTTGTAGACCGTGCCGGTGCCGCGCAGCGCGTCCAGCAGCCACAGCCGGTGCTGTGCGTAGGACAGTTCGGGGCGGTTGGCGCGCCGCGCGGCCGCCTCGGCCAGTACGGGCAGCCGACGGCCGTCACCGGACCCGGCGCCCCGCCCTGCGAGGCGCGCGGCCAGCCGGGCCGCGGTCCGCAGCTCGAACACGTCGCGCACGGCGCACTCCCCGCCCAGGGCCTCCCGCAGCCGGGCGGCCGCCCGGGCCGCCAGCAGGGAGTGCCCGCCGAGCGCGAAGAAGTCGTCGTCCGCGCCGACCGACGGCAGCCCCAGGACGTCCGCCAGCACACCCGCGGCGATCTCCTCCCGAGCGTCGCGCGGGGCCCGGGAGCCACTGGCCCCGTGCAGCTCCGGGGCCGGCAGGGCCTTGCGGTCGAGCTTGCCGTTCGGCGACAGCGGCAGCTCGGCCAGCGTCACGAAGAAGCTCGGCACCATGTACTCGGGCAGCCGGTCGCCCGCCCACGCCCGCAGCTCCGCCTCGTCCGGCTCGTCCGTCCCGGCCGCCGGGACCACGTAGGCCACCAGGTGCTGGACTCCCGGGGTGTCTTCGCGGAGTTGGACGGTGGTGTGGGTGAGGTGGGGGTGGGTGGTGAGGGTGGTTTCGATTTCGGCGGGTTCGATGCGCAGGCCGCGGAGTTTGATTTGGTGGTCGGTGCGGCCGAGGTAGTGGAGGGTGCCGTCGGGGGTTTGGCGTACGAGGTCTCCGGTGCGGTACATGCGTGTGCCGGGGGTTCCGTGGGGGTTGGCGGTGAAGCGTTCGGCGGTGAGGTGGGGTCGGTGGAGGTATCCGCGGGCGAGTTGGGTGCCGGCGAGGTAGAGCTCGCCGGGGGTGCCGGGGGGTACGGGGTTGAGGTGGTGGTCGAGGACGTAGGTCTGGGTGTTCCAGACGGGGGTGCCGATGGGTGCGGTGGGGTGTGGGTGGTCGGGGGTGGTGGTGTGGGCGGTGACGTCGACGGCGGCCTCGGTCGGGCCGTAGAGGTTCGCGAGCTCGGCGTCGTGCGCGTTGTGGGCGTGGAAGCGGTCCGTCAGATCGGTCGTCAGGGCCTCACCGCTGCACACGACCAGCCGCAGCGACGGCGTTGCCTCGATCGTGTGCTCGGCCAGGTAGGCGCCGAGCATCGAGGGCACGAAGTGGCAGACCGTCACCCGCTGTTCGCCGATCAGATCCGCCAGGTACGCCGGCTCCTTGTGGCCGTCGGGGCGGGCGATGACCAGGGGGACGCCCTGGGCGAGCGGCCAGAACAGCTCCCACACCGAGACGTCGAAGCCCGTCGGCGTCTTGTGCAGCACCCGGTCCCGCGCCGTCAGCGCGTAGGCGTGCTGCATCCACTCCAGGCGGTTCACGATGGCCTCGTGCTCGACGAGCACCCCCTTCGGCCGTCCCGTCGAACCACTGGTGAAGATCAGGTACGCGGGGTGGTGGGGCCGCAGCGGAGCCGTACGCTCCGCGTCCTCGACCGGACCGGCCGGCAGCCCGGCCAGCTCCGCGCCCGTTCCCGGCGCGTCCAGCAGCACCACACCCGTCCCGTCGGACGCCGGAACGGCGGCCGCTGACACCGCGTCGGTCAGCAGGCACACCGGACGCGCCGTCGCCGTCATGTACGCGAGCCGGTCGGCGGGAAGGGACGGGTCGAGGGGGAGGTAGGCGCCGCCGGCCCGGATGACCGCGTGGAGGGCGATGAGGAGTTCGGCGGAGCGGGGGAGGGCGACGGCGACGACGGACTCGGGTCCGACGCCGCGGCCGATGAGCAGCCGGGCGAGCCGGTTGACGGCGGCTTCGAAGTCGGGGCGGGAGGTTTCCGTGTCCTCGTAGACCAGGGCCGGGCCCTGGGCGCGGTTCGCGCCCGCGGCGACCAGGCCGGCGAGGGTGGCCGGTCCGTCCAGTGCCACGGCCGTGTCGTTGAACCCGGAGAGGACCTGCTCCCGCTCGGCCCCGTCCAGCAGCGCGATCTGCGACAGCCGTACGGACGGATCCGCGGTCACGGAGTCCAGCAGCCGCACCAGCCGCCCCGCCAGCACCATCACCGTCGGCTCGTCGAACAGGTCGACCGCGTAACGGATCCCGCACGTCATCCCGGACGGCGTCCGCCGGAACAGCACCTCCAGGTCGAACTTGGCGGCGCCCGCGCCGACGGTCCGCTCCCGCGCCGTCACCGCCCCGCCGAACAGGCCGGCCGGCACGGCCGCCCCGCCCTCGTACGCCACCATCGTCTGGAACAGGGGGTGCCGCGACAGCGAGCGCTCCGGGGCCACCGCCTCGACCACCGCGTCGAACGGCAGGTCGGCGTGGTCCAGGGCCCCGGTCGCCGCCCGCGCCGTACGCGCCAGCAGCTCCCCGAACTCCGGGTCCCCGGACGCGTCGGCCCGCAGCACCAGGGTGTTCACGAAGAACCCCACCAGCGGGTCCAGGGACTCCGCCGAACGCCCCGACGCGGGGAAGCCCAGCGGGAGGTCGTCGCCCGCGCCGAGCCGGTGCAGCAGCGCGGCCACCGCGGACGACACCACCGCGAACACCGTGGTCCCCGAGGAGGAGGCCAGCGCCTCCAGCCCGGCGACCAGGTGCTCCGGCAGGCCCACCGACACCGTCCGGCCCCCGTACGAGGGCACCGCCGGGCGGCCGCGGTCCGCGGGCAGCGTGAGCTCGGCCGGGATCCCGGCCAGCGCCCCCCGCCAGTACGCGGACTGCTCGGCGGCGACCGAGCCGGGCTGCGCGGCCTCGCCCAGCAGCTCCCGCTGCCACAGCGCGTAGTCGGCGTACTGGACGGGCAGCGGGGCGAACTCCGGCGCCCGGCCCGCGTCGCAGCGCGCCGCGTAGGCGTGCGCCAGATCGGCCAGGAACGGCCCCGTCGACCACTCGTCGGAGGCGATGTGGTGGAAGAGGACCAGCAGCGTGTGCGCCTCGGGCCCCTCCTCCAGCAGGGTCACCCGGACCGGGAGCTCCCGCTCCAGGTCGAAGGCGTACCCGGCGGCCTCGTCCAGCGCCGCGTCGGCCCCGCCGGCCGGCACGGCCGTCACCGCGAACGGCACCTCCGTCCCGCCCGGCGCCAGCACCCGCTGGTACGGGCCCGCCGCGTCCTCGCCGTACACCGTGCGCAGCGCCTCGTGGCGGATCACCACGTCGCCGACCGCCGACCGCAGCGCGGCCGCGTCCAGCGGCCCGGTCAGCCGCAGCGCCAGCGGCACGTTGTACGTGGCCGACGCGCCGTCGAGGCGGTCCAGGAACCACAGCCGCGCCTGGGCGAAGGCCATCGGCAGCCGCTCCGGCCGCGCCGCCGCCACGGGTTCGGGGCGGCCCGCGCCACCCCGGCCCGCGAGCCGCTGCGCGAGCCCGGCCACCGTGCGCGCCTCGAACACGTCCCGTACCGAGCACGCCGTACCGGCGGCACGGATCCGGGCCACCAGGCGCGTCGCGAGCAGAGAATGCCCGCCCAGCCGGAAGAAGTCGTCCTCCGCGCCGACCGACGCCAGCCCCAGCACCTCGGCGAACACCGCCGCGATCCGCTCCTCGGCCGCCCCGCGCGGCGCCCGGGACTCACCCGCTGCGCGCGGGCCCGGCACCGGCAGCGCCGCCCGGTCCAGCTTGCCGTTCACGTTCACGGGCAGTACCGGAAGCACCACCACCGCGGCCGGCACCAGGTGCTCCGGAAGGGCCGCCGCCAACTGCCGCCGCAGTTCCTCCGGTTCGGCCCGGTCCGCCACGGCGTACCCGACCAGTTCCGGCGCTCCGGCGGCGCCGGGCAGGTCCTCGCGCACCACCACCGCGGCCGCCGACACGCCCTCCAGCGCGGCCAGCGCCGCCTCCACCTCCCCCGGCTCCACGCGGAAGCCGCGGATCTTCACCTGGTCGTCGGCCCGGCCCAGGAACTCCAGCAGCCCGTCCGCCCGCCACCGCGCCAGGTCGCCCGTGCGGTACATGCGGGTACCGGGCGCCCCCGCCGGGTCGGCGACGAACCGCTCCGCGGTCAGCGCGGGCCTGCCCAGGTAGCCCCGCGCGCTCTGCTCACCGGCCAGGTACAGCTCGCCGGGCACGCCCGGCGGCACCGGACGCAGCCGCGCGTCCAGCACGTACGCCCGGGTGTTGTCCAGCGGCCTGCCCACCACCGGGGACGGGCCGTCGGCCACCCGCGCCACCAGCGCGTCGACCGTGAACTCGGTCGGTCCGTAGTAGTTGACGGTCTCGACGTCCGGGAACTCGCGCAGCTCCGCCCACATGCCGGGCGGCACGGCCTCGCCGCCGAGCAGGAACAGCGGCGGCCGCCACGAGCCCGCCAGCAGTCCGGCGTCGAGCAGCCGGCGCCCGTACGACGGCGTCACGTCCAGGGCGTCGATCCGGTGCTCGCGCACGTACGCGACGACGGCCTCCGCGTCGCGCCGCCCGAACTCGTCGAGGACGTGCAGCTCGTGCCCGGCGACCAGCCACAGCAGCTGCTCCCAGGAGGAGTCGAAGGAGAACGACGCCGTGTGCAGGGCCCGCACCCGGCGGCCCAGCCGGTCCGCGACCGGCCCGTACAGGTCGCGCTCGTGGTCGCGGAAGAGCCGGGTCAGGCCCGCGTGCCGCAGCACCACGCCCTTCGGCACGCCCGTGGACCCCGAGGTGTAGATGACGTACGCGGCGTGCTCCGGATGCACCGGCACCTGCGGCAGCGGCGCCGCCGAGGTGAGCCGGGCCGCGGTCTCCGGGTCGTCGAGCACCAGGGCCGGTACGCCCGGCACGCGCCCGGCGGCCGCCCGCGTGGTCACCACGCACACCGGCGCGGCGTCGCCGAGCATGAAGGCGAGCCGGTCGGCCGGGTGGTCCAGGTCCAGCGGCAGGTACGCCGCACCCGCCTTCAGAGCCGCCAGCAGAGCAACCACGGTGTCCGCGGACCGGGGGACGGCGAGGGCCACGACCGTGTCCGGGCCCGCACCGGCGGCCGCGAGCAGGGCCGCCAGCCGGCCCGCCCGCTCGTCCAGCTCGGCGAAGGACAGCCGCTCCGCGCCCGCCACCACGGCGGTGGCGTCCGGTGAGGCGGCCGCCCGCGCGGCGAACACGGCCGTCACCGGCTCGGGGGCGACCGGCCTGCCGGTGGCGTTCCACCGCTCCAGGGCGGCCCGCTCGGGCCGGTCGAGCAGCTCCCAGCCGGAGACGGGGCGCGAGGGCTCCGAGACCGCTTCGGCCAGGACCCGCAGCAGCCGCTCGGTGAAGGCGGTGGCGGTGGCCGCGTCGAAGCGGGCGGTCGCGTAGAACACCTCCAGTTCCAGACCGGTGCCGTGCGCGGAGTCGGAGAAGGTGACGTCCAGGTCGAACTTGGCGGCACCCGGGTCGATCCGGTCCACCCGCGCGTCCAGCCCGAACAGCGAGCCGAGGTCCTGGCTGACCGTGCTGTGCGAGACCATCGTCTGGAACAGGGGGTGCCGTACCGGGGACCGCTCCGGCGCCACGGCCTCCACCACGGCGTCGAACGGCAGGTCGGCGTGGTCCAGGGCCGCCAGATCGGCGGTCCGCACCCGGTCCAGCAGCTCCGCGAACGTCGGATCGCCGCTCAGGTCGGTACGCAGCACCAGGGTGTTGACGAAGAACCCGACCAGGCCGTCGAGGACGCTGTCGGAGCGTCCCGCGACGGGCGAGCCGAGGACCACGTCCTCACCCGCGCCGAGCCGGTGCAGCAGACCGGCGAGCGCCGCGTGGACCACCATGAAGACGCTGGTGCCGGTCTCCCGCGCCAGCCGCCGGATCCCGTCGGCGACCCCGTCCGGGACCGGCCGGTGCACCAGGGCCCCGGCCGTCGCCTCGGCCGCGGTGGCCGGGCGGGGCCGGTCCGCGGGGAGCGCGAGCTCCGGGGGCGCCCCGGCCAGCGTCCGGTGCCAGTACGCGGCCTGCGCGCCGGCCGTCGAATCCGGGTCGGCGGGGTCGCCGAGCAGCTCGCGCTGCCACAGCGCGTAGTCGGCGTACTGCACGGGCAGCGGGGCGGACTCCGGGGCCCGGCCCGCCCGGCGGGCGGCGTAGGCCTGCGTCAGATCGGCCAGGAAGGGGCCCATCGACCACTCGTCGGAGGCGATGTGGTGCAGTAGCACCACCAGCACGTCACCGGCACCGGACCGGGGGCGGACCAGCGTCACCCGGACCGGGGCGCCCGCCGCCAGGTCGAAGCGGTGGCCGAGCGCCCCGGCCATCGCCGCCTCGACGGCATCGGCGCCGTCTGCCTCCACCAGGCGCAGCCGCACACCGGCACCGTCCACGGGCAGCACCCGCTGCGCGGGAACGCCGTCGTGCTCCTCGAACACGGTGCGCAGGGCCTCGTGCCGGGCCACGGTGTCGGCGAGCGCCGCGTCCAGGGCCGGGGCGTCGAGGCGCTCGTCGAACCGTACGGAGAACGGGATGTTGTAGGTGGTCGAGGGGCCTTCCAGCTGGTGGAGGAACCACAGCCGCTGCTGTGCGTACGACAGCGGCAGTACGGCCGGCCGGGCGGCCGGGGCGGGGGCCGGGCGGTCCGCGGAGGTCCGGCCGTCCAGCCGGGCGGCGAGCGCCCGGGCGGTCCGCGACTCGAACACGTCGCGGATCGTGCAGTCGGCGCCCAGCGCGGACCGCAGCCGGGCCGCCGCGCGGGAGGCCGGCAGCGAGTGGCCGCCGTGGGCGAAGAAGTCGTCGTCCGGGCCGAGTGCGGGGACGCCCAGGACATGGGCGAGGACACCGGTGACGATCTCCTCGCGGGCCCCGCCCGAGGGGCGTCCGCCCGCACCGGCCGGGTCCGCCGCCGGAGCGGGCAGCGCCTTGCGGTCCACCTTGCCGTTGGCGGTCAGCGGGAATGCGTCCAGCACGAGGACCGCGGCCGGCACCATGTAGCCGGGCAGCACGTCGGCGACGGCGCCCCGCACCGCGGCCGGGTCGGGGCCGGAGCCGTCGGCCGCACCGGTGACGTAGCCGACCAGCATTTGACGGCCCGGCTCGTCCTCCCGCACCAGGGCGACGGCCCGGCCCGTGCCGGCGGCCGCGGCGAGCGCCGCCTCGACCTCGCCCGGCTCGATCCGGTGGCCGCGCAGCTTCACCTGGTCGTCGGCCCGGCCGAGGAACTCCAGCCCGCCGTCCCGGTCCCGGCGGACGAGGTCGCCGGTGCGGTACATGCGCGAGCCCGCCGGGCCGAACGGGTCGGCGGTGAACCGCTCCGCGGTGAGGGCCGGACGGCCCAGGTAGCCCCGGGCCAGCTGGGCGCCGGCCAGGTACAGTTCGCCGGCCCGGCCGGCCGGGACCGGGCGCAGCGCCGAGTCCAGCACGTGCGCACGGGTGTTGCGGAACGGCAGGCCGATGCCGGGCACGCCGGTGTGGTCCGCCGCGAGGTCGGCGGAGGTGGCCCACACGGTGGCCTCGGTGGGCCCGTACACGTTGGTGACCGACCGCGCCGTGCGGGCGAGGCGTTCGGCGAGCGCGGCGGGCAGGGCCTCGCCGCCGACGAGCACGCGGGTCCCGGACAGCGCGGCGGGCCGGCCGTCCTCCAGCAGGGCGTGCCACAGCGAGGGGGTCGCCTGCATCACGGCGGGCCGGTGGGCGTCCACGAGGGCGGCCAGCGCGGAGGGTTCGCGGACCGTGTCGCGGTCGGCGAGGACGATCGTCGCCCCGCACAGCAGCGGGGTGTGCAGCTCCAGGACGTGGATGTCGAAGGAGACGGTCGTGACCGCGACGAGACGGTCCCCGGGGGCGAGGGCGAGCGCCTCGGCCTGCACGTGCAGGAAGGTGGCGAGCGCCGCGTGCGGGACGACCACGCCCTTGGGGCGGCCGGTGGAACCGGAGGTGTGGATCACGTACGCGGGGTGGCCGCCGGTCAGCGGAGCCGTCCGTTCGGCGTCGCCGACCGGGCCGGAGGGGAGCGCGGCCAGCGCGGCGAGGGTGTCGGGGGCGTCCAGCACGATGCGCTCGGTGCCGGGGGCGTCCGGGGCGAGGGCGGCGCTGTCCAGGGTGGTGAGCACGCACACCGGGCGGGCGTCGTCCACCATGAAGCGGAGCCGGTCCGCCGGGTACGCGAGGTCCAGCGGGAGGTAGGCGCCGCCCGCCTTGAGGACCGCGAGGAGCGCCACCACCAGGTCGGCGGTGCGGGGCAGGGCCAGGCCCACGAACGACTCGGGGCCGACGCCCCGCGCGATCAGCAGACGGGCCAGCCGCCCGGCCCGCGCGTGCAGCTCCGCGTGGTCGAGGACGGTGTCCCCGGCGATCACGGCGGGCACGTCGGCGTGGCGGCGCGCGGCCTCCTCGAAGGAGGCCACGACCGGGCCGGCCGGCAGGGGGCGGGCGGTGTCGCCGGCGGCGGCGACGGCCGCCGCCAGGGCGGCGGGGGCGAGCAGGTCGGGGCGGCCCACCGGGGACCCGGCACCGGCCTCGGCGCAGGCCTGGAGGAAGTGGGCGAACTCGGCGAGGAGCGCGGTCACCGTCTCCTGGTCGTAGGCGTCGGGGTTGGCGTCCAGCTCCAGCCGGATCCGGCCCTCGGCCTCGTCGTGGTGGACGCCGAGGGTCAGGTCGTCCACGGGGCCGGCGGCGACGTTGTGCACGGTGGCGGGCGCCCCGGCGAAGTCCAGGCCGTAGTCGAAGGCCTTGACGTTGAGCATCGGGCCGAAGGCGCCCGCGCCCTCCGGGCGGCCGGGACCGAGCTCGCGGCGGATGTCCTCGGCGCGGTGGCGCTGGTGGCGGCGCAGTCCGCGCACCCCGGCGGCCACGTCGGCGACCAGTTCGCCGAACGGGGTCCCCGGCCGGACGGTGACCCGCAGCGGCAGCACGTTGACCACCATCGCCGGTACGCGCAGCGCCGCCGAGCCGAGCCGGGCCATGGCGGGCAGGGAGAGGACCATGTCCTCGGCCCCGCCGGCCCGGTGCAGCCAGGCGGCGAACGCGGCGGTCACCGCATCGGACCAGCCGGCCCGCACGGACCGGGCGGCGGCCAGCAGCAGGCCGGTCGGCCCGGGGCCGAGCTCGGCGTGCGCGCGCAGGAACGAGTGCGCCGCGGGGTGTGCGGCGCCGCTCAGCGGGGCCGGCCCGGGCAGCTCCGCGAGGCGCTCCCGCCAGTACGCCCGGTCCGCCGCGTGGCGTTCGGAGCCGAGGTAGGCGGCCTCCTCGTCGAGGATCGCCGTCAGGCCGGGGAAGGGGGCGGGGCCGGGCTCGCGGCCCTCGGCGAGGGCCGTGTAGACCTCGGCGGCGCGCCGGGAGACGAGGGAGAACCCGTAGGCGTCGAGGGCGATGTGGTGGACCCGCTGGTACCAGAGGGTCCGGTCCGGGGCGACCCGGTGCAGGCCGAAGCGGTAGAGGGGGTCCTCGGCCGGGTCCGCGGGGGTGGCCATGTCACGGCGCATCAGGGACAGCGCGGTGCCGTACGGGTCGTCCTGGCCGGTGTGGTCGAGGACCTGGACGACCGCCGGCCCGGGGTCCGTGCCGGGCCGCGCCAGCTGGTACGGCTCCCCGTCGGCGTCCTCGCCGAAGGTGACGGTGAGCGCCTCGCACTCGGCGACCGTGCGGCGCAGCGCGGCGGTGAACAGGCCGGCGTCCAGGGGGCCCTGGACCTCGATGTACTGGCCGACGTTGAAGACCGGGGATCGCGGGTCGAGCCGCTGGCCGTACCAGACGCCGGTCTGGGCCCCGGTGAGGGGGAGACGCTGGGGGGTGCGGTCGCTCATGGGTGGTGCTCCAGAGGTCGTCGGCGGGACCGGGACGGCGGCCGGCCGGGGGAGTGGGGTGCGGCGGAGGGGGTCAGGCGCGGGGCGCGGCGGGCGCGGCCGGGGCCTCGGGGGCGCCGGCGGGGCCGTGCGGTCCGTCGTCGTCCGCGCCGGGCGCGGGGAGCGTGGCCCGGCGCAGTCCGGGTACGGCCACGGCGACCGCCACGGCGGCGACGGCGCAGACCGCGCCGTTGAAGACCGCGGCCCCGGCCGGGCTGAACCAGCGGGCGATCGCGGCGACCTCGGCGTCGCCGACGATGTCGCCGCTGGTGCCCTGGGCGGTGATCACGCTGACGACGCGGCCGCGCATCGCGTCGGGGGTGTGGTGCTGGACGAGGGCGTACTCGAGGATCTCGTACACGGTCCCGGCGGCGCCGCCGACGGCCAGCAGCGCGAAGGCGAGCACGGGGTCGCCGCTCAGGCCGAAGCCGAGGGTGGCGAGGCCTCCGGTGAACGCGGCGGCCAGCAGCAGCCGTCCGGGGCGGGCCGCCCGGCCGAGCCAGCCGCTGGTCGCCGAGACGAGTACGGCGCCCACGGCCGGTGCCGTGTAGAGGAGGCCGAGCATCACCTCGCCGCCGCCGAACCGGCGGTCCACCATCTCTGGGAAGAGGACCACGGGCACGTTGAAGACCGCGGTCACACCGCCGAGCAGGACCAGGCCGCCCACGACGCGGTCGCGCAGGGCGAACCGGAAGGCCGCGAGGGGGGACCGGGAGGGCTTGCCGCCGCCGGCCTCCTCCTCGTCCCCGCCGCCGGGCGGCAGCGGCCGGACCCGGGTGATCAGCAGCGTGGTGAGGGCGGTGGTCGCGGCGGTGAAGGCGAAGACGGGGGCGGGCCCCCACGCGGCCAGCAGCACGCCGCCCAGGAACGGGGCGGTGATGGAGCCGATCTCGCCGGTGAGGGACATCAGCGCGCCGGCGGCCGGGAGCTGGTCCTCGCGGACCAGACCGGGGGCGGCGGCCATCAGCGCGGTGACGCTGACGCCCGACGCCAGGCCGTCCCAGGCGACGCACAACTGCACCGCCCACAGGGACGGTTCGGGCAGCCAGGCGTTGACGGCGAGCCCCGCGAAGGCCAGGGCCGCGGCACCCCGTGCCCACAGGATCAGCGTCCGCCGGTCCATGCGGTCCGCCATCATGCCGCCCCACAGCGACCCGGCCAGCACGCTGATGCTCATGATCATGCTGACCACGGCCACCTGGAAGGTGGACCGGCTCATGCCCCATACCTGCGCGGACAGGGCGACGGTGGCCATGCCCAGGCCGAACAGCGACACCACGCGGGCGATGAAGACGGCGCGGAAGTCGCGTGAGGCGCGCAGCGGTTCTATGTCGATGACGAGGTCGCGCAGGGACACCAGGACTCCGGGGGATACGGGGAGGGAGGGGGAGGGACGGCGGGGCGGAGGGGAAGGGGAGGTGGCGGATCAGGCGGCGGGCGCGAGGAGTTCGGCCCATTCCCGCAGGGTGGGCCGCTCGGCCAGGTCCACGAAGGCGGTCCGGGCGCCCTCGGCCCGCCAGCGGGACACCAGGGACATCAGCCGGATCGAGTCGAGCCCCTGGTCGAGGAGGTTCTCGTCGGGGTCGATCTCCTCGGGCTCGGCGCACAGCACGTCCGCGACGTCCCGGAGCAGGCGGTCGAGGCCGAAGTCCGGTTCCGGTGCGGGGGCGCGTACGTCGTCGGGGGAGGCGGTCATGGCAGGCGGGTTCCTCTGTGTGTGGGGTGGGGGGCGGGGTCAGCGGGCGGCTTCGGCCGCCACGAGGCTGGCCGGCCGCATGTCGGTCCAGTGCTCCTCGGTGTACGCGGCGCAGCCCTCGCGGCTGTCCTCGCCGTGCACCACGCGCCAGCCGTCCGGCACCGCGGCGAAGGCGGGCCAGAGGGAGTGCTGGTTCTCGTCGTTGACCAGGACGAAGTAGCGGGCGTCGGCGTCCTCGAAGGGGTTCGTGGCCATGGGGGTGTCTCCTCGTGTGCGGGCGCGGCGGCGGTCCGCCGCGCCGGGGGTCGTGTGCGGGGCAGTGGGTGTGTGTCGGGGTACGGGCCCGTTCAGGCGGCCGGTGCGGCGGCGAACCGGGCGGCGAGATCCGTCGTCGCCCCGGACAGCGCGGCCGCCTCGGCGGCGCCGAAGAGGGACGCGGACCAGCGCCAGCGGACGGTCACGCGGTGTCCGCCGCCGGCGGCCGGGGCGAGCGCGGCGGTCACTTCCAGGGGCCCGGTGAGCGGGGGGTCGCCGCGGAGCGTTCCGAGCGCGTCCCACTCCTCCTCGGGGGCCGGGCCCCAGCCGGGAGCGGTCCCCGGGGCGCTCAGGGCGGCGCACCTGCGGTAGCGGACACCGCGGCCGGGGGCCCCGGTCCGCAGCGCCGACGTCTGGGGGTTGAGGTGGCGCAGCTGCTCCTGGCCCCGGCCGCCGTCCGGTACGGCGGCCAGCAGCCGCCGTACGGGCCCGGGGCCGTCCTGGCCCAGCGGCAGCCGGACGCCGTGCACGGTGGAGAGCCGCCCGGCCGTGCGGGGGGCCGTCACGGGGCGGGGCAGCTCCAGCTCGACCGGCAGCCGCGTGCCGTCGTGCAGCCGCGGCCGTCCGGCGGCGGTGAGCGCCAGCGCGGCCAGCAGGGACACGTCGACGGGGTGCGGTCCCGGCGGCCCGGCGGGCACCTCGAACCGGGTGACCGTGCGGTGCCCGCCTTCGGCGGCGGGCCAGGCGCGGGCCGCGGGCCCGTCCGCCAGGTCCGTCCAGTACGGCAGCTCCCGCACCCGGGCGGGGGACTGGGCCTCGGCGGCCAGTCCGGCGGCCCAGGCGGTCAGCCCGCCGGCCGGTCCGAGGACGGCCGGCCCGGCCCCGGTGCCGGTGAACCAGTTGTAGAGCTCCGGCAGTTCGGTGAGCAGCAGCTGCCATGACACGTCGTCGACGCACAGCGCGTGGGCGGTGAGCAGCAGCCGTCCGGGCGCGTCCGGACCGGCGTCGAACCAGGCCGCGCGGAACACCGAGGCCGCCGCCGGGTCCAGCGCGTCCCCGGCGGCCCGCGCCGCCGCGGTGACGAGCAGGTCCCGGGCGCCGGGCTCCAGGTCCGCCGCCGGGTAGCGGCGCAGCGTCGTCGCGCCGGTGACGGCCGGTGCCTGCGCCGGCGGCAGGACCTCCTGGCTCCAGACGCCGTGCGAGCGGTGCAGGGCCAGCCGCAGCGCCGGGTGCCGGCGGGCCAGTGCGGCGAGGGCCCGGCGCAGCGGGCCGGCCCGCAGCCCCGCCGGAACCTCCAGCAGGGCGTGCTCGCGGGCGCCCCCGGCAGCGCCGGGTGCCTCGCGCAGGCGGTGCGCGGCGGGCAGCAGGGCCAGCGGTCCCGCCTCGGTGTCCCCGGGCGGTCCGGGCACCGGGCGCCCGGTGCCCGACGGCGCGGCCGCGGACCGGAGGCCCCGGCCCCGGCCGACGTACCGGGGGGCGGCGTTCGGGACGGCCGGAGCGGGGGAAGAAGTCGTGGACACGTGTCAGCCCCTGGATCTCGGCGCGTGGTGGGACCGGTCGGACCCGGTGTGCGTACGGGGTGCGGGCATGCCCATTCCTTCCTCGGACTCACCCAGCTGCTTAGGTAAGGCTTCCCTAACTTCATTGATCACCGGGGGTGTGTCAAGTCGCCCCAGGTCACCCGGCTGACGGTGCGTCGGACCGCCTACCCGCCCTCCCCCGCACCCTGTTGGCCCGACGCGACGATCCGCGACCGCCACCCGCACGAGCCCGCCCCGAGCGCCGCCCGAGCGCCGCCCAGGCCGCCCCACGGGCCCGAACAGGCCGCCGGAGACCACGCCGAACCCGGAAGACCGGGCGGTCGGCCCCCACCGCCGGCACCCCGCCGGGCGGTCTGCCCCCGCCGCCGCGCGTCCACCCGCGCGCACCCCCGGGAACCCCGGAACCCCCGTTTTCCGGGCGTCGGGTTGGATGCGGTCGGCCTTTCGCTTGGACGCCCGCCGCGAGCGGGGCCGCCGGTCCGGGGTCGTCCCCGGCAGGCCGAAATCCCGTGGATCACACCTCCATGGCATGGAATGCTCTGTTCTGCCCCCGACGAAAGAAAAGGCCGACACCGTGTACGTACCGCCCTCCGCGCGAGCCCTCGACGACGACGAGCGCGAGCTCGTGGAGCTGGCCCGCCGCACCATGGAGGCGCACACCGACGCCGGGCCCGACGGGGACGGGATCCACACGGTGGGCGCCGCGGTCATGGCCGCCGACTACCGGATGTTCGCCGGCGTGAACCTCTACCACTTCACCGGCGGCCCCTGCGCCGAACTCGTCGCCCTCGGAGCCGCACGCGCCCAGGGCGCACGCCAGATGCGCTGCATCGTCGCCGTGGGGAACCGCGGGCGCGGGATCATCGGCCCGTGCGGGCGCGACCGGCAGGTCTTCGTGGACTACCACCCCACGATGCGCGTCATCGTGCCCACGCCCGACGGGCCCCGGTCCGTCCTCGCCGCCGACCTGCTGCCGCTGACCCAGCGGTGGACCCCGGAGGGCATGGGCGGTCTCGACCCCTCGCTCTACGAGGACCCCGAGACGGCCGGTCCCCCGATCATCCGGTTCCACCCCCGCTACCTCGAAGACGTCCGCTCCGGAGCCAAGACCAGGACCACCCGCTTCCGGGACCCGGCCCGGCTCGGGCCGGCCCGGCTGGTGTTCGAAAGCGACCCCGAGGTCGTCCTCCCGGCCGAGGCGACCGCCATCCGGCACTGCCTGGTCCGCGACCTCACCGACGAGGACGCCCGCGCCGAGGGCCTGACGACCGCAACCGAACTCGGGCAGGCCCTCAAGGGCCACTACCCGGACCTGGCGGAAACCGACGAGGTGGACGTCATCACCTTCCGCACCGAGAACACGACCGGCACCGCCTGAACCCCAGCGGCACCACCTCCACCGACCCCACCGGGAGCACCGGGAGCACCGGCCCTAGAGTCCTCCCTGTGGCGGATCACCAGAACACGACCAGAGCGGCCTACGACGGAGTCGTCGAGCTGTACGCATCCCTGTTCGCAGACCGGCTGGAGACCCAGCCCTTCGCCCGGTCCATGATCGCCACCTTCGCGGAACTGGTACGCGCGACCGGCAACCCGCGGGCGGCGGACGTCGGGTGCGGGCCCGGCCACCTGACGGCCATGCTGCACGAACTGGGCCTGGACGCCTTCGGCCTCGACCTCTCCCCGGGCATGGTCGACCACGCCCGACGGGCCCACCCCGCGCTGCGCTTCGAGGAGGCGCGGATGGAGTCCCTGCCGATCGAGGACGGCGCACTCGGCGGCGTACTGGCCCACTACTCGATGATCCACACCCCGCCGCGGGAACTGCCGGAGCTGCTCGCCGAGCAGGTGCGCGTCCTGGCGCCGGGCGGCCTGCTCCTGGTCTCCTTCTTCGGGACCGAGGGACCGGAGCCGGTCCGCTTCGACCACAAGGTGACCCCCGCCTACAGCTGGCCGCCGGACCACCTCGCCGGACTGCTGGCCGCCGCCGGCCTCGTCCCCTTCGCCCGACTGCTCCACGACCCGGCCTCCGAACGGGGCTTCCTCGACGCCCACCTCCTCGCCCGGCGCCCGTAGGCCCCGCTCCCGGCCGGGACGAGGGGCCCTACGGCATGAGCGTGCGACCCCACGAAACAGCGGGCCAGGCTGCGATGACGAAGGGGCGTTGGTGTTGCGTCGCAGGCAGGAGGAGGCGTAGCGGTGCCACTGGTGGGGAAACCCGGTCGACAGGCGCTCCGCGATGCACTGTGATGGCCCCGACTGCCCGCCGCACGGGGCCGGCCGACCGCAGGAGCTGCTCTTGACAACCGGTAGCGTCACGGACGCCCGTCCCCCGATCGATGCCGCGCTGGTCAGGCGCCTGGTCGACACGCAGTTCCCGCAGTGGGCCGGGCTGCCCCTGGAGTTGCTCGACCCGGCCGGCTCGGACCACGTGATCTACCGGATGGGCGAGGGGCTGTCCGTCCGGCTGCCACGCCATGCCGATGCCATCGGGCAGGCCCGGAAGGAGGCCGAGTGGCTGCCACGGCTCGCCCCGCACCTGCCCCTGGCCGTCCCCGTGCCCGTGGGGGTGGGGGAGCCCGGCTTCGGTTATCCGTGGCCCTGGGCGGTCTCCCGCTGGCTGGACGGCGAGGTGGCGACCGTGGAGGCACTGGGCGATTCCCCCGAGGCCGCCGTCGAACTGGCCGGGTTCCTGACCGCTCTCCAGCGGTTCGAGCCGGGCGAGATCCCGGCCCCGGGCACCCGAGAGGACCTCGCCGCCCAGCCGCTGGCCGCCCGCGACCGGGCCACGCGTGCCGCCATCGCAGAGGTCGACGGCCCGTTCGACACTGCCGCCATGACCGAGCTGTGGGAGGCGGCGCTGAGCGCCCCCGACGGGGACGGCCCACCGGTCTGGTCCCACGGCGACTTCCACACCGGCAACCTGCTGACCGTCGACGGCCGCCTCAGCGCGGTCATCGACTTCGGCGGACTCGGCATCGGCGACCCGGCCCGCGACCTGACGATCGCCTTCACCCTGATGTCGCCCGGGAGCCGGGCCGCCTTCCGCGCCGCGCTCGGCGTGGACGACGCCACCTGGACCCGGGGCCGCGGCTGGGCGCTGGCCACGGGCCTGAACGCCTACGTCCACTACGCCGCCGTCAACCCCCGGGTCGCCGCGCAGACCACCCGTCAGATCACCGAGGCCCTCATCGGCTAGGCGACCGGCGCCGTACCCGTCCTGACCGTCCGTCCGGAGGATGCCTCGATGCCCGAGAAGGCCGTCAAGGAGAAGGTGCTCGTCTACGTCGTACGCGACGGGCGGCTGCTGGTGTTCCGGCACACTGACCACAGCTACGAGGAGGTAGGCATCCAGGTTCCGGCCGGCAGTGTCCGACCCGGGGAGAGCCCGGAGGCCGCGGCGCTGCGGGAGGCGAGGGAGGAGACCGGCCTCACCGGCTTCAGGATCGTGCGCAAGCTCGGTGAGACCGAGTACGACATCAGCCCCTACCGGTTCGAGATCCAGCACCGCCACGTCTTCCACCTGGAGCTCACCGAGCACACCCCGGAGCGGTGGCCGAGCCAGGAGGACCACGACGGCCGGGGCCGGCCCACCCGCTTCGAGTGCTTCTGGATTCCCCTGGAGGCCGCGCACGTCCTCCAGTCCGGCCAGGGCGCCCTGCTGGGACGCCTGACCGACTGACACCCGGGCCGGTCCCGGCGAAGGCGCCCGGGTCGGTGAAGCAGCGTGCTCCGCGCGGTCAGCGCGGCCCGCGTGCGACGAGGGGGCGCCCCCCGTCCTCCGGCAGGACGACGACGAACCGCCAGGGACCGTCCTCGACGCGGGCCAGCCCGATCGACGCAGCGGAACCGAACGCCGCGGCGGCCGGCCCCGCCCCGTCCGTCAACGCGTCGAGCCCCGCGTAGTGCTCCGCCAGCCCTCCCGAAGGGCCGTTGACCCACAACCCCACCTCCGCGCCTCGCAGGAGCGCGGCGAGCAGGTCGTCCCGGGCCGCCCCCTCGGCGGCGTCCCGGACCCTGCGGTGGAGGCGTTCCTGTGCGCACGGCTCCGACGGGGCGGCGGCAGCGCGCGTGCGGCACCGCAGGCACGACTGCAGGGCACCGGGTTCGAACAGGTGGAGCCGGGTGGTGGTGTGGCGCGCCGCTATGCCGCACAGCGTGCCGCGCGGGCCGGCCGCGTGGTCGACACCGGGAGCGCCGTGCACCTCGCAGGCGGCGAACCGGGCCGGTTCTCGCGCCGTGGCGAACGACCAGCCGTCGTCCGTGACGGGGATCATACGGAGGAGCATGCCACAGCCGTGACGGGAGCCGCCCGACGCGGGCGGAGTCAGCCGCCCGGGCGGCCGGGGAGGGGGGTGCCGCAGTCGCTGCAGTAGCGGGCGGCGGCCTCTATGGCGTGGCGGTGGCAGCGGCCGCACACCAGGTGCACCGCGCAGGCGGCGGGAGGCTCCGCGGGCGTGGCGGGACGGCCGATGGCGATCCCGGAGCGCCGCCGGTGGACGGTGAGGACGGCCAGCCCGTCCGGCCCGGCCAGCAGGGCGCGCGGGGCGCCACGGGCCAGGAACGCCAGGACCCCCGGGGCGAGCGGGATGTCGGCACCGTCACGGGTGAGGGTGCCGCTGCCCGCCACCGTGACGAGCATGACGTCGACCTCGTGCTCGGTGTGCAGGGCCCCGCCGGCGCCGGGCAGGTGACGTACCAGATTGGCGTCCAGCTGCCGGCCTGCGTCCTGCAGGCGCCACAGCGCACCGCTGTCCTCCGGCCCCGCCGCCGCCAACAGCTCCGCGACCAACGCCCCCGTGTGAACCGCCTCCATGCGTGAGCCCTCCGTGCCCGAACCGTGCCCTGCCCTACGCATCATCGCCCACCCGCGCGAGGCCGCGAGCCGCCGGCCGTCCGGGGGACACCCCCGCAGGGGAGCCGGGCAGGCAGCCCGCTACTCTCCCGGCATGGAACGGGACCGCCCACCGAGACCGGTCGCCGTCGGCGACGTCGTCGCCGTGCACTCCGAGGCGCTCGGTGCCTGGACGGCCTCGCAGATCACCGGCCTCGACGCCGCGGCCCGCTGTGCCGCGGTGCTCGAACTGGACTGGTCCGGGCCCGAGCCCCTGACGGTGGCCGACCTGGGCGACGTACGGCCGCTCCGCCTCACGCACCACAACTGGAACGGCCGTCCCTCCCACTGCAACCACGGGTGGGTCCTCCCGAGGAGCTTCAAGGTGGTCGGCTCCCTGCTCCCGCTGATGACCGGGCCCTCGCCGTCACCGGGGCGGAGTCAGACCTCCTCCGACCACGGGTCGTCCGGTGGCGTCGTGTCGGGCGGATGACATCCGTCGACGTGGTACTCCTCGGAGGGCAGGGAGTCCCACTCCGTCCAGGCTCCGTCGCGCGGCACCATGAACAGCGGACGCGACCGGAGGGCCTGCCCGACCGGTTGCGCGCGCATGACGATCCCGGGGTCGTCCGGTGCCGCGTAGCCCTCGGGCATGATGCGGAACTGCACGTCCATCGCCTCGGCGTACGCGATCGCGTCGCCCTCCAGCTCCGCCATGTCCCTTCCGACCAGCGGGAGTCCGTCGTAGGCGACCTGGGGGCCGTGCACGGCGTCGACGGCGACGCAGAACAGCCCCGCGGCCTGGCTCACGTACGCCGTGACGGCAGCCTGCGACGGAGCGGCCCCGTGGCGGTGGACTTCGACCCTGAGGGTCGGAGAGAAGACCGCGGGGCCCCGAGGGCAATGGCTGACCGTCGCCGGCCCGAGCGGCGCGGCCGCCCCGACCACTTCGCCGACGGTCATGCCGAACCGGAGCGGCCCCACGCCGACAGCCGACACGTAGGACCACTCGTCGCTTCCGGTCACTCCGGAACCCCCGAACCGACTCCTCCGGACCACCCCCGCCCCGTCAGGCGAAGCGGCCGCTGCGCACGGGGCCCGAGGACCTGACGGCGTCCCGCGGTCCGTCCGCCCACAGCCCGGCCGCGCGTGCGGCGAACGCGGCCAGTGCCGCATCGGGGTCGTCCGGTGTGCGGCCGTCGCCCTCCGCCGGGGCGGGGTCCGCCGCCAGGATCGCCTCCGCGAGCTCCTCGGCGCTCCGGCCGTCGGGCTCCCCCCGCTCCGCCCGGCCGTCCTCGGTGAGCCGCAGGCCGGGCTCCCAGGGCGCGGTCACGCTCTGCACCAGCAGGGTGCAGACGTCGGCCGTGGCCGCCGGCGGCTCGGTCCAGCAGGTGGCGTGCTCGAAGAGCAGCTCGCCCGGCGCCCGTTCCCCGAGCGCGGCCACCGTCTCGGGGTCGCACGTGGTCAGGTCGTACGCGACGACCAGCGCGTCCGGAGTACCGGGCCGGTACGGGGAGGCCGGGACGCCCAGCAGGCGTGCGGCCGCCAGACCGAGCGCCCGGCTGCCGCGGTCGGGCAGCAGACCGACGGACGCGGGCGTGCGGCCGGTGGCCTCCAGGACCGTACGCAGCCGGTGCAGGCCGTGCAGGCAGGAGCCGAAGTCCTCCTGCAGGTACGCCCAGCGGCCGGTCATCCCCTGGTCGAACCCGTGCGGGGAGAGGGTGAGGAGCAGGCCACCGGTCAGCACGTAGTGCCAGCCGCGCAGGTCCTGGAGGCCGGTCGGCGGCAGGGCCGCGGCACGGTCGAGCATCCGCCCGACCCGCCGGCCCGGTCCCGCCCAGACCCCCTCGGGCGCCGACAGGCCGCCGAACACCTCCCGGGCCGTGTCGGTCCGGCCTGCCATCAGTGCGTTGTAGACCGCCAGATAGCGGTCCGGCCAGTCGGCCAGCAGGGAGTCGTGTTCCTGCAGCAGCGCCAGCGCGTCGGTGTGCCGCTCGACCCGCTCCAGCGCGGTCACCAGCTCCAGGAGCACCCGCCGCGGCCCGAGCCCCGTCCCGGCGGGAGCCTTGGGCCTGCGGCGGAACAGCCCGGTGCGTCCGGGCGCGGGCGCGGGCGCCGGCTCCAAGGCCAGGCCGAGCGCAGCCCGCAGCGCGGGAACGGCCAGGTCGGGAAGTCCCCGTTCGACGCAGGCGTAGCCGAACCCGTACAGCCGTTCGGCCTCCGCGGGCCGTGCCGCCAGTTCTGCCGAGGCCTCGGCGAGATCCGTGAACCCGGCACCTTCGGCCAGCCTGGCCACCAGCGGGGCGATCTCTGCGGACGTGAGCCCTTCGGCGGCGGGCAACAGGGCCCGCATGGACCCTTGGGGGTCGCCGGATTCGAAGAGTTCCCAGGCCTTGGACAGTTCGGTGGTCATGTGTCTCCGGTGGTCGGGGGCGAAATCCCCAGGATGATCGCTGCCGCCGACCCGGCCGGGCAACCCGTTTTGCACGCGGCGCCCACCTCGGCGCTCCGCGCCTGCGCCGTCCGGAATCCGGAAGGTACCGCCCGGTCCTCGAACGTGACGGAATCGTGCAGGAGCTCGGGAGTTGCCGTATGCGAGGTGGAGGCGGTGTGGGGGCCTCCGGAGGAAACCTTGTCGAACCGGCCCGGAGAGGGGGGTCGTCCTTGATTTGCTCCTGTCAAGCGGAACAGGGTTGTCCTGAACGACCGACGCCCCACACGTCAACCGGAGGAGAATTCCCCACATGGCAACTCACAAGCGTTCCAGCCGACTTCGTCATGCCTCGATCGCCGCGGCAGCAGCGGCAACCGTCGTCACGGCCCTGTTTGCGGTCCCGCTCGCCGGAGCGGCGACACCCCCCGAGGGCACCGTGTACGGACTCGGCGCAGAGGGCGCGGTGGACGGCAGCTTCGTCGTCATACTCGACACATCCGCGAACAAGGAGGACCTGGCGAAGAAGTACGGAGGCCGGCTGGAGCGCTCGTACGGCTCCTCCGTCAACGGCTTCTCCGCCTCCGGGCTCACGGAAAAGGAGGCCAGGCAGCTCGCCGCGGACCCCGCGGTCGGCACGGTCGCGCAGAACAAGCGCTTCACCATCAACGCGACCCAGCAGAACCCCCCGTCCTGGGGGCTCGACCGGATCGACCAGACCCAGACGGCCGGGGACGAGAAGTACACCTACCCCGACAACGGCGGTGAGGGAGTGACCGCCTACGTCATCGACACCGGCGTCAGGATCTCGCACCAGGACTTCGGCGGCCGGGCCGCCCACGGCTTCGACGCCGTCGACAACGACGACAGCGCCGACGACGGCAACGGGCACGGGACCCATGTGGCGGGCACCATCGCCGGCACGGCGCACGGGGTCGCCAAGAAGGCCAAGGTCGTGGCCGTGCGGGTGCTCGACGACAACGGCTCCGGCACCACCGAGCAGGTCGTGGCGGGGATCGACTGGGTGACGGAGCACCACTCCGGCCCGTCGGTGGCCAACATGAGCCTCGGCGGAGGCGCGGACGAGGCGCTGGACGCGGCGGTCAAGCGGGCCGTCTCCTCGGGCATCACCTTCGCGGTGGCCGCGGGGAACGAGTCCCGGGACGCCGGACAGGGCTCCCCCGCCCGGGTCCCGGAGGCCGTCACGGTGGCGTCGAGCACCGAGGGCGACCAGCAGTCGGACTTCTCCAACTTCGGCTCGGTGGTGGACCTGTATGCCCCGGGCTCGGAGATCACCTCCGCGTGGAACGACAGCGACACCGGTACCAGGACCATCTCCGGTACGTCGATGGCCACTCCGCACGTCGCGGGCGCCGCGGCCGTCTACCTCGGCGGCCACCCCTCGGCGACCCCCGCCGAGACGGCCGGCGCGCTGACCGCGAAGGCGACGGCCGGGGCGATCAAGAACCCGTCCGCGGGCACCGCCAACAAGCTGCTGAAGGTGGCCCCGTAACCGCCCGACCGCACCGTGCGCAGGCCCCCCGTCCGTCCTTCACCGGGACGCGGCGGGGGCCCGCCCGCATTCCGCGGCAAGGTGCCCTGACCGATCGCACGGAGGACCTCGGCGAGCCAGACCAGGTGGTGGTCCACGGCCCGGTCCGGATCGGCGAGGAGGCCTTCGAGGTGCTGCCATGACTCGGAGAGCTGCCCGATGGTGAGCGTCCGCGGTTCGTCGAAGACGTCGTAGAGCTCGTCGCCCGGAATGGACCAGAAGTACTCGTGTTCGAGCTCCACCGCGTTGCCGGCCGACGCTTCGACGTGTTGCAGCGCCAGCTCGAAGGCGTGCCGAAGCCGGTCGAGCGGGATCTGCAGAGGTTCGCTGTCCATGGGCCCATTGTGTCGATCAGGGAACGCCGGACCGAAGCCAGGAGTTCCGGAGTCCGGCACCGCCCAGGACCCGGCCCGGTTCTCGTGAAGGCGGGCAGGGCCTCGCGATCGTCGGCGGTTCGGGCCGCTGCGCGTCCGGGTTCACGGGTGCTCCTTCGCCGACCGGGCGTCGTGGTCGCCGGCGGGCTGGGCGGGGACCGGGGCATCGAAGGCGGCGGCCTGGACGAGGTAGGCGTCGCGGAAGTCCCCGGTGCCCGTGGCCGGGTCCATCAGTTCCTCGAAGGTGCCCGACTCGGCGACCCGGCCTTCCTTGAGGACGTGGATGAGGTCCGCGTGGCGTACGGAGTGCAGGCGGTGGGTGATGAGCACGATCGTCTGGCCGCTGGTTGCGGCCAGCGCCCTGATCTGGTCGAAGACCCGCTGCTCCGCGACCGCGTCCAGGGCGCTGGTGGGCTCGTCCACGATCAGGATCTCGGCCTCGCGGTACTTGGCGCGGGCGATGCCGATGCGCTGCCACTGGCCGCCGGAGATCTGGTGGCCGCCGCGGTAGCCGCGGGCCAGGAGGGTGCCGAGCCCGCGCGGCAGGTCGTCGAGGACCTGGTCGGCCCCCGAGAAGCGGGCGGCCTCCTCGACCGCGGGGTCGTCGATGGCCCGGCCGGGCCGGCCGATGCCGACGTTCACGCGGAAGGTGAAGGGCCAGTGGTAGAAGTCCTGCGACATCAGGGCGACCCGCCCGAAGACCTGGTCGCGGTCGGCGCGGCGGGCGTCGACGTCGTCCCACCAGATCGTGCCGCCGCCCTCGTCCGGCAGGTACAGGCCGGCCAGCATCCGGACCAGGGTCGACTTCCCGGAGCCGTTCTCACCCACCAGCGCGATGATCTTCCCCGCCGGGAACGACAGGCTCACCTCGCGCAGGGTCGGCTCCGGCCGGTCGCCGCCGCTGCCCGGGTAGGTGAAGGTGACCTTGTCGAACCGGACCTCCCGGAGCCGCTCGGGCAGGGACCGCCCGCCCACCGGGACGGCCCGTGCCCTCGCCTCCTGACACAGCCGCTCGAAGTCGGCGACGAACAGCGACTCCTGGTACAGCTCGGTGACCTGCAGCACCAGCACGTCGAGGCTGGCGGCGCCGGTGCGGATGGCCAGGACGGCCGTCCCGCCGACCGCGAGGTCCATGGCCCCGGCCCACAGCAGCGCACCCAGGGCGCCGTAGGTGAGGAGGGTGGCGACGCCGCCGGCGCCGTCGGCGACGAGCCCGATGCGTGCGGCCCGGCGGGCCAGCCGGGTCTGCTCGCGTTCGCTGGTCTCGGCCATGGTCCGGAAGTGGCCCAGCAGGAACGGCCCGACCCCGTGGACGCGGACCTCCGCCGCGGCCTCTTTCTGCGTCAGCAGCTGTCCGAGGAGGTGCCCGGCCCGTGCGTGCTGCACGAAGGCGTGGAAGGAGACGTACTTCTGGCGGGAGATCATCAGCGAACTCCACGCACTCGGCAGGGTCATCAGGACCAGCAGCGGCAGCAGCGCCGGATGCAGGACGGTCAGCACACCGGCCGCGGCGGCCAGGGACACCGCGGCGTTGAGGGTGTTGGTGCAGTAGCGGATCATGCGCCGGGCCGAGTCGGCGCCGTACCGGGCGGCGTCGAGGAGCCGGTGGAACTCGTCGTCCTCGATCGCCGCGAGCTCCGTACGGTGCACCAGGCCGAGGTACTGCTCGGTCGCCACCCGCTGCACCTTCGGCTCCAGGGCGCCCGTTGCCGCCGTCGAGGCCGAGCGCAGCAGCGAGCCGAGGAGCGCGCTGACCGCCACGACCGTCAGCGCGGGCACCGCCCGGGCGAGGCGCTCGTTCGTACTGCCGCCCGCGAGGACGTGCCCGAGCACGCCGTTGACCGCGACCAGTCCGACCGCCTGGACGATGCCGCGGGCCGACTCGGCGGCCAGGACCACGCGCAGCGCCCGGGCATCGGCCAGGCGGGCGAGCCGCAGTCCGGTCCCCACCAGGCGGGGCAGCTCCCGCGCCATGGCCCAGAGCCCGAGCTTCAGCCAGGCGCCCTCGTGCCGCTCCCAGCCGATGTCGTAGGCGAGCTCACCGCCGAAGAGGAGCCGCTCGGAGTCCGACACCCCCGCCGTGCCCGATCCGTCCGTCGGGTTCCGGCTCATGCGGCGCTCCCGGTATCCGGTCGTGTGCCGCGGCCGAGGGAGGACGCGGCGTCAACGCGGATCCCGCGGGCCGGGCGCGCGTACGCGGGAGGCCGGGGATGTTCGATTGCGGCGGCGATGTCGAGCCGGTTCGGCACGGGATCCACGGGGTCCTCCGGATGGACGCACGGCTGGTACTGGTGCTCTAGGAACGGCTCCCGATCGGGTGCGTCACGGCCGAATCGGGAGCGGATGGTGAACGGATGTTCCGGTCCGGTCCGGCGGGCTTGGGGGGTCTGCGGTGGGGGTGTTGAAACTCGCTCGAACAGGTTCGTGTCACTCCGGCGGGGGATTGCGCGGCCCCGGCGCGGCCGCCGGGGGCCGTGCTCCGGCGCCGGAAGCCGGGCGGGCGTACGACGGGGGGCGGCCGACGCCCGGCTTGCGGCACCTCCGCCCTGCTGTACAGGGCGACGACGCCGACCGGGCGTCACTCGGCCCGCGGGAGGGGCGGGCGGCCGGTCCGCCGGGCGAGTTCCTCGCGCTGCCGGCGGAGCCGGGCCAGCTCGGCGTCGAGGGCCGCGATGCGGCGGTCGACCACGGGCGCGAAGCCGCCGTCACCGGTCCCGGAGCCGCAGGCCGGCGCCGGGTCACGGGTGAGCAGCGGGAGGCGGTCCGCGCGGGTGCGCAGGTCCCCGATGGTCAGACCCAGCGCGAGCAGTTCCCTGATCACCCGGACCAGGGCCACGTCCTCGGGACCGTACTCCCGCTGTCCGGACGCGGTACGGGCGGGCGGGGGCAGCAGGCCGCGCTGTTCGTAGAGGCGCAGGGCCCGTGCCGTGGTCCCCGCCGCTGCCGCCGCGTCGCCGATGCGCATCCGCCCCACCCCGTCCCGGTCCCGCACGCCGTGTGCCGCACGCCGTGTGCCACACGTCGTGTGCCGGGTGGCGCAGGGCGCTACAACTGCACGATCACCGCGCCGAAATGGCGTCCGGCGATCAGTTCGGGCAACGCCCGCACGGCCCCGTCGATTCCCTCGACGGTCGCATGGGGGAAGCGGATCGCGCCGGACCGCAGCCAGCCGCCGAACCGCTCCCGCCATTCGGCCTCCACGTCGGGGTGGTCCGTGCCGGCGTATCCGCGCAGCGACAGGCCCCGGACCACCAGCCGGAAGGTGTCGATCTCCACGGGCGCGGTGCCACCGCCCCGTTCCGCGGCCATCTGACCGGCCAGCGCGCCGACGACGGCCACCCGCGCACCCTGCCGGGCCACCGCCAGTGCGGCCGCGAGCTGCTCGCCGCCCACGGTGTCGAGGACCACGTCGATGCCGTCCGGGGCGGCGGCCCGCAGCCGGTCGGCGAAGGGCGGGTGTTCGGTACCCCGCAAGAGGACCTCGTCGTAGCCGAGTTCCCGTACGAGCCGGTCGGCCTTGTGGGGCGAACCGGTGCTGCCGAGGACCCGTGCGGCGCCCAGGAGCCGGGCGATCTGCCCGGCCAGGGTGCCGACCGCGCCGGCCGCACCCGTCACCAGGACGACGTCGCCGGTCCGGACCGGGGCCAGCCGGGTCAGGGCGCCGTACGCGGCGGAGCCCTGGGCGAGGTGGGCGACCGCCGTCGGCAGGGCCGGGTCGAGGGGGGCCACCGCGCTGGCCGGCAGCAGGGCGTGGTCCCGCCAGCCCGCCAGGTGGACCACCCGGTCGCCGGGGCGCAGCGGGCCGTCGGCGGGGGCGGCGAGCACTTCGCCCACGGCGGGGCCGAAGAGGGTGTCCCCGGGGTGCAGGAGCGGCAGGGGCAGGCCGTCGGTCTCGCCGCCGATCAGGGTGCGCAGGCCGGGGAAGACCAGGAACTGCTCGTTCCGTACGAGCACCCGGTCGGGCCCCGGCTCGGGCAGCGGGGTCCGCACGACGGTGAAGTGGTGCGGCGCGGGCAGGCCGTCGGGGCGTGCGGCGAGCCGGACTTCGCGGGCGTGGCGGGGCAGGACGGTGGTCGGCACGGGCGGGCCTCCAGGACGTGGGCGCGACGGGTGCCGGGACGCTAACCCCTGCCCCGCGGGGCAGGGTCAAGCCCACGGCACGACCGGCGATGTCAGTGGTGCGTGGTGGGATGACCGGACTCTGCCGTCGAACCGCTGGGAGACTCCCGTGACGTCCTCGTACCCGTCCCTGACCCGTGCCTTGGCCGATGTCCTGTGGTTCGTCGACGGCACCGAGGACGACCGGATGGACCAGGACGACGCGGTCAAGGTCATGGAGGGCGTCGCCCACGTGGTCAGCACGCTGCCGAGTGACCAGCGACGGGAACTGGTCGAGCTGGTCGGGGAGATGGCAGCCGCCGAGGGCGACCCGGCTCGCCGCGCGTTCCTGGAAGCGTTCCCCGAGGGCTTCGGGCTGATCGGCGATGAGTCCTGAGCAGCCGCTTCAGGAGTGGAACAGGAGTGGAGCAGGACGGGTTCGCGGAGGCGTCCGAAGCCGGCGCGGCCGGACATCCGCCCTTCGGCGTCTCCGGGGAACCCGTGACGGCCCGGGCCTTCCCGATCGCCGCCGCGGCGCCGATGATGCGGCCCTCGGAAAGGACGGGGGTGGTTCTGCGATGGGGTCCGGGCGGGAACTCGAAGCGGCGGTCCGGCGGGGGGACGCGGAGGCCGTGGGCGTGCTGCTGGCGGCGGGAGCGGATCCGGACACGCCCACGGAGGACGGCCTGACCGTACTGTGCCTGGCGGTCCGCGCCTACGACACCGCCGTCGCGGGCGCGTTGACCGGCGGCGGTGCCGACCCGCACCGCCCGCTGCCGGACGGCACGACGCCCCTGGTGCGGGCGGTCGACGGCGGCTCGCCCGCGATGACCGGGGTCCTGCTCGGTGAGGACCCGCCGCACCTCCCCGAAGCCGAACGCGAGCGGCTGCTCGCGCCGGCCCGCCGCTGGCACCGCGGCGGCGCCGAGGCGGGCCTGCGCGAAAGGGCGGCGCAGCACGGACCCGTGCACGAGGAGTACGTCGAGGACTCGGTGCACCGCTACGTGGAACAGCTGTCGCTCGGCGGCCTCACCGTCCGCGCCGGGCACGGTGCGGTCCTCACCGGACTGGAACGCGCCTTCGGCGTCCTGACACCCGTGGACGAGCTGGTCGGCAGGGCCGTGGCGCACGACGACTGGGAGCACGTCGACTGGAAGGCCGCCGCGGGGGCCCTCGCGCTCCGCCCCGACACCGGGACGTTCCTGGCGGTGACCGCCCTCCGGCACGACCCGGACCCGGTCCGCCGGGAGTTCCTCCTCGCGGTCTTCGACGCCTACCGGATGCGGTTCTACCGGAACATCCGGTCCCGCCGGATCCCCTTCGGCCGGGAGACGGCGGACGTCCTCGCCGCCTGGGCGACGGAGGGCGAGGAGGACCGGTACCTGCTGGCCGGCGTGCTCTCGGCACTGGGCGACCTGAGCCACCCGGACCAACGGGCCCTGGGACTGCGGTACGCCGCCCACCCGAGCGCCCGCGTCCGGGCCGAGGTCCCCGACCTGCTCGTGGACCAGCGCACCTGGCACATCCCCCCGGGCGCGCCCGGGGAGGTCCTGCTGACGCTCGCCGCGGACGAGGACCCGTACGTACGGCGCCGGGCCGAAGAGATCCTGGAAGCGGCCGAAACCTTCGCACCCCGCCCGGGCGAGGACACCCCGACGGCCGACGGGTGACACCGCCGCGCGGCGTCCTGCGGCGGGTGGTGGTCCGTCAGCCGGTGCTCTTCGTGCCGTCGAAGGAGTACGGCAGGTTCGACTCCGCCGCGACGGACACCCCCGCCGCGCTGCCCGCGGGGATCTTCAGGATGGTCAGGGCCATGATCCGCTGGGTGTACGAGGCCCACGGGATGCCCGTCGTGCCGGCCCAGCCGCTGCTGCCGAAGGTCGTCGACCGGCCCGGGCCCAGCTCCGTGTGGACCTTGCTGACCGAGGTGCAGGCCACCAGGGCGCCGCCGTCCGTCGTGCGCCAGACGGGGCCGTGCGGGCTCCGGTTGACGTCGACGCCGAAGTCGACCCTGGCGCCCTTCCCGAGGGACTTGCGCATGCTCTCCAGCCCCTCCGCGGAGGCCGCCTTCCGCTGGGCGACGTCCCGGTCCCACTTCACGCCGCCCGCACCGGCGTCGGTGTTCAGGTGGTCGCCGTACTGCCCGCAGACCTTCGCCGGGTCTGCTGCGAGTCCCGCCGCGTCCCCGCCGGTGACCGCCCGGCCGTCAGGCCCGACGGCGACCTCGGGCAGCCCCGTCGGCTCGGGAGCGCGGGCGACGAAGGCCGCGAGCCAGGGTGCACCAGGCCGCTGCTGGTGGAACAGCGACCAGCGCAGCACGGCCTCCTTGGCGTCGTCGCCGACGGTGTAGCCCTGCACCTCGTGCGCACCGAGGATCCACCGGTCGCCGCCGTCGTCCCGGCCGGTGCTCCACGTGTGCACCGCGGGGTCCGTCTCCGGGGAGTCGGCGGGCCGCGGCTCCCGGTCGGTGCCGTACTTCCGGCTGGTCTCCACGACGGCCAGCTGCTGCTCCAGCAGCGGGCCCTCGGTGACGCCCTTCCAGTACCCGGCGTCGAAGTTGTCCGCCTCGACCTTCAGGGTGACGTCCTTGACGACGCCCCGCGCCTCCTCCGCCGAGAGCGGGGGCACCTTGACCGGGGCCGGCGGGCTGCTCGACGCAGCGCCCGCGGCGGGCTTGGCGGGGCCGTCGGCGCCCGCCTGTTCGCCCTGCCCGCCACAGCCGGCCGTGGCGGCCAGGGCGAAGACGGCGGCCAGAGCGGCGGGTACGGGTCTGCGTGCGGAGGGTCTCATCGGGATCCTTCTAGGGAGCGGTGCAAAGGGCCGATCATGCACGACGCCTCCGACAGCCCCGGCACCGGCTGCCCCGTCGGCGGCACGGCCGACACCGCCGCCGTATGCCGTGCTCGGGCAACTCGCCCGTCCGACGGCCCGGTTACGGCCGCCCGAGCCGGCCGTGCCGCCCGTGCCGGTCGCGGAGCCGGGGGAGGCCCCGGGTGGCTTGTGGCGATTGCCCCGGTCGGCCCGATTGATTCCCTGAGGCCTCCCTGCGGGCTTCCTTAAGGGAGTCTGAAGTGGGCGTCCCGGCCGTCTTTTCCGATGATCACCGACCTAAGCTCGGCGGAGTCCCCTCCTCCCCTTCTCCTGTGAGGTGTTACCCGCATGAGCCGCAACCGAACTCCCGAAACGTCGCCCCGGATCGAGGCACGCCGGAGGAAGGCGGTGCGCACCCGGATCGTGCTCGGGGTCACCGCGGCGGCAGCGGCGGTCGCGGTCGGGGTGGCGGTGGCCGACTCCGGCGGTGACGGCCGCAAGGACGGGCGGGCCGACACGGCCGGAACGAAGGCCGGGTCCGGGGCCTCGGGCCCGGCCGACGGCCTCGGCACCGCCTCCGCCGGTACCCCCACGCCCACCGCGTCCGCGTCGGCTTCCGCCTCGGCCTCCGCCTCCGCCTCGGCGAGCGCGAGCCCGTCGGGCGCGCCCGACGCCGCGAAGGCGGCCGCGGGCGACGGGGCGGGCGGCTCCGCGCCGGCTCCGGACCAGGCGGGCAAGCCGGCCGGCAAGCCCGCCACGTCCACGGGCGGCGGATCCGGCTCCGGCTCGGGCTCCGGCTCCGGCTCCGGTTCCGGCGGATCGCGCGGCACCGGCGGTTCGGGCGGCTCGGGTGGTTCGGGCGGCGGCTCGGGCTCCGGCGGCGGGACGGTCGACAGCGGCTCCGAGTCCGCGGTCCTCTCCCTGGTCAACAAGGAGCGGGCGGCCGCCGGGTGCGGCCCGCTGACCATGAACGCCAAGCTGAGCAACGCCGCCCGCGCGTACAGCGACACGATGGCCCGCAGCGGCGTCATGTCCCACACCGGTCCCGACGGGTCCACCATGACCAGCCGGGTGGAGGCCGCCGGGTACGCCTGGTCCGGCCTCGGCGAGAACATAGCCCGCGGCCAGGCCGACGCGGCCGCGGTCATGAACGCCTGGATGAACAGCTCCGGCCACCGGGCGAACATCCTCAACTGCTCGTTCAAGGAGATCGGCGTGGGCGTCCACAAGGGCGACGGCGGCCCGTGGTGGACGCAGAACTTCGGCAGCCCGAGGTAGTCCCCCTCCCCCCTCCCCCCTCCCCCCACACCGGCCGCTCGGCTGCCCCGACGTCCTCCGACCCCGTCCACGGGTCCGGAGGACTTCGGCGTTCCCCGAACCGGAACGGAGGGGGAAGGGGGAGGAGGAAGGGGGGAGGCGGTGACGGAGCCGCCCCGGCGTCGGCCACTATGGGGCGGTGCCCCGGATTCCGCGTTACCTGTTCATATGGCTGTCGTGCACGGCCGCCAGCGTGACCGCCGTGCTCGCCACGGTCCAGTTCGTGGTCGGCACGACCCGGCACACGCCCCCGGTCGCCCGGTCCGCCCCGGTGGTCATCGACACCCCGCCGGCGTGGACGGCGCCGAGCCCCTCGCCGTCCCCGCCGTCCCCGAGCCCGTCCGTCGAGGCCTCCCCGAGCGCCTCCCAGAAGCCGTCCCCCGCGGCCCCGACCCCCGTCAAGGCCACGTCGGCGGCCCCGCGCGACGAGCGCACCGCGAACGCCGTCGACTGCGGGCAGGGCGGCGCGGGCCCGCACACCATCCCCGCACAGGGCGGCAAGGTCACCGTGCGGTACGGCAGCCGGGGCGTCTGCCTCATCTCCGCGATCCCCGGCCGCGGTTTCAAGGCCACCACCTTGCAGACGTCGGACGACACCCTCACGGTCACGTTCGCCGGCCCGGACCACCAGTCGGTCGTCACGGCCACCATCACCCCCTCGGCCAAGGCCAGCGTCCGCGAGACCTCCTTCTGACGCCCGACAGTCGCCGGCCGACGGATACGTCCGTTCCATCCGGGTTCCGCCGAAGCGGAACGTGAGCCCTTCCTTAGGGCAACCTCAAGATCGGCCCGAAGCGGTCACGGCGGCGCCCGGCGGACCTATGCTCGCGTCAGCCGAGCGGCCCTCGGCGCCGGGACGTGCGGGAAGCGGGTAGTGCCGCCGGACGTGACGCCCCGGCGCGGCGTCGGGCCGACGGTTTCCACGTGCCGGGAGGCGTTCTCGCCCTTCCCGCGATCCGACCGTGCCCTGGGGTGTATCCGCCATGAGTCCTCGCATGCCTCGACCCGTCCGATCCGCCGCCCCCCTGGGGACGCGCCTCCCGCTCATCGCCGCGGCCGTGGTCGCCGCGGGCCTCACCGCCGCCTGCGGGCCGGCGTCCTCACAGTCCGCCGGATCCACCGAGCCCGTGTCGGCCGGACGGACCGCGCAGGCCCTCCCCTCGGAGACGGCGTCCGCGAGCGCCTCCGCCGAGGCGTCCCCGACCGCGTCGGCCTCCCCGTCCACCCCGGCCTCCGCCTCCGCCTCCGCGTCCGCCGGCGGCAGCACCCGGCCCTCGCCCACCCCCTCGCGCGCCGCGAGCGGGTCCACCGCCGGGCGGGGCCCCGCCGCCTCCACCGCCCCCGCACCGGCGCGCGTACCCGGTCCCGGCTACGACGCTTCGGCGGACGCCCAGAAGCAGATCCAGGCGGCGCTGAACGCGGCCGCGGCCGACGGGCGGACGGTTCTGCTGGACTTCGGCGCCAACTGGTGCGGCAACTGCAAGGCCGCCGACAAGGTGTTCGCCCAGCCGGCCACCGCGGCGATCCTGGGGGCCGACTACCACCTCGTCAAGATCGACATAGGCGGCAGCAGTTCCGCCAACTCGGCGCTGCTGCGCAAGTACAGCCCCTCCGGCGGTACCTACACCATGCCCGTCCTCGTCGCGGTCTCCTCCTCCGGCAAGGTGCTCACCGACACGCACGTCACCGGCAACCCCTCGCTGACCTCGGACGGCATCAACTCCTTCCTGCACAAGTGGGCGTCGTGAGACGGCCGCGCCTGCGCTCCGCCGCCGTACCGGCCGGGGCCGGCCTCGCGGTGGCGGCCGCGCTCGTCCTCGCCGGAATCGCCACGGACGGCAACGGTGACGGGGGCTACGGCGACGGCGGCCCCGCGAACCCGCCCGGCACGGCGGCGGGCGCGACGGGCGCGCACGTCGTCGGCCCCGGCGCCCGCCAGGACGCGCCCGCCCTGGCCGGCGCCGACCTGGACGGGAATCCGGTCAGCCTCGCCGGGCTGCGGGGCCGGGTCGTCGTGCTCAACGTCTGGGGCTCCTGGTGCGGGCCCTGCCGGGCGGAGGCCGACGACCTGGAACGCCTGAACCGGCAGACCCGCGGCCAGGGGGTGAGCTTCCTCGGCATCAACACCCGCGACCGGGACCGGGCGGCCGCGAAGTCGTTCGTCCGCGCCCACGGCCTCGGCTTCCCCAGCCTGCACGATCCCGAGGGCGACATGCTGCTCCGCTTCCCGCCCGCACTGCTCAACCCGCAGGCGATCCCCTCGACCCTCGTGATCGACCGGCACGGCCGCATCGCCGCCGGAATCGGGGGAGCCGTCACCACCGAGGAACTGCGGCCCCTGCTCGCGCGCGTGCTGGCGGAGCCGGACCAGGAGCAGGATCAGGACCAGTCCCAGGAGCACGCCCCGGACCAGGAGCAGGAGCGGCCGCAGGACCGGGTGCCGGCGCCGTGACGGCGCCCGGCCCCTGGGCGCTCGCCGCCACCGACACCGCGTCACTCCTGAACGGAACGCTCGCCATCGCGGCCCCCGTGGCCTTCCTCGCGGGCCTGGTCTCCTTCCTGTCACCGTGCGTGCTGCCGCTCGTACCCGGCTACCTCAGCTACGTCACCAGCCTGTCGGTCGCCGACCTGGCCGACGCGCGCGGCGGGCGGCGCAGCCGGATGGCGGCCGGGGCACTGCTGTTCGTCCTCGGCTTCACGGCCGTCCTCGTCTCCGGCGGAGCCCTGTTCGGCTACTTCGGCCGTACCCTCCTGGCCCACCAGGAGGCGGTCACCCAGGTGCTCGGGGTGTTCACCGTGCTCATGGGCCTGTCGTTCATGGGGTTCCTGCCGGGCTTCACCCAGCGGGAGTTCCGCAGCCACCGGCGCCCGGTGCTGGGGCTCGCCGGGGCGCCGCTGCTGGGGGCGGTGTTCGCCGTCGGCTGGACCCCGTGCATCGGCCCGACGCTGGCGGCCGTGCAGGCACTGGCCTGGACCGAGGCGAGCGCGGTGCGCGGCGCCCTGCTGATGGTCGCCTACTGCCTCGGCCTGGGGCTGCCGTTCGTCCTCGCCGCGCTGGCCTTCCGCCGGGCGATGGGCGCGTTCGGCCTGGTCAAGCGGCACTACACGGCGGTGCTGCGGACCGGGGGCGGGCTCCTCGTCCTCGTCGGCGCGGCGCTGGCCACCGGCGTGTGGAACGACCTGGTGTACCGACTGCAGCTGTGGAGCGCCGACTTCGCGACGGCCCTCTAGCGCCCCCACCCGCCCGCCCACCCACACCCACACACCGACGAGAGAAGGAGGGACAGCAGAACATGAACGGTCCCACGCACGGACGACCCGTACGACCCGTACGGAACGCACCGCACCACCGGACGCTCCGCACCGCCGCCGCCCTGGCCACCGCGGCCGCCCTGGCCGGGCTCGCCGCGTGCGGGCAGCAGCCCGCGAAGGATCCCGCGCAGCAGGCCGCCCCCGCCCCCACGACCCGGTTCACCGAGAACGGAGTCACCGTCACCCTCTCGGTCTCCGACTGGCGGTCGTCCAAGGGCACGCTGACCGCCGTCTTCACGCCCGAGAAGCCCGGCTTCCACCTCTACAGCACCGCCCTCCCCGCAACCGGCGTCGAGGGCGTGGGCCGCCCCACCGCCGTGGCCGTGGCCGGATCACTGAAGCCGGACGGCGAGCTCGCCACCGCCGCCGAGGCGCGCCCGATCAGCCTCCCCGGGGTCGACGCCCCCGTCCCGGTGTACCCGGACGGCCCGGTCACCGCCACGCTGCCCGTCCGCGCCGACGGCACCGGGGCGGCGACGGTCCTGCTCGGCTACGCCAGCTGCAGCACCCGCGAAGGCTGCACCATCCCCGTCGCCGACCGTCCCGTACGCCTGCGCGTCACCGGCGACGGACCGGTTTTCGACGCCCCCTAGAGTGGCCCCATGCCGAGCGTCCTGGTCGTGGAAGACGACCCCAGCATCCGCCAGTCCCTGATCGAGGTCCTGGCGGAGCACGGGTATGCCGTACGCAGCGTGGGCGACGGGTTCGGCGCGCTGCGGGAGGTCACCCAGACACCCGTCGACGCGGTGGTCCTCGACCTGGGACTGCCCGATCTGGACGGCGGAGACGCCCTCCGCATGATCCGGGGCATATCCTCCGTGCCCGTCCTGGTGGCCACCGCCCGCGACGACGAGGCGGAGATCATCAAACTGCTCAACGCGGGCGCCGACGACTACCTGGTCAAGCCGTTCTCCGGCGGGCAGCTCATCGCCCGCCTCCAGGCCGTCCTGCGGCGCTCCAGCCACGCCCCGTCCACCGTCGCCGGCGGCGCCGCCGGAGCCCCCGCCGCCCCGGCGGCCGAGCCGCTGCGCCCCACGACCGTGGGCGAGCTGGCGGTGGACCCGGGGGCCCGCACCGCGTACCTGGCGGGCCGGGAGCTGAGGCTGACGCGCCGGGAGTTCGACCTGCTGGCGTTCCTGGCCCACCACACGGGCCAGGTCGTCTCCAAACGGCGGCTGTTGACGGAGGTGTGGCGGGAGCCGTACGTGGACGACCAGACCGTCGACGTGCACCTCTCCTCCCTGCGCCGCAAGCTCGGCGAGCGCGCGGCGGCGCCGCGCTACCTGCTGACCGTGCGCGGCGTCGGCATCAAGCTGGTGGCCCCGCGGTGAGACGCTCGCTGGCCGGAGTGGCGCTCGCCGTGACCTCCATGGTCGCGCTCTCCTTCCTCATACCCCTGGCCGCCCTGGTGATGTCGCTGGTCAAGGAGCAGGGCGTGACCGCGGCCGAGCAGCAGGCGGCCGCCCTGGCGCCGGTGCTCACCCTCACCACCGATCCGGCCGCCCTGCGCGAGTCGGCGGCGAGTCTGGACGCGGCCGAGCGCCTGGTCGTCCACCTCCCCTACGACGGCGCCCCCAGCCCCTCCCGGGCGCCCGCGGCCCTGCTCGAACGGGCGCAGCGGGGCCGGGAGTCCATCTCGCAGGAGATCCCGGACGGCTGGATCTGCCTGCAGCCGGTGGTCCTCGCCGACAACCGGGTGGCGGTGATCGAGAACTTCGTCCCCGAGGCGGAACTGACCCGCGGGGTCACCGAGTCCTGGGTGGTCATGGCCTTCCTGGCCGTGGGGCTGATCGCCGGCTCGGTGCTGGTGGCCGACCGCCTCGGCGCGAAGGTCGTACGGTCCTCCAGGCGCCTCGCGCAGGCTTCGCACGCCCTGGGCCGGGGCGACCTGGAGACCCGGGTGGAACCGATGGGCCCCAGGGAACTGCGGGACGCCGGCGTCGCCTTCAACGCGATGGCCCACCGCATGACGGAGCTGCTCGCCGTCGAGCGCGAGCTGGTCGCCGACCTGTCCCACCGGCTGCGCACTCCGCTGACCGCCCTGCACCTGGCCTCCGAACGCATGGCCGGCACACCGGAGTCGGCCAGGGTCGAGGCGGCCGTCGCCCAGCTGGAGGAGGAACTGCGGGCCATCATCGCGGCGGCGCGCACCCCGCTCGCCGTCGGCCCGATGGGGCAGGGCATGCTCGGGACGGAAGCCGCCCCGGGCTCCCCGGCCACCGCCCCGCGCGGTGAGGTCGCCGAGGTCGTGGGCCGGCGTACGGCCTTCTGGTCGGTGCTCGCGCAGCAGCAGGACCGCTGCTGCGCCCTGGACCTCACCCAGGAGCCCACGGCCGTCGCCCTCTCCGACGACGACATCGCCGCCGTGGTGGACGCGCTCATCGGCAACGTCTTCCGGCACACGGGCCCCGGCACCCCGCTCGCCGTCCGGGTCGTGCGCACGGCACAGGCCGTGGAACTGGTCGTGGAGGACGGCGGACCGGGCATCCCCGAACCGGACCTGGCGCTCTCGCGCGGCAGCAGCACCGGTTCCACGGGGCTGGGGCTGGACATCGCCCACCGGGCGGCGGGCGCCACGGGCGGTTCCGTGCGCATCGACACCGGCCCGCTGGGCGGGGCGCGCATCACCGTGGTGTTCGCGCTGGCCGGCCAGCCCCCGTCCGGCCGCAGGCAGCGCATCTCGCGCCGCCGCCCGCTCCGCCTCCGGCGCCGGCCGCCCCGACCGTCCCGCTGACGCTGACGCTGACGCTGAGCTGACGCCGACCGCCCGCCGCGTCCGGGGCCGTTGTCAGTGGTGGGCGCGATGATGACGTTCATGACCGAAAACAGTGCCCTGCTTTCCCCCACCGCCTACGCGCAGGCCGTGACCACCGCCCTGGCGGCGTCGGCCGCGTACTACGGCGACGGGACCACCCCGCTCGGCGACGACGAGTACGACGGGCTGCTGCGCGCCATCGCGGCCTACGAGGAGGCCCACCCGGACGAGGTGCTGGCCGAGTCGCCGACCGGCAAGGTGGCGGGCGGGGCGGTGCAGGGTGACGTGCCGCACTCGGTGCCGATGCTCTCCCTCGACAACGTCTTCGACGCCGGCGAACTCGCCGAATGGGCCGCGGGGCTGGAGCGGCGCCTCGGGCACCCCGTGGCCGGCTGGTGCGTCGAGCCGAAGCTCGACGGCCTCGCGGTGGCCGCCCGCTACCGGGGCGGCCGGCTCGTCCAGGTCCTCACCCGCGGCGACGGCCTGGCCGGCGAGGACATCACCCACACGGCCGACGCCGTCCTCGGCATGCCGCCCGTCCTCACCGAGCCGGTCGACGTCGAGCTGCGCGGCGAGGTGCTGCTGACGACCGCACAGTTCGAGGAGGCCAACCGGATCCGCCTCGCCCACGAGGCCACGCCCTTCGCGCACCCCCGCAGCGGAGCGGCCGGCACCCTGCGGGCCAAGGACCGGCCCTACCGGATCGAGCTGACCTTCTTCGCCTACGGCGCGATCGGCCTGGACGAGGACCTCGGCCACCTCGCGCTGCTGGAGCGGCTGGCCGCGCTCGGCGCACACACGGCCGCCCGCACGGCCGCCGCCCCGATGCGGTACGAGACCCTGGAGCAGGTGCAGGAACGCATCGACGCGATCGGGGGCCTGCGCGCCGACCTGCCGTTCGGGATCGACGGTGTCGTCGTCAAGGCCGACACGGCCGCGGAGCAGCGGCGGGCCGGCAACGGCTCGCGCGCCCCGAGATGGGCGGTGGCCCGGAAACTGGCGGCCGAACACAAGGTGACGCGCCTGCTGGCGGTCGAGTGGAACGTGGGCCGGACCGGGATCATCGCCCCGCGCGCCGTCCTGGAGCCCGTGGTCATCGACGGGGTGACGGTCACGTACGCCACGCTCCACAACCCCTCCGACATCACCCGGCGCGGGCTCATGATCGGCGACCAGGTGTTCGTGTACCGGGCGGGCGACGTGATCCCCCGGGTCGAGGCACCGCTCGCCGACCGGCGCACCGGCGCCGAGAGCCCGATCGTCTTCCCCGGGGCGTGCCCCCGCTGCGGCGACGCCATCGACACCACCGAGCAGCGGTGGCGGTGCGTACGCGGCCGCAGCTGCCAGGCCGTCGCGTCGGTGATCTACGCGGCCGGCCGGGACCAGCTCGACATCGAAGGCCTCGGCGGCACGCGCGCGGTCCAGCTGGTGGAGGCCGGCCTGGTCAAGGACGTCGCGGACCTGTTCACGCTCACCCGCGAGCAGCTGCTGGGCCTGGAGCGCATGGGCGAGACCAGCGCGGCCAACCTCCTGACCGCGATCGAGACCGCCCGCGGAGCCGCACTGAACCGGGTGTTCTGCGCCCTCGGCGTCCGCGGCACCGGGCGTACGATGTCCCGCCGGATCGCCGCCCACTTCGGCTCGATGGCCGCGATCCGGGCCGCCGACGCCGAGACGCTGGCCGGGGTCGACGGCATCGGGACCGAGAAGGCACGCGTCATCGCGGCCGAACTCGTGGAACTCGCCCCGCTCCTGGACCGGCTCCAGGCCCAGCAGGTCGGCACACAGGTCACCGAGCCCCAGCAGCCCGCGTCCGCCGCCTCCGCCGCGGCCGACGCCTCCGACGACGCGGCGGCGGCGGACGGCGGCCCGCTCGCCGGCCAGGCCGTGGTGGTGACCGGCTCCATGACCGGCCCCCTCGCGGCGCTGTCCCGCAACGAGGTGAACGAACTGGTCGAGCGGGCCGGCGGAAAGGCCTCCTCGTCGGTGTCCAAGCGCACCACCCTCCTGGTGGCGGGCGAGAAGGCGGGCTCCAAGCGCACCAAGGCCGAGGAACTGGGCATCCGCATCCTCGCCCCCGAGGAGTTCGCCACCCTCGTCGCCGACTTCCTCCCCGGCGACTGAACCCCCGCCGCCCGCCGCCGGATCGCCGCCGTGCGACGGCACGTGCGGAACCGGGAGATCCGTGCGCATCCGACCCAGGACTCCGGAAGATCTTCCGTGGAACGCGCGGCCGGGCGCCGGTCCTCGCGAATTCGCCGTCAGGGCGGTGGCGGTTATGCTCCGGCCTGAGCCCTTCGCAGGTCCTTCGACCGGTTCGAGCGGGGGCGGTGTTTCCGCACGAACAGGTTTCAGGAGTCCCGTGGTGATCGGACGTCAGGAAGAACGGGCGTTCATCGCCGGGGCGCTCTCGGCGCGCGCGTCGTCGGTGCTGGTCCTCGGTGAGGCGGGGGTGGGCAAGACCCTGCTCCTGGACACCGCCGTCGAGGAGGCCGCCCGCGCCGGCGCCCGGGTGCTGCGGGTACGGGGCAACGCCGCCGAGTCCGAACTCGCCTTCGCCGGCCTGCACCAGCTGCTGCTGCCGGTCCTGGGCGAGAGCGAGACCGCAGCCCTGCCGCCCCGTCAGCGGGCCGCGCTGCTGGCGGCGTTCGGGCTCGGCGAGGACCCGGCCCCGCCCGACCTGATGATGATGAGCCTGGCCGTGCTCACCCTCACCTCCCAGACCGCCTCCACCGCCCGGCTGCTGCTCGCCGTCGACGACGCCCAGTGGCTCGACCGCGGCAGCTGCCAGGTGCTCGGCTTCCTCGCCCGCCGCCTCGACGGCGAGTCCATCGCCCTGGCCGTCGCCGCCCGCGGCTGCCGCCCCGACTGGCTCGACCCGGTCGTCCCGGAGCTGGTCGTGCCGCCGCTCCCGCCCGCCGAGGCGGAGGAACTCCTCGCCGCACAGCCGGGAGCCCCCGCCGGCCCCGCCCGCCGTCGGCTCCTCGACACCGCCGCCGGCAACCCGCTGGCCCTGGTGGAGCTGGCCCGTTCCGCCACCCGCGGCGGCCTCCCCGCCGCCGGGCCCCTGCCGGTCACCGACCTGCTGGAGCGCACCTTCGCCGCCCGGCTCGACGAGCTGCCCCCGGCCACCCGCACCGCGCTGGTGGTCGCCGCCGCAGCCGAAGGCGCCGCCCTCGCCGACGTCCTCGCCGCCCTGCCGTCCGGCCCCGACACGGACGTCTGGCTGCCCGCCGAACGCGCCGGACTGGTCCGCCTGCAGGCCGACCGCATCGTCTTCCGCCACCCCCTCATCCGCTCCGCCGTGTACGGGGCCGCCCCGTTCGCCGAGCGGCGCCGCGCCCACCTGGCGCTCGCCGCCGTCCTCGGCGCGGACCCCGACCGGCGGGCCTGGCAGCTCTCCGCCGCCGCGACGGCACCCGATCCGGCCGTCGCGGGCGAACTGGAGGGCACCGCCCTGCGCGCCCTCGCCCGCGGCGCCGTCGCCGAGACCGTCGCCGGACTCGAACGCGCCGCCCGGCTGCACCCCTCGGCGGCCGAGCGGACACGGCTGCTGTCGACCGCCGCCTACGCGGCCGTCGTCGTCGGCGACACCGACCGGGCCGAAGCCCTGGCCTCCGACGCCTCCCGCCTCGACGCCGGCGCGGAGGCCCTGCACTGGATATCGGCCCTCAGCGGCCTCGTCGCCATGCTGACCCTGCGCATGGAACGCGCCTTCGCCCTGGTGCTGCCCGGCGAACTGCCCGGCCCGGAGCAGATCGACGGGGGCGTCTCCACGATCGCCACCGGCATCGCCTACCACTCGGGCCTGCCCGCCCAGCGGGAGCGGGTCCGCCCCATGCTCGCGGCGCGCGCCGGCCACGAGGGCATGGCCGCCCACCCGTTCCACCTGTGGGACACCGGGTGCACGGACCCGTTCGTCCACGGCCCGGCGATCCGCACCCTGCTGCCCGCGGTGACGGCCGCCCCCGGCCTGCTCCCCACCGAGAGCCACACCCTGGGCGTCCTGTGCATGCTGCTCGACGAGACGGAAACGTCCATCAGCCTGCTGGGCGAGGTGGTGAACCCGCAGTGGGAGGGCGCCGCCGACTTCCACGCCGGCACCACCGCCGCCGACCTGGCCTTCGCCCACCTCGACGCCGGCCGGTGGGCCGACGCCCGCCTCGGCGTCGAGCGGCTGGCCGACCGGTTCCTCGCGGGCCGGCACACCCTCGGGCCCGCCCGTGCCCTGGCGGCCCTGGCCACCGTGTGCGCCCTGACCGGTGAGCCGGAGGCGGCCCTGCGCCACGCGGCGGCCGTCCTCGCCGTCACCGAGCCGGCCGGCGCCCTCGCCACCGTGGCCCGCGCCCACCGCGCCGCCGGCCTGGCCGCCACGGCCCTCGGCGACCACAACGCCGCCCACCGCCACCTGCGCGCCCTGTACGACGGACCGGGAGCGCCCCTGCACTACCACCTGTCCTGTTACGGCGTCGCCGACCTCGCGGCCGCCGCCGTGCTCACCGGCCGGGCCGAGGAGGCCCGTACCGTCCTCGCCCACGTCCGCGCCGAAGTCGGCGACGGCGCCTCGGCCCGGCTGCGCCAGATCCTGCTGCGCGCCACCGCCCTGCTCGCCGCCCCGGACGACGCCGGACCGTACTTCCGGGAGGCCCTGGAGGACCCGGCGGGCCGGCGCTGGCCCTTCGAACGGGGCCAGGTGTGGCTGGAGTACGGCGAATGGCTCCGCCGGCAGCGGCAGATCGCCGACGCCCGCGGAGCCCTGGCCAAGGCGCGCGAGGTCTTCGAGGGGCTCGGCTGCGCCGCCTGGGCCGCCCGCGCCGAGGCCGAGCTGCGCGCGGCGGGCGTCGCCGTCGAGACCTCCCGGCACAGCGCCCTGCGCTCGCTGACCCCGCAACGCCAGCGCATCGTCCGGCTCGCCGCCCAGGGGCTGACCAACCGGGAGATCGGCGAACGGCTGTTCCTCTCCCCGCGCACCGTCGGCACCCACCTCTACCAGGTGTTCCCCGTCCTGGGCGTGTCCGCGCGCAGTCAGCTGCGCGACGTGGTGGAGCGGGAACCGGGGGACTGAGGGAGCCCCCCGGGTCCACCTCGTCCACCTCGTCCACGACGTACGTCACGTGACGGATGGCCACGGCGAGCGCGGAGCCGAGAGTGGGAGCGGAACGACCCCGAACCGCACCCGGAGCCCCTCATGTCCGTCGTACAGACCACCCTCGCGCTGCCTCCGGGTGAACGCGCCGACTACTGGCACGAGCTGGTGGCCGGCGCGTTCATCCCGCTCGACGTCCGGCTGCACGAGCCGGAGCCCTCGGTCGGGACGATCACCAGCAGGGGGCTCGGCCCGATCCGGGTGTCCGAGGTCGAGGCCGGGCCGCAGACCGTGGACCGCAGCGCCCGCCGGATCGCCCAGGGGGGCGGGGAGTACCTGACCGTCACCCTCCAGCAGCGCGGCGGCGCGCGGCTCGACCAAGGCGGACGCCAGGCCCTCGTGGGGCCCGGCTCCTTCACCCTCTCGGACGCCGGGCGGCCCTACGTACGCGAGCAGCCCGACGCCTTCCGCTTCACCGCCTTCCGGGTGCCCAGGACGAGCCTGGGCGTCCCGGACGACGATCTCCGGGCGGCCACCGGCACCCTGTTCGACGGCGTCTCGGGGACGTCCGGCCTGGTGGCGGTGTTCCTGGGCCGGCTCGCGGAGCAGGCCGGCGGCCTCGACCCGCACACCGGTCACCGGCTGGCCCTGACCGCCTGCGACCTGCTGGCCGTCCTGGTCCGCGAACGCCGCGGCCTGCTCGACCCGAGGGCGCCGGAGCACGCGCGCGGGATGCTGGCGCGGGTGCAGGAGTACGTCCTGCTCCACCTGGCCGATCCCGGCCTGTGCCCGGAGCGGATCGCGGCGGCCCACCACGTCTCGGTGCGCTACCTGCACAAGCTGTTCCACGCCGGGGGCACCACGGTGGGGCGCTGGATCCTGCGCGAGCGGCTGGAGCGCTGCCGCCGGGACCTGGCCCGGCCGGCCCGGGCCGTCCCCACGGTGGCGGCCGTCGCCCGGCGCTGGGGGTTCGTCAGCCCCGCCCACTTCAGCCGGGCCTTCCGCGCCGCCTACGGCATGGCGCCCCGCGAATGGCAGGCCGCCGCCCGCCTCCCCGCGGCCGCGGGACCGGCGCCCCGCTGACCGGGCGGGCGGCCTACAAGGTGCGCCGTACGCCCGCCTGCCGCTCGATGTCGCGCAGCTGGACGGCGAGGCCGCCCTCCACGGCGTGCTGCGCGGGTCCGCTGCGGCCGACGGGCAGGACCTCCCCGCTGCGCACGTCCTCCAGCATCAGCGCGAACGCCGCGTAGCCGGCGGCCAGCGCCACCAGGATCCCCAGGGCCCCCGCCGTACGGACCGCCCCTTCGCTGCCGGTGAGCCCGCCCAGGCCGGTCGCCGCCCAGCGGGGCAGGGAGACCACGAGGACCAGCCACAGGGCCCGCTTGGGACGGGTCACGGCGGCCATGAGCGCTCCGAGGCACAGGAACGCCAGGTTGAAGACGCCCAGCACCCGGGGCCCGCCGGGCGCGCCGCTGCCCATGACGAGCGCGTACGCCAGCCAGCTGCCGGCGAAGCTGCCCATCAGGGTGGCCGCGATCACGTCGCGGGCTCCGAAGGCCAGCACGCTGACGAGGAGTTGCAGGGCGAAGGCGGGCAGCACGCACAGCGCGACGGCCTGCCGGTCGGCGGGCCCGAGGACGCCCAGTTGCAGGCAGCCGGTCATCACGGAGGCGATGGCCACGGTGAAGAAGCCGAGCGGCATCGGCGAGGCGATCGGACGCAGCGTGATCCGGGTCATCGCCCGCAGGTCCGGCTCGTGCCGGCGCCCTGGGCCGGAGCCGGCGGGTCCCGGGCCGGGTTCGGTGCTCATCTGGGGTTCCCTCCCGTTCAGTGCCACAGGCACGGGTCGACGGGGCGGTCCGGGCCGGGCACGGGGGCGGTGCCGGCGCGGGCGGCCCGCCAGGCGCGGTGGCGTCCGGATTCGGCGGCGGCCTCGGCCACGGCGGCGGCCTGGCCGGCGCCGTCGCCCCGGGCGGCGTACCCGCCGAAGCGGGCCACGGGGCTCCACGCCGGGGAGACCGGCGGTACCGGCTCCTCCAGGCCCGCGTACTCCGCCGTCGCGTGCACGATGCGCCCGCCGACCACCGTGAGGACCGACTCGATGTCGGGGATGGCCTCCTCGGGCACCGTGAAGTAGTCGTGGGACAGCACGGCGAGGTCCGCGTAACAGCCCTCGCGCAGGACGCCCTTGACGTCCTCCTCGCCGGTCAGCCTCGCCCCTCCGCGGGTGTAGAGGTCGAGCGCCTCCCGCCGGTCGAGGAGGTTCTCGGGCGGGTAGAGCGCCGTGCCGCCGACGGTCCGCCCGGTCACGAGCCAGTGCAGGGCGACCCACGGGTTGTACGAGGAGACGCGGGTGGCGTCCGTCCCGGCGGCCACCGTCAGGCCGCGGTCGAGCATGGCGCGGACCGGCGGGGTGCGGGAGGCCGCCGCGGCGCCGTAGCGGTCGAGGAAGACGCCGCCCTGGAAGGACATCCGGTTCTGCACGGACAGGGCGCCGCCGAGGGCGGCGATCCGGTCGAGGCTGTCGTCGGAGGCCGTCTCGGCGTGGTCGAACAGCCACCGGTTCCCGGCGGGGAACAGGCCTTCGGCGGCGAGCTTCTCGAAGACCGCCAGGTCGCGGCGGATCGTCTCGTCGTAGGTGGCGTGCAGCCGGAAGCCCCAGCCGTTCTCGGCCAGCAGCCGGACGGCCTGCTCCAACTCGGCCTCGTAGTCCGCCGCGAGGACGGGCCGCGGTTCGGCGAAGTTCTCGAAGTCGGCCGCCGCCCAGGTCAGGTTCTCGCCCGCGCCGGCCAGCCGCAGCCAGGCGTCGCCGTCGCCGGGCCGGACCGTCCGCGTCCAGCGGCGCAGGTCGTCCAGCTCCTGGCCGGCGGTCTGGGGGAACAGGTAGTAGGCGATGCGCAGGGACAGTTCGCCGGAGCGGGCCAGGTCCGTGACGGTGGCGTAGTCGTCGGGGAAGTTCTGGAAGCCGCCGGCGGCGTCGAGTGCGGAGGTCAGCCCGAAGCGGTTGAGTTCGCGCAGGAAGTGGAGGGTGGAGGTGCGCCGGTCGGCCTCGTCCAGCCGTGGGGCCCGCGCGAGGGTGGAGTACAGCACCAGAGCGCCGGGGGCGGCCAGCAGGACTCCGGTCGGCTCGCCGTCCCGGCCGCGTACGATCTGTCCGCCGCGCGGGTCGGGGGTGTCGCGGGTGAAGCCGGCGGCGCGGACGGCTGCCCGGTTCATCAGGGCCGACTGGTACAGGTGCAGGACGAAGACGGGCGTGTCGGGGGCCGCGGCGTTCAGTTCGGCGACCGTCGGCATGCGGCGTTCGGCGAACTGCTCGGGCGTCCAGCCCCCGACGACCCGGATCCACTGGCCCTTGGGAGTCCGGCCCGCCTGCTCGCGCAGCATGGCGAGGGCGCGGCGCAGGCTGCGCACCCCGTCCCAGCGCAGTTCGAGCACGTAGTTGAGGCCGCCGCGGATGACGTGGAGGTGGGAGTCGTTGAGTCCGGGGACGAGCCGGCGGCCGAGCGCGTCGACGACCCGGGTGGCGGGGCCGATGAGCCCGGCGAGGTCGTGGTCGTCGCCGAGGGCCAGGACCAGGCCGTCGCGGACGGCCACGGCCCCGGCCGCGGGCCGGGCGGGGTCCCCGGTGTGCACCTTGGCGTTGCGGACGATGAGGTCCGCGCTGCCGGGATGCCGGCCCGGGGAGGGGTTCGGGCCGGCGACGGGCATGCTGCCGGCGGTGCTCATGCCCGGGCCCGGGGGCGGGTGCCTTGCGGCACGGGGCGGTCGTTCACGGGGTTTCCTTCGGTCGGGGGACGGGGCAGGGTGCCGGTGCCCGCTGCCGGGCGGGCAGCGGCCACCGGCGTGCCGGAGCGGGGGCCGCTCAGCCCAGGAAGGTGAGCAGGGCGGTGTTGACCTCGTCGGCGTGCGTCCAGAGCAGGCCGTGGGGGCCGCCGGGGACGACCTTCAGTTCGGCGCCGTCGATCAGGCGGGCCAGCGGGACCGCGGTGGAGTCGATGGGCAGGGTGCGGTCGGCGTCGCCGTGGACGATGAGGGTGGGGACGTCGATGCGGGGCAGGTCCTCGCGGAAGTCGGTCAGCCAGGCCCGGACGCAGTCGAGGGTGCCCTTGGCGGAGGCGCCGACGGCGGTGTTCCAGCTCGCCTGGACGGCCTGCGGGCTGATCCGCTCGCCGAGGAGGACGTCCGTGTTGTAGAAGTCGGCGAGGAAGTCGGTCATGAAGGCGAACCGGTCGGCGCGGATGGCTTCCTCGATGCCCTTGAAGACCTCGGCGTCGACGCCGGCCGGGTTGTCGTCGGTCTTGAGCAGGAACGGCGGGACGACGCCGATCAGCACGGCCTTGGCGATCCGCTCCGAGCCGTAGGTGCCGAGGTAGCGGGTCACTTCGCCGGTGCCCATCGAGAAGCCGACCAGGACGGCGTCGTGCAGGTCGAGGGTGGTGAGGACCTGGTTGAGGTCGGCGGCGAAGGTGTCGTAGTCGTAGCCGTCGGAGGGCTGGTCGGAGCGGCCGAAGCCGCGCCGGTCGTAGGTGACGACCCGGTTCCCGGCGGCGAGCAGGGCGGCCGTCTGCTTCTCCCAGGAGGCCCCGTTGAGCGGCCAGCCGTGGATCAGCACGACGGGCCGGCCGGCGCCGTGGTCCTCGTAGTAGAGCTCGACGGGCGCGGAGTTGCCCTCGGCGACCTTGATGAACGGCATGTGTGTACTCCTCGTGTGCAGATAGGGGGAGGGGAAGGGGGTGACGGGGACGGCCGGGCCGGTCAGGCGGCGGCCGGGGGGCGGCGCAGGACGAGCCGGGTGAGCAGCCCGCTGCCGACGCCGGCCGCGAGTACGGGGGCGGTCCACCACACCGGGTAGGGCGTCAGGCCCAGCGCGTGGTCGAGGGACCAGGCCCCGGGGCCGGTGGCCGCGAGGGCGGCGGCGGCCCCGATCAGGACCAGGGGGTACTCGTAGCCGTCGTCCTGCACCCAGAGGCCGTTGGGCCACTTCACGGTGAGGGCGACGGTCATGACCCCGATGGCCCCGGTCGCGCCGAGCGGGGTCAGCAGCCCGGCCGCGAGCAGCAGCCCGGAGCCGATCTGGCCGCCGCCGGCCGCGAGGGCGGTCAGCGCCCCGCCCCGGAAGCCGTCGGCCCGGAACTCGCGGGCCCCGCCGTCGAGGCCCTTGCCGCCGAGGTGCGTGGTGGTCTTCTGTACCCCGTGGCCGGCGATGAGCAGGCCCACCAGCAGCCGCAGGACCAACAGGCCGGTGTCCAACGGGGTCAGCCGGCCGCGTGCGCGCCGATGACCGCCTGCGCGTAGACCACGCCGAGGCCGTACGCGCCCGCGTGCTCCTTGACGATCTCCATGACGGCCCCGTACGTCTCGGTGCGCGCCCAGTCGCGCTGGAGTTCCAGCAGGACCTGCACCCAGGTCACCGGGACCGCACCGGCGGCGACCATCCGCTGGAGGGCGTGCTCGTGGGCGGCGGGGGTCACCCCGCCGGAAGCGTCGGTGACCACGTAGACCTCGTAGCCCTGCTCCAGCGCGGACAGGGCGGGCAGGACGAGACACACCTCGGTCCACAGCCCGGACAGGACGATCTTCCTGCGGCCGGTGGCGCGGACGGCCTCGACCAGGGCCTCGTCCTCCCAGGCGTTCATGCTGGTGCGGTCGATCGGCTCCTGGTCCGGGAACACCGCGGCGAGCTGCGGCAGGAGCGGGCCGGAGAAGGACTCGGCGGCGACCGTGGTGAGGACGGCGGGCACACCGAACGCCCGCGCCGCCTTCCCCAGGCCCTCGGTGCTGTTGACGATGGCGGTCCGGTCACCGCTGCCGGTGCCGAAGAACATCTGCGGCTGGTGGTCGACGAAGAGCATGACGCAGTTGTCGGGGGTGAGCAGGCGGGCGCCGGGGGCGGCGTGCACCTGGGCGATGTCGAACATCGGAGGGTCCTCTCGCGGAACGGAGTGAAGGGACCGAAGCGGTCCGTTGCCCGGCCACCCGACTGCGGTGACCGGCACTCCTCGAACGTAGGTCCGTCCGGGCGGGCCGGATTGCCCGAGCGCGCCGGGCCGCTTGCCGCTGCGTGCACTCCGGGAGCGCGGCGTCCGGGCCGACGCCCGGCCGTCAGCCCGATGTTGACGGTGTGGCAGGGTGGTGGCGCATGTGGGCCTTCGGGCCCGTGGACGCGAGAGGGGTATGTCATGAACGAGGCCGAGCTCAAGGCGCTGTTCGACGAGATAGACACGGACGGCGACGGGCGGATCAGCATCGTCGAACTGGCGGAGGGGTTCAAGGCCGAGGGCGCCCAGGGGCACCTCGCCGAAGAGGTCAAGAAGGCCATGGCGGCCGACGCGAACCACGACGGGGTCCTCGACTTCGACGAGTTCCGCACCCTGCTGAAGTAGCAGGGGGCCCGACCGGGCGGCGGGACGGGCGACTGCGCCCGCGCGGGTGAGAGCCGGCCGCCCGGGCCCTCGACCACGCGCCCTCCCGCCCGGAGCGGGCACGGTTCCCGCCGCACCCCCGCGCCCCGTGCCACGCGCCGGAGGCGGGCCGGGCGCCGGCCTCGTGAACACGACGGACGCGTACCCCGGCACCGGGCGGAGCCGGTCCACGGCTCCCTGCGCGGCAGCTACGGCATCAGGCCCCGCCCGGCCCCAGTACGTCGAGCACGGCCGCCGCGACGCGCCGTTGCCCGGCGGGGGTGAGGTGGACGCCGTCCTCCTCCGTGTGGCCGTGGGCGGCGGCCCGGGTGTCGACCGTGACCTCGGGCTCCGCGAGCAGCAGGTCGGCGACGGCGTCGAGGTCGGCCGCGTCCCAGCCGAGCCCCGCCCGCCGGAAGTGCACGTACCGCGCGACGCGCCCGGGGTCGACCCCGGGCGGGGTGAGCCAGATCCAGCGCGCCCCGGTCCGGCGGACCGTCAGATCGCGCAGGGCCCGCAGGGCACGGCGGGTCTCCGCGGCGGCCACCAGCGGGATCCCGTCCAGCCGCTGGACGTCGTTCGCCCCCAGCATGCACAGCACCCAGTCGGGCCGCTGGAACGTGAGCTGCGGCAGGCCGGCCAGGGCCTGGGCCGTCGTACTGCCGGACACGGCCAGGTTGGTGCAGCGGACGCCCTGCGGGACCAGGTGCCGCAGGACCTCGAACCAGGAGAGCCGGTCGGCGGTGGTGCTCTCCCCGACGGCCACGACGTGTTCGCCGGGCCGGAACGGCAGTGCGGCCAGGCGCGCGGCCGCCCCCGGCGCGGCCGCGAGGGCGGCGGCGGCCTCCCGGTTGCGCTCCGCGAACCGGTCCAGGCGCGTCCGGTAGCCGGCCGGGTCGAGGCCGAACAGGGCCGCGAGCGCTGCCTCGTCGGGAGCGGGGCCGAGGTGGCGCAGCACCTTCTCGGGCTGGTGGAAGCGGAGCATCCGGTCCGCCGGGTCCTGGACGGGGGCGGTGGAGGAGGGGCTCGTCATGGCGGTCAGCCCTCCGCACGGACGCGTCGGCGCGGCAGCAGGAACCCGGCCGCGACCAGCCACAGCAGCCCGGCGAACCGGGCGACCGGCAGCAACAGGGCGGCGCCGTCGGCCAGCAGGACCAGCGTGGACAGCTCGGCCACCGCCGCGACGGCCAGGCCCGTCACGGCCAGGGCGCGCGGGAGCAGGCCGGCGAGCAGCCCCGGTACGGCGATCCCGGCGATCAGCAGCCCCAGCAGGACCACGTGGGCGGGCCCGCCGAGCCCGAAGGCCAGGTACTGCAGGACCCGTACGGCCTCGGCGCTGCCCGCCGCCTCCGGGCGGGACAGCACCCAGGTGACCAGGCCGGAGCAGGCGAGGAAGGCCGAGGCGAGGACGCCGCCGGCGAGGGCGATGGTGGCGCCGGGGGCGCGTACCCCGAGCTTGTGCAGCCGCGCCGAGACGGTCGCGGCGTACAGGGCGAGGGGCACCGAGGCCGCGAACTGCAGGGCGCCGGAGGCGCGGACCGCGCCGCTGTGGTCGCGGAAGTAGGCGGTCGCCGTCGCGGCGGAGCCGAAGGGCGAGGGGAAGGTGTCCCCGTCCGCGAGGAGGGTGCTGAGCACGAGTCCGGCCAGGAAGAGGGCGGTGAACACCACGGCGAGGATGCCGGGCGGCGGCCCGGCCTGCGGGTCGCGGCGGTTGCGGGTCTGCGGGGCGGTGGTGGTGGCAGTCACGGCACAATCCGTTCTGTCATGAGAATCGTTCACTGGAGAGAATCATTTCTCGTGGCTTACGATAGGCGGGTGAACAGCCCGCGGCAACCACCTTCGACGGACCCCGCCCCGGCCACCGGGCCGCGCGGAGCCGCGTTCCTCCTCGCCCAGATCGGCGCGCACGCCGCCGGGCGCTTCGCCGAACGCGTCGGCCACCTGGGACTGACCCCGGCCGACGTCGGCCTGCTCCGCATGGTCGCCGGGCAGCCGGGGCGCAGCCAGCGGGCCCTCGCCGAGGACCTGGGCGTCGTGCCGAGCCGCGTCGTCGCGCTGATCGACGGCCTGGAGGGCAAGGACCTCGTCGAACGGCGGCGCAGCGCCGAGGACCGCCGCAACCACGAACTCCACCTCACGGCGGAGGGCAGGCGCACGCTCGGCGCCGTCTCCCGCGCGGCCGCGGCCCACGAGGACGCCCTGCTCGCCGCCCTCGACCCGGAGCAGCGCGCCCTCCTCACCGGCCTCCTCGAACGCGTCGCCGCGCAGCAGGAACTGACGCCGGGGGTCCACCCCGGCTACCGCGCCCGCGGCTGAGCGCCGCGCCCCCGTGCCCTCGGCGAGGCCGCAAACGAGTCCGGTACTTTGCCGCAGCGTTCGCCTTTCGTGATCCTGACCAGGAATGATGACGCTTCGTGCTCACGAACGTCATCCCCGCCGTCGGTCTGCTCGTCCTCCTCTGGGCGATCGTCAACACCACCCGCCTCGCCGTCCGCAACCGCAAGGCCCGCAACTTCGACGCCGCCGCCTACGGCCTCGTCCCCCGCGAGCGGCTCGACGCCCGGCGCTCCGGACCGCCCCGGGACGAGCCCGCGCTGCACTCCGCCGTCGAGGCCGCCCTGCGCGGCGCGTGGGAGCCCGCGGCCGGACTCCTCGCGGACGCCGCGGAACGCCAGGACTGGGAGGAGCGCTGGCGGCTCGTCGAGGTGTTCGCGGACCTGGCCGTGGAGGACGAGCACTGGCTGCGGATCTGGCGCGCCAAGCAGCCGCAGCACGCGGACCCCGTCGTCGTCCACGCCCACGCCCTGCTGCTCCGCGCCTGGGCGGCGCGCGGCGAGAAGACCATCGACCAGACCTCCGCCGAGCAGGTGGCACTGTTCAGGGAGCTGCTGCCGACCGCCTTGTACGCGGCCCGGGAGGCGGCCCGGCTGGCACCGCGCGATCCCTCCCCCTGGGTCACCATGGTCGCCGCCTCGCGTGGACTGGGGCTCTCCCACGACGAGTTCCGCGGCCTGTGGAGCGAGGTCACGAGCCGCGCGCCGCAGCACTACGACGCCCACTGGCACGCACTCCAGTACTGGTGCGCGAAGTGGCACGGCTCCCACCGGCTGATGTTCGACTTCGCCCGGCAGGCGGCGGCGTCCGCCCCGCCCGGGACCCTGCTCTCCGGCGTCTACCTGCACGCCGTGTACGAAGCCACCCTCCAGGACGGCGACGCGGCCTACCGCACCTGGGTCACGAAGTCCGCGCTCGCCGGCGTCCGGGCCGACCTGGAGCAGGCCCGTCCGGACGACCGCCGGCTCCCCGCGATACGCCACCTGTACGCCGCCGTCCTCGTCAAGACGGGGCGGTTCGCGGAGGCCCTGGCGCAGTTCCGGCTCATCGGCGGATGGTGCGGGGCCGCTCCCTGGACCGACGCACGGGACGCCGCAGCCGCGTTCGACCACGCCCGGGGCCTGGCGGCCCTCCACTCGGGCCGCCCCTGAAGCCGGGTACGACGAGACCGGAGGGGAAGGGGGCCTGCCCGCACTGCGGGCTGACCCCGTGATCGCCCTCGGGGTCGCTCCGGCGCGCGACAACGTTGTCGCCCGGCACGCCCGTCGACCCGGAGTTCCTCCCGGGCGAGCAGCGGCGCAGCCCTCCCGCGCGGACGACCGCCCACGGCCGGGGCCTTCGGGGCCGCAGGCGCCCGGACCGCCCTGATCCGCGACGGCTGCGGCCGTCCCACAAGCCGGGGGCGTCCCCCCTCAACGTCAACTCCTGGCGGCACCCGCAGTCCTGGTCGAACCGGCGACGCCGTGACTGCGTCGTTCCCCGTGGTGCGCCGAGATCCGGAGACGGGTCCCGCCGGCAGGGCGCGGCTTGCCTTGAGGTGCCCCTCCGTTTATTCTCGTCATGATGACGATAACCGCACGTCGTCCTCGCGCCCTCCACCCGTCGCGCGGCGCCGGGCGTCCCGATCCGCAGCAGGCCGTGCGGATATGACGCGATCACGACCCGTCCCCCGCGCCACCCGCCCCGCTAGGAACGTCCCATGCGCCACGCCAGTCCGCCGCCCCCGTCCTCCGTCCTGCACCCCGCCCTCTCCGCCCACCTGTCGGAGGTCCGCTCCCTCCGGGCGTTCGACGCGGCGGCGTACGTCGGGGAGAAGTGCCGCGTCCTGAACGGATACTTGCGGCGGAACGGCCTCGACGCCGCGGTCGTGGGCATGTCCGGCGGCGTCGACTCGGCCGTCGTGCTGGCCATCGCGGCAGCTGCCCGCAGGAGCCCGGACTCGCCGTTGGTGAAGATCGTTCCGGTGCTCGCTCCGATCAACGACACCTCCGCGGCCACCGGGCAGACCGAGGGAATGGCCCGCGGTCGCGAGGTGTGCGATTCCCTGGACCTCGCCCCCGTGGTGGTGGACCTGACCGGGGCGCATGCCACCCTCAAGAGCGCAGTGGACGCGGATCTGCAGCGACCCGGTGCGAACTGGGCCTCGGGGCAACTGGCCAGTTACATACGGACTCCTGCCTTCTACTACACCGCCAGCACGCTCTCCGAGCTCGGCCATTCCCCGGTCGTGCTGGGGACGACCAATCGTGACGAAGGGGCCTACCTGGGCTTCTTCGGCAAGGCGTCCGACGCCATGGTCGACCTCCAGGTCATCAGCGACCTGCACAAGAGCGAGGTGTACGCGGTCGCCCGCCACCTCGGGCTGCCCCGCTCCGTCATCGACGCCGTTCCCACCGGGGACATGTTCGACGGGCGCCCCGACGAAGCGGTCTTCGGGACCTCGTACGACTTCGTCGAGCTCTACCTGGACTGGCTCACGGCCCCGGCCGCCCAGAGGGAATCGCGCCGGGCCCCGTGGCCCGAGGCCGCCCGCCTCGAATTCGACGAGCTGGCCGCGCGCCTGGAGCGTCTCCACTCCTTCAACGCACACAAGTACAAGGTCGGCAGCCCGGCCGTGCACCTCAACGTACTGCCCGCCGCCGTTCCGGGCGGCTGGACCCACGGAACCGAATGCGCCCGGACGGAGGGACGACGATGACGGGAACGGCGGTCAACCCCTTCACCCTTTCCGCGGGCACGGTGTGCGGCATCGCGGCCGACGACTCATGGGCTCCCGAGGCGGCGGAGGTTCCCGGAACCCCCGCCAAGGTGATCAGGAACTTCCTCACCCCCTCCGAGACCGGACTCCTCAACGCCGAGCTCGCCGCCCGGCGCTTCGTCCCCACGGGCCGCGACGGAATCCTCGCGCACTACGCGCAGGGTGATCAGATCGGCTCCTTCCGCGCCACGGCGGACTCCACGGCCCTGGCGGCAGAGCTCTACCGGCGGCTGAAGTCGTGCCTGTCGCTCGAAGCGGGCCCCGACGATCCGACCGACACGGACGGCAGGGCGTGGCGCCCGATCGGGGTGAACCCGCGCATGAGGTTCATCAGGTACGAGCGTGGCGGGCTTCTCGTACCGCACTACGACGCGCCCTACTTCGCCCCGGACGGGTCCCGCACGCTCCTGTCCGTGGTCCTCTACCTGTCCTACCGGGGTACCGGCGGCGAGACGCGGTTCATCGCGGACCGGCAGCAGGACCTGCCCTTCGCGCAGCGCGACTTCGCGGACTGGCCCCGGACCGCCGAGCCCGACGAGGTACTGGCCGCCCACCGTCCCGAACCGGGCGATGCGCTCCTCTTCTGGCACCGCACCCTCCACGACTCGGCCCCCCTGGCCGAGGGCGCGAAGACCATCCTCAGAACCGATGTGCTCTATGAACCGTCAGACGCCCACTAGAACGAGGGAACGGCAGCGCGTGGTGCTCCCGCCGCCGATGACCGTGCCCGCCCGAGCCGCTCGCGCACGCCGGGACCCCTTCTACCGGGACGTGCTCGCGGAGTGGGGCGAACCGATGCTCCGGATCACCGGCTACTTCGACGACGGATCGACCCGGGCGGACCTGCACGAGACGACCGGAACCCCCTTCTTCTGCACGCCCACCCACAAGCTGACCAGGAGTCCGGACCACGCCCGCCCGGTGGTCCTGCTGGCCACCGGAGCGTTCTCACCGCTGCACCAGGGGCACCTGGACATGCTCCTGAGCGCACGCCGCGCGCTCGAAGCCAACGGGGACCACGTCGCCGGAGCCTACCTTTCACCCAGTCACGACCGTTACGTCTCGGCCAAGCTGGGCCCCGAGGCGCTTCCCGCGGACGAGAGGCTCGCACTCATCCGCCGGAAGACGTCCTCGTACGACTGGATCACGGCCTGCCCCTGGGAATCCCAGTGGGTGGCCAACCCGGTCAACTTCACGACGGTCCTCCTGCGCCTGCAGAACCATCTCCGCCGGACATGGGACGAAGCGTGCGACGTCGCGCTCGTCGTCGGGGCCGACAACTCCGAGTTCGCGCGGTGCTTCGCCCGCCGCGGCCGGTGCGTCATCGTCGCACGAGGGGGCCACGAACGCCGGGTGGCCGAAGTCCTCGACGACCCCGGGATGGCGTCCGCCCTGCGCACGAGAAGGGTTCTCACCGGTCCCGCCCTTCCCGGATCGGCCTTCATGTCCTCCACGAAACTCCGTGCCACCGCAGCCGCCTCCACCACGGTCGATCCCCCCGGCCGGCCCGGCGCCGGCGCCGACACCCGGGCCCCACGCCGGTACGCGGTGCGGGACGACCTGGCCTGGGCCGCCCGGCGCTGGCGCGCGTCCGTTCCCGCGGACGTCCTCGAACCCGCCCTGGCCGAGTTCAGGGACGGCGTGCTGACGGGCATCCGGGCCGCCCTCAACGGCCCGGGGGGCCGGCCCGTCCGTCTCGATCTCCTCGACCACGAGGAGCAGCGGGACGTGGCCGCGCGGCTCTGCGCCGAGCACACGGTCGTCTCGCTGGACCCGTCGACCCCCGCGACCCACCGGCTGGGGATCTCGCGCCTGTTCTTCCCCTCCGACGGCCAGCTGCGCCCGCACGCGATGGTGGCGCGTCCGGGATGGCCGGCCCCGAGCGAACAGGTGGCGGAGATCTCGGCGAAGTCGGTCGTCCTGATGGACGACGACATCTGGACGGGCGCCAGCACGGAGTACGCCTCGGCGCTGCTCGAACGGGCCGGAATAGAGGTGGCGCACACCGTCTCCCTGATGTCCGAGATCACGCCGGACGGCCCCCGGCCGATGGACCTCATCGACCTGCGGGACCTCCTGGTCGGCGCCGACGACAGCGGCCTGGTGGTGCAGCAGGCAGACGGTGCCATCACCCGGGTGCCCTACCTGCCGCCCTTCGTCGATCTCACCTCACGGGCCTCCATCCCCCCGACCGAGGTGCGCGACCTGGGCTCCCGGATCTGGGCGGCGAACGCGGTCTTCTTCGGCAGGACGGGCCTGCGCGTGGGCGACGCGTCCGCCGCCGTGCGCCAGTTCCTGCACGGCCTCGGGTACCGGGACGGAGTACGCCTGTCGTCCGTGTGCGACGCGTACCGGAGCCGCATCGCGGAACTTCCCTTCTCCGGGGGATCGGACGTCCGTCAGATGCTGAGGAACGCACCGCCTGACCCCGCCCCGTGCCGGGAACAGCCGCTCGCGCACGACGTCGTCTAGATACGGGAGTTGCGCACCGACTGCCACACGGCACCGGCCAGCGCCCGCGTCGCCCGCGGGACCGACAGGTGCTCGTGCTCGCGGTAGAGCGACCAGTTGTACTGGACGAGCGAGAGCTTGTTGGAGGACAGGGACCCTGCCTGGTGGGCCCTGTACACCGCGAGCGGCTCGGCCAGACCGCGGGCGTCGGCGCCGTCCCGCATGATCGACAGCCAGAGGGCGTAGTCCTGGCGCTTGCGCATCTCCGGCATCAGCCGCGTGCCCAGGGCGTTGCGGTCGTACATGGCGGTGAGGGCTCCGATGTGGTCGCGGACCAGCATCGCGCGGTAGTCCACGTGGTCGCGCGCGCGGACCACGCGCCCGTTGGGCACCCAGTCGGTGCTCTCGCCGCCGTGGTCGGCGTCCATCTTGAAGTACGAGGTGAACGTGAGCGGCGCGGCGGCCTCGGCGGCGAAGGCGAGCTGCTTCTCGGTCTTCTCCGGGAGCCACATGTCGTCGCTGTCGAGGAAGGCGACGTAGTCCCCGCGGGCCCGCTCGATCGCACGGTTGCGGGCCCGACCGGCGCCGCCCTGCTCGGGCGCCCGCTCCGGCAGGACGCGCTCGTCCTGCCGGGCGAACTCGGCGAGCAGCTCCATGGAGCCGTCCGAGGACCGGTCGTCGGTGACCAGCAGCTCCACATCGCCGTGGGTCTGGGCGAGTACCGACCGGACGGCCGCGCCGAGGGTCGCCGCCGAGTTGTACACGGGCATCACGACAGAGACCAGGGGCACAGCACTTCTCCTTGCCGGAACAGGAACAACCCCCTCATTCAAGCACCACGGCCGAGCAGGAGCCGCCGTGCGGCCTGCCGGGGCCGTCGGAACCGTGATCGGCGGACGGGGATGAAATGATGGGTACGTCCGCCTCCGCACGCGGCGGCGGAAGCGCCGACGGTGACCGGGCAGCAGGCCCGGGTACCGGTGTCGGACGCATGGGGAGAGGGACGGCACGTGCTCGTCGGGATCGAATGGCCCCTGGTCGTCGAAGGGTCCGCTCCCGGCGACCTGCTGAGGTTCCGTCTGGACGCCGCGGCGCGGATCTGGCCCGAGGGGGACGGGGCGCGCTTCGTGACGGAGGTCGGGATCCCGTACTCCGGCGGGCTGTTCCGCATCCTCGAAGAGCTGGCCGAGCGGGATCCGGCCAGTCCCGCGACGGCCTTCGCCAAGGATCTGGACGCCCTGCCCGTCGACACCCCGGTCGGGAGGCTGCAGCCGCTGGGCTTCCTCTTCCAGGCGGTCGTCTACGTCCACCTTGGCGACGGCACGATCTGGGCCGCGGACCCCGATGCGGAGATCGAGTACGAACTGGTCCACGGCGACGTCTCCTCGCTCGGCTACCTGGTCTACAAGTTCCGGGTGGAACGTCCGGGACCGGACGAGCGCCCGAACCCCCACGACTGGGCCGCGGTGGAGGAGATCGTCCGAGAGGGCATGGAGCGCTGGGACCCGTTGCCGTTCAGGAGCGGGTTCTGGACCCTCTTCCTGGATTCGTACCCCATGCTGTGATCCGGATCCGGATCCGGATCGGGACGACGGCGACGACGACCGCAGCCCCCGACCCTCCCCGTTCTCCGCCCGGCACGACGGCGTAGGGTTCGACCGACTGACCAGTCGGACCGCACGACTGCTCCCGGGGAGGGTGAAGGCCGTGGAAGGCATGGCGACGAACGGTGGGGCCTGGCAGATCGGTGACCGGGAGGGCGGTGTCCTGGCCGGACGCTGGTGGCAGTGGGCCCTGTCCGCCCCGGAGGACCGCAGCCCGGTGTCCGACACCACCGGTGAGCACGCCGGCTGGCAACAGCCCGACGACCTCTGGTTCCTCGCCGGTACCTACGGCGGCCGCGTGGTCCGTCGTTGCGAAGTCCCCTCGGACCGGCCGCTGTTCTTCCCCGTGCTGAACATCCAGCACACCAAGCTGTACTCCCGCAAGCCGCTGAAGCTCGACGTGGCCGAGGCGAAGGCCTTCCTCAACGGGGCTCCACTCGACCTGCGCGAGTTCACCGCCCCGCCCTTCCCCGTGGGGCTCCGCACGCATCTTGCGTGGGGGATCTGGGCGGGCACGGCACCCCTGATCCCGGGCCAGTACGTGCTGGAGGTCAAGGGCGCCACCACCGACGGCTTCCGGGTCGACACGACCTACCACCTCACCGCCGTCGCCGTCTGACCCGTCTCCGGCAGTGGCGACCGTCACCCCACCGCGGAGGGCCGGCGGGCGGTGAGGAGGGCGAGGCCCCGGGCCGTGGCGGGGTCCGGGGCGGGCTGGTAGACCACGAGCTGCAGGCCGGGGGACGCGCACACGTCGAAGGCCTGGTAGGCGAAGGTCAGGGGACCGACGTCGGGGTGGTGGAACTGCTTGGTGTCCGAGGACTTGGCCCGGACGGTGTGGGTGGTCCACAGGTCCGCGAAGTACGCGCTCCGGGCGCTGAGGTCCCGGACGAGGTCGCGCAGGGCCGCGCTGTCGGGGGCCAGGCCCGCCGTGTGGCGGAGGTGGGCCGCGACGGACTCCGCCGTCTCGGCCCACCGGGTGTGGAAGCGCCGTGCCGCGGGGTCCAGGAAGACCATGCGGGCCAGGTTGTCGGCCGGTGCGAAGGGCGCGTAGAGGGCTCGGGCCGGCGCGTTGGCGGCCAGGACGTCCAGGGTCCGGTTGATCACGAACGCGGGGGCGGCCGTGTAGCCGTCCAGCATCTGCCGCAGGAAGGGGCCGACCTGCCGGTGGTCCACGGGGGCGGGCGGCGCGGGCAGGTGGGCTCCGGCCAGCTGGTGCAGGTGGGTCCGAGCGTCGGGCTCCAGGCGCAGGGCGCGGGCGAGGGCGTCGAGGATCTGCGGGGAGGGACGGCGTTCCCGCCCCTGTTCGAGCCGGGTGTAGTAGTCGGCGCTCATGCGGGCCAGGAAGGCGACCTCTTCGCGGCGCAGCCCGCTGACCCTGCGCCTGCCGTGGCTGGGCAGAGCGGCCTGTTCGGGGGTCAGCGCCGCGCGGCGGGCGCGCAGGAACTCCCCCAGCTGGTTGTCGGACATGCGGTCAGGTTAGGCGGTCGGGCCGGGTGTTGCCTGGGTGCGGTACACCCGGGCAACACCCGTCCTGGCAGGCGGGCCGCCGGCTGCACAGACTCGATGACGCCGACCCGGTCCGGGCCGGCCGTGCCCCGTCGTCGAGAGGAAACAGCACATGACAGAGGAAGAAGCCAAGGTCGTCGCCATCACCGGTGCGAGCAGCGGCATCGGTGAGGCGACCGCCCGTCGCCTCGCGGCCGACGGCCATCACGTGTTCCTCGGTGCCAGGCGCACCGACCGGCTCGACGCGCTGGTCCGCGAGATCGTCGCGCAGGGCGGGAGCGCGTCCTTCCGAGCCCTGGACGTCACCGGCGCGGCGGACGTGCACGCCTTCGTGGCGGCCGCCCGCGAGCGCTTCGGCCGGCTGGACGTGATGGTCAACAACGCGGGCGTGATGCCGCTCTCGCCGCTGGCCGCGCTCCGGGTGGAGGAGTGGGACCGGACCCTCGACGTGAACGTCCGCGGCGTGCTCCACGGGATCGCCGCCGCGCTGCCGGTGATGCGCGCGCAGGGCGGCGGTCACCTGGTGAACATCGCCTCCGTCGGGGCCTACGAGGTCTCGCCGACGGCGGCGGTCTACTGCGCGAGCAAGTTCGCCGTCCGCGCGATCTCCGAGGGTCTGCGCCAGGAATGCGCCGACGGCCGCATCCGCGTCACCCTCGTCTCCCCCGGGGTGACCGAGTCCGAACTCGCCGACTCCATCGGCGACCCGGAGGCCCGGGAAGCGATGAAGGCCTACCGGGCCGTGGCCCTGCCCGCCGCGGCCGTCGCCGACGCCATCGCCTACGCCGTCTCCCAGCCGGCGGGCGTCGACGTGAACGAACTCGTGATCCGTCCCGCCGCGAGCGCCCAGTGACGGGCGACCCGGGCGTGACGTACGAGGACCTGGCGCGCCGGCTGCGGGTGCTGGAGGACGAGGCGGCGCTCCGCAGCCTGCTCCTGCGCGGGTGGCGGGCCCTGGACCGCAAGGACTGGGCCACCTGGGCCGCCTGCTGGGCCGAGGACGCCGAGCTGGACTTCGGGCCGTGGGGACCGATCCGGGGGAGGGAGGCGATCCGGGCACGGGTGGAGGAGGCCGAGGCGTCCTTCGTGAGCATGCAGCACCACATCCTCAACCTGCACGTCGAGGTGACCGCAACCGGTTCCCGGGCCGTCGGCAGCGGCTACATGTGGTTCGTGGCCGTCACCGCCCCCGGTTCGGACGCCGCCCCGTACTCCATCGGCGGGCCCTACGACTGGGAGTTCCGCCGGGACCCGCGGCGCGGCTGGCTCGTGACCCGTCAGCGGCTCGGAGTCCGATGGACCACCGGCGGCCCGGACACCACCCCGGAGGCCTTCGCAGGCCGCGCAACGGGGCCGGGGCCGCACCGATCGCCGTGAGCCCGGGCGGATCGAACGGTCGGGAGGCCGACGCTGCGCAGGCACGGGTCACCATCCGAGATGTGATCCAGAAGTGCCGGTCCAGCGTCGGCCGCTGCCCGCACCCACCGCCGTCGGGCGCCCCAGCCCGTGGATCGCGCCCTCCGACCGGAGTGCCACCCCCTCCGGCATGATCACTAGGATCCGGGTGTGACCACACGAGACGACCTGCTGACCGACCTGATCAACCGCACCGAGATGAACGGCGACGGTCCCCGCATCACCATCGCCACCGAAGGCGTGGTGATCGCAGGCCGCCTCACCCCCCACCGGCGCTGGGCCACGGACGTGGCCGGACGCCTTGGCGACGCGGGCCTGCCCGACGAACGCTTCGCCGAGGACTTCGACCGCGAGGCCGACACGGTCCCCGACTACCCGCCGGCCTTCCTCAACCTCCGCGGCTGCCAGCTGATATCCGGCACCAGCAGCCTGCCCTCCATCCTGGGCGAGTACTTCCGCATCCCGCTCTCCGCGGTCAGCGCGTGGAGCGTGCGCTAGCGCGCCGTGGAACGGGAGCGGCGGGCCGTCAGCACTGCCAGAGGAACGCCGCCTCGCCGCACGGCAGGCACGTGAACGCGTAGCCGCGGCCCGTGCCGAAGTTCATGGCGGTGATGGGGTCGGGTCCCTCCTGCAACTGGACGGCCGGCCGCATCGGCTCGGTGCAGTCCGGGCACGCCGGGGTGCGGTCGTACTGGAGCCAGGCCGGTGGGCCGCCCAGCTGCCCGAGTACGTGCTTGCGGGGCCGGCCGGTCCGGGCCTCCCAGGCAGCGCAGGCGCGGTCGTAGTCCGCTTCGGCGGCCGCGTACGGTTCGGCGGCGTGGGTCGCGCCGAGGTACAGCTTCTCGGGGTCGACGGAGCGGCCCCGCGGCCGTGCGATGCGGCGCAGGCCCCTGGCCGGAAGGAGCAGGGCGGCGTTGGCTCCGGAGGTGGCGCTCCAGTCCTGGCAGGACCCGATGCGGTTCTGACAGGCGTACAGCGCCAGCAGGTGGGCGTGCGCCCGCGGCCGGCCGGTACCGGCGAGCGCCGCACCGGACTCGTCCAGCCGGAACTGCGCGAGGAACTTCAGCGGGCCACCGCATTCGGCGCACGTCGGCCACACCGCCCCGGGAACGCCCAACGGCACGCCGCCGATCCTGGTGACGGCGGCGCCGGGTCTGCCCTCACCGGCGTAGATGATCAGAGTGGTCATACGGCCCGACCGTAGGGCACCGCTCTGACATCGACCGCGCCGCCCCGGAAGGCCGCAAGCCCGCAAGCCCGCAAGCCCGCAAGCCCGCAAGCCCGCCCCGACGGGCTCGTTAGGCTGGGCACCTCGGCCCGTTCCGCACGTCGGGCCCGGACAGGAGCAGCGCCATGCACACCGACCCGCCGATACCCCACGCCGTCCCCGTCGAAGGCGCCGAGCCCTTCGGGCGGCGGTTCGCACTCGTCGGCCCGGCGGGCTCCCTTGTCCGTCCGCCCGAACTGCGCGCCGTCGGGGCGTTCCACGCGGACGGCGCGGGCGGCTGGACGGCTCCGGCAGCCGACCTGGCGGGGTCCTGGGGGTACCTGGACCACCGCGGGCACTGGATCGTCGAGCCCGGCCTCGAACACGCCACCGACTTCGACGGCGCCGGGCTCTCCCGCTTCCGGGAACACGGGCTTTGGGGTTACGCCGACGCCACCGGCGCCCGGGTGATCGCGGCGCGGTTCACCGAAGCGGCCCCGTTCCGGCACGGGTTCGCCGCCGTGCGGACCGGCGAGGGCGCCGGGTACGCCGACCTGACGGGCCGCCTGGTCACGGGCGGCCACCAGGCCGCGGGCGCGTTCGGGCCGAACGGCCTGGGCGCCGTCCGGCTGGCGGACGGCAGCTGCGGGTACCTCGACCGCCAGGGCCGGTCCGCGTTCCCCACCCGCTTCGACGGGGCCCGCCCCTTCAACGCGGCCGGCACGGCGCCCGTGCGGGTGGGGGAGCTGTGGGGGCTGGTCGACGAGACGGGCGGGTGGGTCGTCGAACCGTGCTTCCGCCTGCTGGAGGCCTACGACGAGAACGGTCTGGCGTACGCGGTGGGCGGCACCCCCGGCGACACGTTCCTCGCCTTCGTGGACGCCCGCGGCGAACGGGTCGTCACCCGCGACGGGGAGATGGACGACGTCCTGCGCTGCGGCCTGCTCAAGGCCGGCGACGGCTACGGCACGGGCTTCCGCGACGCGGCCGGGGCCTGGGCCATCGAGCCCGCGTACGAGTGGGCCGACCGGTTCGACGGGGCCGGCGCCGCCGTCGCCCGCTCCGAGGACGAGGGGGCGTGGGGCGTGCTCCGCGCGGACGGCTCCTTCACCGCCACCGCACACCCGGAGCCGCTCACCGACCCCGACGGCTGGGTCGTCGGCTTCGACGGCGGCCACGGGCTGGCGCCCTTCCTGACGGCCGGCGGGGAGGTGGCGCACGTGGGCCGCGACGGCCGCGACCTGTGCCGGACCGCCGTGGACGCCCCCGACGGCAGCGCCGTCCTCCTGTGCGACGCGCAGGGCCGGCCGCTCTGGCGGGGCACCGCCGGGCCCGGCACCTTCGCGGCCGAGGTGCCGTACCTGTCGGGCGACCCGCGCGCCTACGCCGACCCCTCGGTGTACGAGGGCGACCCGGAGCCGCTGGTCCGGCAGCTGCTCGACGCCCCGGCCCGCCGCTTCTACCCCTGCTCGCTGATCTTCGACCGCCGGGAGGACGCGTACGACCTGGAGGACCTCGACGCGTACGACCTGGAGTGCACCGAGAACGGCGCGCTGCGCGTCCTCGCGGAGACCTGGCTGGCCGCCGAGCGCCTCGCCGAGTACCCCTTCCTGGAGGACAACGCACAGGCCGGTTTCGCACGCATCCACGACGCCGTCGAGGAGCGCCTGCGGGCCCGCTACGGCGATCCGCTCCCGCACGCCGGCCACTGCCTGCGCAGCGGGGACGGCAACAGCTCGCTCACCTGGGAGGTGGAGGGCCGGCACCTGGTGCTGGAGCAGTACTGCCAGAACGGCGACGGCGACTGGGACCTGCAGATCTGGCTGGCGGTCGTCGAGGCCTGACCCGGCCGTCCCCCTGACCGGCGTCCGACGGCCCCGCCGCGCACGACCCGCAAGCCGTGGGCGACGACGCACCGCAGGCAGCCGGCAGCGCGGAACCGGCAGGGTCCGCACGCGCGGCCCGCACCTCACCCGATGGCGTCGAGCACGGACGTCAGCGCGGCACGCAGCTGTTCGTCCTCGCGGATCATCGTGTGGTCGAACCCGTGGACGGCCAGGCGGCGGTCCCCGCGGGCCAGCGCGGCCAGCCGGTCCTGCTGCTCCGGCGTCAGGGCGGCGGGGCCGAGCGCCCGCAGGGCCTCGGCGGCGCCCTTGGGGTCGGCGCGGGTCTCCGCCGCGTGCAGCACCGCCTCGGCGAGCCGGGCGCGGTCGAGGACCGCCGGGTCGGCGACGCCGAGCAGTCCGAGGACGGCGGACGGTGCCTGGGCCGGGTCGTCGAGGAGCGCGTGGAGCCGGTCGGTCAGCGGCCGGCCGGCCGGGCCGAGTACGGCGGCCTCGCGGGCGGCACGGACGGTCGTCCAGCGGGACCACGGCAGGTCTTCGCACCGGTCGAGGACCGAGGCCAGCACGGGGACGGCCTCGGACGCCTCGCCGGTGATCCGCCACAGGGCGAGCGCCAGGGCGAGGTCGGTGTCGGCCTCCGCCGTGGTGTCGCGGTCGACGGCGCGGCCGAGGGCCGACCGCAGGGCCGGGGCGGTGCGGGCGGCGGCCGGGCCGAGTTCGGCCAGGGCGTCGGCGCCCTCGACGCAGCCGCGCACTCCGGTGGCGAGTACCGCCTCGGCGGCGGCGAACAGCGGCCCGGTCTCGCCGGTCAGCTCGTGCAGCGCCCGGGCCACGGACAGCGTCCCGGCGTCGGCGCGCAGGGCGGTGGCGGCCTGCTCGCGCTGCTCCGGTCCGAGGCCGGCGGCGACGGAGGTGAGGGCGGTGGCGGCGTGGTGGAACCGGGGCAGCACGGCGCAGAGTTCGGGCAGCGCCCGGGCGGCCCGGGGGCCCCAGAGCCTGAGCAGGTGGACCAGCCTGGCGGTGTCGTTGTGGTCCGCGGTCGTCGGGCAGCCGCATTCCTTGCGTTCCTCGGGGCGCTCCAGTGCCTTGGCGGCCAGGCGGGTGCGGACCGCGGCGAGCAGTTCGGGGTCGTACGGAAAGGGCGCGTCGGCGGGGGCGTGGGACCCGCTGGCGTACTGCAGGGCGTACGGGCGCCGGCCGAGGGCCCGGGCCAGCAGCGGTGCGGCGGTCTGCGGCGCGACCAGGACGAGCGCGGCGAGGGCCTGGTCGGCGGCCTCGTCGTCCGGCTGCGCGGCGAGTTCGGCCAGGAGGGGCGCGGCCTCGGCAGCGGCCGGGCCGAGCTTGCCCAGCAGCCGGGCGGCCGTCCGGTCGGCGGCGAGCGGGGCGATGGCGGGGACCAGCCGCTGCGGGGCGCTGCGGGACAGGGTGCAGGCGCGGTCGGCCGCCCACAGGGCCTCGGCCCGCACGGCGGGGCGCTCGTCGCGCAGCGCGACGTCGAGGAGTGCGAAGGCGCTCTCGCGGTCGGCGTCGGTGTCCCGCCCCAGCAGGATCTCGACGATGGAGCCCAGCGGATCCCGGTGCCCGTCCGCGTAGCCGGCCGCTGCCGTCTCCCGTGCGGGCAGCAGGCCGAGGAGGGCGTCTCGGTGCGCGGCGAGCCACGGCTGCTCGGGGCCCAGGGCGGCGAACAGGGCGGCCAGGCGCAGCGGCGGAGGGGTGTCCGGGCCGAGCAGGGCGCGGGCCTCGGCGGCGGCGCCGGCCCGGTCCAGCCGGCTGTACGCGGTCAGGAGCTCGGCCCGGACGGTGGGTTCGGTCTCGGCGGCCAGTCGGGCCCGGACGGCGGGCAGAGCCGTGCTGCTGTCCTGCGTGGTGCCGGCCGTCCAGGCCGCTGCCTGCCGTACGGCGGCGTCCTCGTCCGCCAGCAGTGGTACGAGCAGCGCCAGTTGGGCGGTCACCGCGGCCCGGACGGCGCCCGGCTCGACGTCGTGCTCGTCCTCGCTCCCGGCGAGGCAGCCGAGCAGCCGGAGCGCGTCGACGGTCTGCCGGCCGGAGGCGGCGATGCGGGCGAGGTACGGGGCGGCGTCGACGCTGGCCGCGTACACGGTGCCCTGGTGCACGATCGAGCTGTACAGCTCCTCCAGGGCCTCCTCGGAATCCTCACCGCCCTCGGCGAAGGCGCGCAGCAGCTCGGGCAGGTCTTCGGCGGGGCCGTAGGCGTGGTCGACGGTGGCCCAGGGGTGGGCGTCGAGCCCGGCGAGGGCGGTGCGGAGGTCCATGGCCGTGATCTTCACAGGGACCACTGACATCCACCGGGGCCGGGGCGCGCCCCCTGGCGTCCGTGAGCGCTACGGCCGCCCCTCGTGCCGGTCCGCGGGGCTCTGCGTCCTCGGCGGGCCCGGCCTTTCGAGGTACGAGCGGTAGGCCCGGGCCACCTGGTGGAGGTAGCGGGAGGCGGCGGCCCGTTCCGCGTCGTCGAGATCCCGACCGGCTTGGTAGAGGAGGGCCAGGAGGGGTGCGAGTTCGCCCATGACGTGGTCGAGGCCGCTCTCGGTGACGTCGAGGACCTGGCGGCGGCCGTCGCGGGGGTGCGCCGCGCGGGTGAGGTGCCCCTCCGAGACCAGCCGGTTGACCGACTGGGTGCCCGCGGCGCTGGTGACCCCGAGCCGGCGCGACAGCTCCACCGGGCCGATCGGCTCTCCGGCGGCCCTGGCCATCACCACGTGCTCGACCGCCTCGACGTTGGTCAGCGGCATCGCCAGGCGCTCGGCCAGCGCGCCCCGGGCGAGTTGGGTGAGGGTCAGGACCTCCCTGAGGGCTTCGGACAGCTCGTCGCTCACCGGGGCGCCCGGCCCGGCCGCCGGCTGTCGCCCGGGGGAGTGAGGTGTTCCGGTGCTTTCCGGGAGGTGTTGCGCCATGGCCAGGATTCTGCCACGGTAGAAATCGCTAAGCTACTTAACGAAAAGGTGCGTTTCCGTGTCACGTTCCCAGACCGGCCGTCCACCGCGCCCAGCCCCCGCCCCCGCCCCGGCGGACGGAACGCCCGGAAGGCCGAAGAAGCCCCGCCGCCTCGCCTGCCTCGTGCTGCTCCTCACGGTCCTCGGGCTGGGCGCGGCCTTCGGTCTGGGCCCCTCCGACGCCACGACCACCGAGTCCACCGGCACGTCCCTCCCGGCGGCCGCGCAGTCGGCCAGGGTCGCCGAGGCCCTCACGTCCTTCCCCGACGGCGCGGCCGCCCCCGCGATCGTGGTCTACAGCAACGAGGACGGCAGCCCCCTCGGCGAAGCCGAGCAACGCCTCATCGCCGAACGGTCCGTGGCACTCGGCGCCCTGGGCCTCGCCCCCCAGGCCGCCCGGCCACAGCACCCGGACCCCACCGTCGCCACCGTCGCCGTGCTCCTCCCCACCGGCGCGGGCGACAGCGAGAACACCACGGCGGTCGACCGGATCCGCCGGACCGCCTCCGACGGGCTCACCGCACCGCTCCAGGCGCAGGTCACCGGCGGCCCCGCGTACCGCGCGGACATCACCAAGGTCTTCGAAGGAGCCGACACCAACCTCCTCCTCGCCACCGCCTCGGTGGTCGCCGTCCTGCTGCTGATCACCTACCGCAGCCCCGTCCTGTGGCTCGTCCCCCTCCTCGTCGTGGGTGCGGGCGACCGCACGGCCGGCATCCTCGTCGGCGTCCTCGCACCCCACGCCGGCGTCCAGGTCGACGCCTCCGCCGCTGGCATCCTCTCCGTCCTGGTCTTCGGAGCCGGCACCAACTACGCGCTGCTCCTGGTCTCCCGCTACCGCGACGAACTCCACCTCACCGAAGACCGGTTCACGGCCATGGCCCGCGCCTGGCGCGGAACCGCCCCGGCGGTCCTGGCCAGCGGCACCACCGTGGTGCTCAGCCTGCTGACCCTGCTGACGGCCGAACTCACCGGCAACCGGGGCCTGGGATTCGCGGGCGCGGTCGGCATCCTGACCGCGATGCTCTTCGGCCTCGTCGTCCTGCCGGCCGCCCTCGTCCTGCCGGGACGCTGGCTGTTCTGGCCCCTGGTCCCCAGGACCGGAGAACCCGTCACCGCCGACCGCGGCGGCCTGTGGTCCCGGATCGGACGGTACGTCGCCGGGCGGCCGGCCCGGGTCGCCGTCGCCGGGACCGCTGTCCTCCTCGCCCTCGCCTCCGGCATGCTCACCCTGCAGACCGGACTCGCCCAGGACGAATCCTTCCGCAAGACACCCGAAGCGGTCCTCGGCGCACGCACCCTCGCGGCCGTCCGGCCCGCCGGATCCGCCGACCCCCTCACCCTCCTCTCCACCCCCGCCACCCGCGACCAGGTGGCCGAGGCGGCCCGCCGGGTCCCCGGAGTCGCCTCCGTCACCGCCGGCCCCGCGACCGCCCGCCACGCCCGGGCCGACGTCGTCCTGACCGCGTCCCCCGGCACCGACGCCTCCGACCGGGCCCTCGAGGACCTCCGCGACGCGGTCGCCGCCGTTCCCGGCGCCGACGCCCTCGTGGGAGGCCAGACCGCCGAGGCCTACGACACGGCGCAGGCCAACGCCCGCGACACCGAGGTCGTCGTCCCGCTCGTCCTCGCCATCGTCTTCCTCGTCCTGACCGTCCTGCTGCGGGCGCTCGTCGCCCCCCTCCTCCTCGTGGCGACCGTCATCACCTCCTACTTCGCCGCCCTCGGAGCCGGCTGGTTCCTCTTCCGGACGGTCTACGACTTCCCGGCCCTCGACACCAACGTCCCGCTGCTGTCGTTCCTGTTCCTGGTCGCCCTCGGAGTCGACTACAACATCTTCCTCATCGCCCGCACCCGGGAGGACACCCTCGCCGGCCACGACACCCGACGGGCCGTCCTGAGGGCCCTCGCCTCGACCGGCGGCGTCATCACCAGCGCCGGCATCCTCCTCGCCGCCGTCTTCGCCGTCCTCGGAGTCCTGCCCCTCATCACCCTCACCCAGATCGGGGTCATCGTCGGCATCGGCGTCCTCCTCGACACCCTCCTCGTCCGCACCGTCCTCGTCCCCGCCCTGGTCCTGCTCACCGGACGCCGCTTCTGGTGGCCCGGCCGCCCCGAAACCGCGCGCGGGGACCTGAACGCTCCCGCGCACACGGGCCCCCCGACGCGAACCGGGTGATCCTGGGGTGACAGCCACCGGCCGCCCGGACCCCTTCCCGGGCGGCCGACGGAACGGGAGGCCGCCGTGGAAAGCACCCAGGAAGCCCAGACACCGCTGCGCTGCCTCGTCACCGGTGCCACCGGCTACATCGGCGGCCGCCTGGTACCCGAGCTGCTGGACGCCGGCCACCAGGTCCGCTGCCTGGCCCGGTCACCCGAACGGCTCCGCGACCTCCCCTGGGCCGGCCGCATCGAGGCCGTCCGCGGAGACGTCACCGACGCCGCGGGCACCACCGCCGCACTCCAGGGCATCGACGTCGCCTACTACCTCGTCCACTCCCTCAACACCGGTCCGGCCTTCGAGGAACGCGACCGCCGGGCCGCCGCCACCTTCGCCGACGCCGCCCGGGCCGCCGGCGTCCGCCGCATCGTCTACCTCGGCGGCCTCGTCCCGTCCGACGAGCCCGCCCGCGCCCTCTCCCCCCACCTGCGCTCCCGCGCCGAAGTCGGCGAGATCTTCCTCCGGGGCGAGGTCCCGGCGACCGTGCTGCGCGCCGCCGTGGTCATCGGCTCCGGCTCCGCCTCCTTCGAGATGCTCCGCTACCTCACCGAACGGCTGCCGGCCATGGTGACCCCCAGCTGGGTCGGCACCCGGGTCCAGCCCATCGCCGTGCGCGACGTCCTGCGCTACCTCGTCGGCAGCGCCCGGATGGCCGACGACGTCAACCGGACCTTCGACATCGGCGGGCCCGACGTCCTCACCTACGAGGAGATGATGCGCCGCTACGCCCGGGTCGCCCAGCTGCCACCCCGCCTGATCCTGCGCGTGCCGATGCTCACCCCGCGCCTGTCCAGCCTCTGGATCGGCCTGGTCACCCCCGTCCCCAGGGCGCTCGCCCGCCCCCTCGCGGAGTCCCTGCGCCACGAGGTCGTCTGCCGCGACCACGACATCGCCCGCCACGTACCCGACCCGCCCGGTCACCCCATCCCCTTCGACCTCTCCCTGGACCTGGCGCTCCAGCGGGTCCGCGAGGCCAACGTCACCACCCGCTGGTCCAACGCCGCACTGCCCGGCGCGCCCAGCGACCCCCTGCCCACCGACCCCGACTGGGCGGGCGGCAGCCTGTACACCGACCACCGGGAACGCGACACCGACGCCGCCCCGCACCAGCTGTGGCGGATCATCGAGGGCATCGGCGGCGAGAACGGCTGGTACTCCGCCCCGCTCGCCTGGGCCGTACGCGGCTGGCTCGACCGCCTGGTCGGCGGCGCCGGCATCCGCCGGGGCCGCCGCGACGCCACCCGCCTGCGCGTCGGCGACTCGCTGGACTTCTGGCGCGTCGAGGAGATCGAACCCGGGCACCTGCTGCGCCTGCGCGCGGAAATGCGCCTGCCCGGCCTCGCCTGGCTGGAAATGTACGCAGACCCCCGCACCGCCCCCGGCGGCGCCCGCTACCGCCAGCGGGCCGTGTTCCACCCCCACGGCCTGCTCGGCCACCTCTACTGGTGGAGCGTCTCGCCCTTCCACGCCGTGGTCTTCGGCGGCATGGCCCGCAACATCACCCGCGCCGCGGAACGCCTCGCGGACGACGCCGGGCACCCCGGAGCCGGCACCGGGACCGTGACCGGCACCGGCACCGGCACCGGCACCCCGTAGGACCGGAAGGAACCCGCGACGAGAGGAGACGGCCCGGCGATGCGTGCGCACTGGCTCTTCGGGGACCAGCTGGGACCGGCGTTCACCGCTCCCGACGGCGACGACGGCCCTTCCCCCGAGGCCCCGCTGGTGATGATCGAGTCGCGCGCGGTGTTCCGTCGCCGGCGGTTCCACCGCGCCAAGGCCCACCTGGTCCTCTCGGCGATGCGCCACCGCGCCGCCGAACTCGGCGACCGGGCCGTCTACGTGAAGGCCGACTCGTACCGGGAGGGGCTGCACCGCGCCGCCGGCGGCAAACCGGTCACCGTCCGCCACCCGACGTCGCGGGCCGCCGCCGCCCTGGTGGCCTCGCTCGGCAACGTCACGGTCCTGCCCCCGCGGGGCTTCCTCGTCAGCCGGGAGGAGTTCACCGCCTGGGCGGCCGCCCACGAACACGCCGGGCTCCGCCTGGAGCAGTTCTACCGGCACGTGCGCCGCGAGCACGGCCTGCTGATGGACGGGGACGAACCCGCCGGCGGCCGGTGGAACCTCGACCACGACAACCGGCAGCCGCCGCCCCCGGGAGAACCGACCCTGGGGGCTCCGGCGCCCTACCGCCCCCGCGAGGACGACATCGACGCCGAGGTCCGCCACGACCTCGACCGCTGGGAGCGCGCCGGCGACGTCTCGTTCGTCGGCCGGGACGGACCCCGGCTCTTCCCGGCCGACCGGCGCCAGGCCCTCGCGGCCCTGCGGCGCTTCGTCGACCACCGCCTCGCGGGCTTCGGCGCCCACGAGGACGCGATGCTGGCCGCCGACCCGTTCCTGAGCCACAGCCTGCTGTCCACCTCGCTCAACCTCGGCCTGCTTGACCCGGCCGAATGCGTGGAGCGGGCCGAAGCCGCCTGGCGGGCGGGGCGGGCACCGCTGAACTCCGTCGAGGGCTTCGTCCGGCAGATCGCCGGCTGGCGGGAGTACGTCTGGCACCTCTACTGGCACTTCGGCGAGGACTACCGGACCTCGAACGAGCTCGGGCACACCGCACCGCTCCCGTCCTGGTGGAACGAGCTGGACGCGGACGCCGTCACCGCCCGCTGCCTGTCGGCGGCCCTGCGCCAGGTCCGGGACACGGGCTGGACCCACCACATCCCCCGCCTCATGGTCCTCGGCAGCCACGCGCTCCAGCGGGGCTGGGACCCGGCGGCCGTCACCGACTGGTTCCACCGCTGCTTCGTCGACGGATACGACTGGGTGATGCTCCCCAACGTGCTCGGCATGTCGCAGTACGCGGACGGCGGCAGGACGACCACCAAGCCCTACACCTCGGGAGGCGCCTACATCGACCGGATGAGCGACCTGTGCGGCCCCTGCCGCTACCGCCCCGACCGCCGGATCGGCGAGGACGCCTGCCCCTTCACCGCGGGCTACTGGGCGTTCCTGCACCGCCACCGGCACCGGCTCGCCCACAACCCGCGCACCGCGGGCCCGGTGGCCGGCCTCGACCGGCTGCCCGACCTGGCCGAACTGCTGCGCCAGGAGCACGCCCGGGACGGGACCGCTCCCTGACGACGGCCGCCGCCCGGCCCGCGTCTTCGATGCAGGATCGCTGCGAGTTTCCCCGGCGGCCCGTCCGGGTCACGCTGGTTCCCTCGGGACAGCTGCACGTCGGACGCGACCCTCCGGGAGGCCTCCCATGCGCCTGCGCGACGAACCGCCCGCGGACCACCGCCCCGGCCGCGCCCACGGGACCGGCGCCGACCGGGCGTCCGGGACGCCGTCATGACCACCCCGGACGGGGCCGCACGGATCCTCGTCGCCGGCGCGACGGGCGAGGTCGGCCGGCTCGCGGTCCTGGACCTCCTGCGCCACGGCGCCCGCCCGGCACTGGCCGGACGCGACGGGCGGACCCTGGCGGAGCTGGCCGGGCGGACCGGCTGTCCCGCCCGGCTCCTGGACGCCTACGACCTGGACGCCTGCGCCGGTGCCGGCCGGTGGGCCCTGACCGAACTGGGCCGCCTCGACGGAGTCCTCGTCACCGTCGGGGTCGCGGGCTTCGGCGCGGCCGACCAGGTCTCCGACGCCGCCGCGGAGCACCTCATGACCGTCAACGCCCTGTGCCCGATGGCCGTGCTCAGGGGATCCGTGCCCGTGGTCCGCGACGGCGGCTTCCTGGCCGCCGTGACCGGGGCGATCGTCAACGCCCCCCTCACGGGGACCGCCGACTACGCCGCGTCGAAGTCCGCTCTGGCCTGCTGGCTCGGCGTTCTGAAGCGGGAGGTCCGCCGACGGCGGATCGCCGTCGTCGACGCCCGCCTCCCGCACCTGGACACCGGCTTCGCCTCCCGCGCCGTCGTCGGAAGCCCCCCACCGCTCCGACCGGGCGCGGATCCCACGACCGAAGTCGGAGCGCTGGTCCGGGAACTCCTCGGACACCTCGCGGGCCCCGCCCTCCCGGAGGCACCCGCCCCGCGACGACGGGCCGATGCCCCCTCACCCTCCGCTCCACCCGACCGATGACCAGGGAGGAACCATGTCCACACCCAAGGTGCCGCCGGAAGAGACCCCGGAGGCGGAAGGATCGACGGCAGCGGCCCACCAGGAGCGCCCCGACGGAGGACTGTGGGAGCACCCCCGGGCCATCCTCGCGCTCATCGCCCTCGGAGCCGTGATGGTCGCCGCGTTCTTCGTCGTGCGCATCGCCGGCTGGTAGACCGGGGCCGGCCGATGGAGCAGCCGGGAGACCCCGCGCGAGAAGCCGACGAGAGGGACGCCCTGTCCAGGCCGTGGCCGTCACGGGCCCTGACCGGGCTCAAGGCCCGGACCGGAGAGGAACTGCTGCTCAGGGTCGCCGGCCCGGGGGCGCGGCAGAAGCGCGCCCGGATCCACCAGGCCCCCGGCCCGCGCCGGTTCGGGCCGGGCCGGCCGATACGGACCGTGCACGCGGACGCCTCGATGTACGTCGGCGGGCTCGCCGCACTGCTGCTCCAGTCGCTGCACCCGGTCGCCATGGCAGCCGTCTGGGCCCACTCCGGGTTCCGCGGCGATCCCTGGGGCCGCCTCCAGCGCACCAGCACCTTCCTCGCCGTCACCACCTTCGGAACGGACGACGACGCCGCGCAGGCCGTGCGCCGGGTACGCGCCGTGCACGAGCGGATCAGGGGCACGACCCCCGAGGGCGTCGCCTACGAAGCCTGTGACCCGCACCTCCTCGGCTGGGTCCACCTCGCCGAGACGGCCTGCTTCCTGCGCGCCCACCAGCGCTACGGGCGCCGGCCGCTGGACCGCGCCGGACAGGACGCCTACGTGGCGGACATGGCCACCGTCGCCCGTCTGCTGGGGGTCGAGGAACCACCCGGGACGTGCGCGGAACTGACGGCCCGCCTGGCCCGGTACCGCGGGGAACTCCGGCCGACCGCCCCGTCGCGGGCGACCACGGACTACCTGCTCGCCCACCCTCCGCTGCCCGCGGCCCTGCGCGTCCCCTACGCCCTCCTGGCGGCCGCGGCGGCGGACCTGCTGCCGCGATGGGCCAGGGCCCGGCTCGCCCTGCCCCTGACGACGCGGATCCTGCTGCCCGTGGCACGACCCGGCGGGCGCGCGGTCACCACCGCCATCCGGTGGGCGACGCCACCCCTGCCGAACGCCGGAACAGGGACGGGCTGATCCACCCGTTCCGCTCGGCGCGGCGGCGAACTCACCGGGCCAGGACCCCGGGCAGGGCTTCGGCGACACCGTCCGCGAGCCGGTTCACCTCGGCGCGCAGGAACGGCTCCGCGAGGCGCGCGAGTCCCTTGAAACGGAAGACCGCACGGTAGACCAGCCGGGTCGACCCGCCGGAGACCGGAGCGAAGCGGAGGTCGTCCTCGACCAGCACCGTGCCGTTCTCGCCCCGGAACACGAGACGGTCCTCCTCGCGCACGTCGAGCCGGTACACCACCTCGCCGGTGCGCCCGCGGAACCGCGAGACGTTGCGCCAGCGCGAGCCCGGCCCGACCGGCCCCCGGTCCAGACGGTCGCAGGAGACGGTCGCGGGATCCCATTCCCGCGCGTTCCCGAAGTCCGCCAGAAAGCGCACGGCGTCGGGCATCGGGCGGTCGAGGTGCATGGTGCGGGCGACCCGGATCATCGGCTCCTCCTCGGTTCCTCGGCGGCGTCCACCTCGTTGAAATGGTCTTCTCCCGGGAGCCGTTCCCCGGATGCACGCAGGCGCCCGCGGACGGGCGCCTCGTAGAATGGGCGGCATGACCGGAGCGGCTCCTGGTGTCACGACCGGTGCGGTGGCCCGGCGCCTGGGCGTCTCCCCGACCACGGTGCGCTCGTGGGAGCAGCGGTACGGGATCGGTCCGGCGCTGCGGGAGGGCGGCAGGCACCGCCGGTGGACGCCCGGCGACGTGGCGATGCTCGAAGAGATGTGCCGGCTCACCTCCTCCGGCATCCCTCCGGCCGAGGCCGCCAGGGCGGCCGTGGCGCTGCGCCGTGCCCCCGGTCCCGGAGCGGGCGCCGAGCCGCCCCCGTCCGCGGCCGCGCCGGCACCGCCGCCGGACGGCCCGCGCCGGAACCGTCGGGGAGCGCCGGGCGGGGGACTGCCCCTGGGCGAGGTGCGGCAGGAGTGCCGCGGGCTGGCCCGTGCCGCGGTCCGGCTGGACGGCCCGGCCATGGACGCCCTGCTGCAGCAGACGATGGACGCCCACGGCCTGGTGACCGCGTGGGAGGAGGTGATGGCGCCGACCCTGCACGCGGTGGGACGCAAGTGGGAGTCCACGGACGACCGGTACGTCGAGGTCGAGCACCTGCTGTCGTGGCACGTGTCGACCGTGCTGCGGCGGGCGGCCGTCACCGGCCCCCCGCCCGCGGGTCCCGCGGCACCGGTCGTGCTGGCCTGCCTCCCGGGGGAGCAGCACACGCTGCCCCTGGAGGCGCTCGCGGCCGGTCTGGCCGAGCGGGGTGTCCCGACCCGCATGTTCGGGGCGGCCGTTCCCGCGGAGGCCCTGCGGGCCGCGGTCAGCCGGTCGGGCCCGATGGCCGTGGTGCTGTGGTCGCAGTCCCGCTCGACGGCGGACGCCGTGCTGGCCCGGCAGGTGGCGTCGATGGCGTTCGGGCTCAAGGGGGCCCGAACCACCCCTCTGGTCCTCCTCGCGGGTCCCGGATGGCCCGTGCGGACGGCGGCCGCCGGCACGAGACGTCCCCGGGGACTGCGCGAGGCGCTGGACGTGATCTCCAGGCTCTACGCGGCGGAAGCGTCCGGCGGGGGTCCGGAGCGGTGAGCGGGGAGCCGGACCGGGAGGCAGGGCGGCCCGCCCGAGGGCGCGCTCCTCACCCCGGCCGGCCCCCGGGGCGCGGCGGCCGGGGGAAGAAGCCGCTGGTGCGGGCCAGGTAGGCGGCGTATCCGGGCCGGCCGGCCATGTGCGCTTCGAGCAGCCGCTTGCCGCTGCCCTTGATCAGCAGGGCGCTCATCACGAGCGGGGAGACGAGGGTGGCCAGGGCGGTCTGCCAGGTGGCGCAGGCCGTCAGGTACAGGCCCCACCACACGAGGAAGTCGCCGAAGTAGTTGGGGTGCCGGGTCCAGGACCACAGGCCGCGGTCCATGATGCGGCCCCGGTTCGCCGGGTCGGCCTTGAACCGGGCGAGCTGGTGGTCCCCCACGGCCTCGAAGAACAGCCCGACGGCCCACAGGGCGAGCCCCAGTGCGGCTGCGGCGTCCGGCGGCTGCGGCAGCAGCACCGCCGCCTGGACGGGGAGGGACACGAGCCAGACCAGGCCGCCCTGGAGCAGGTAGACGACGCGCAGCGCGTACAGGGCCGGGCTGCCCGGTGCGCGGGCGAGCATGCGCGCGTACCGGGGGTCCTCCCCGTGGCCGCGTCCGCGCCGGGCGATGTGCACCGCGAGGCGCAGCCCCCAGACGACGGTGGCGAGGGCCACCACGGTCCGCCGCACCGGGTCGCCGTGGCCGGCCGAGAGGAACCAGGCCACGACGGCGACGGCCGCGAAGGCCACCCCCCAGGCGCTGTCGACGATCCGGTGGACCCCCTTGACCAGGGCCACGGCGAAGGTGAGCAGCATGACGGCGAGCGCCGTGCCCGCCGACGCGGCCAGCACGGTGACGAGGGCTCCGGTGTCGACGGTGCTCACGCGCCCGGCCCGTTCGTGTCGGGTGCCCCGTCCCGGCCGGCGAGGACGATCTGGCGCACGTCGAGGTAGCGGGCGCGGAAGCCGGCCTCGGAGTAGGCGAGGTAGAGCTCCCACATCCGCAGGAAGGCGCGGTCGAACCCGAGGGCGGTCACCTCGGCGGACTGCTGGAGGAACCGTTCGCGCCACAGGCGCAGGGTCTCCGCGTAGTGGTGGCCGTAGCCGGTGTCGTGGACGATGCCCAGCCCGGCGGCGCCCGCTTCCCGGGCGATGGCTTCCGGGGACGGGATGAGCCCGCCGGGGAACACGTACTTGCTGATCCAGGTGTGGGTGCGGGCGGTGTGCAGCATCCGCTCGTGCGGCATGGTGATGGCCTGGAGCACGGCCCGGCCGCCCGGGGCCAGCAGCCGGTGCAGGGTGCCGAAGTAGGCGGGCCAGTAGGCGGCTCCCACGGCTTCGATCATCTCGACGCTGACGACGGCGTCGTACCTGCCTTCGACGCGGCGGTAGTCGCACAGGTCGACGGTGACCCGGTCGGCGACTCCGGCCTCGGCGATCCGGCCGAGGGCGAGGTCGCGCTGTTCCCGGGAGAGGGTGACGGTGCGTACGCGCGCGCCGCGCCGGGCGGCCCGGATGGCGAGTTCGCCCCAGCCCGTACCGATCTCCAGGAGGCTGGTGTCTGCTCCGGTCCCGGCGAGGTCGAGGAGCCGGTCGATCTTGCGGTGCTGTGCCGCGGGCAGCTCCTCGGGACCGGCCGGGAGCGCGGTGAAGACGGCCGAGGAGTAGGTGAGGGTGGGGTCGAGGAAGGTGGCGAAGAGGTCGTTGGAGAGGTCGTAGTGCCGGTGGATGTTGCGTCGGGCCCCGTCGACGGTGTTCAGGTCCGCGTCGGGCCTGCGGCGGACCCAGAGGCTGCGCAGGCGGCGCAGGGCCGGGGGCACGAGCTCGTCCACGTGCCGGGCCAGGACGGTCAGCAGCCCGACCAGGTCGTCGCTGTCCCATTCGCCGGCCATGTAGGACTCGCCGAAGCCGATCAGGCCGCCCGCGCCGATGCGCCGGTAGAACGCGTCGGGGTCGTACAGCGTCAGGGTGGGGAGGCCGTCCTGCGTTCCGTCGGGCTGCCGGGGGATCCGCGTCCCGGCGCCGGCGGTCCGCACCCTCAAGGGCAGGCGGTCGAAGGCACGTTCCACGATCCGGCGGGCGAGCGCGGTGTGCAGGGCCGAGGTGTGCGGCAGGCGGGCGACGTCGGGCCACAGGCCGGCATCGACCAGGTGGCGGCCGGTGCGGGCACCACCGTGGGGCGCAGGGGGGAGGGCGAGGGTCACAGCGCGTCTTCCTGGAGGGGACGGGCCGGGCGGGCGGGCCGCGGCCGTACGGGCAGGCCTTTGAGGTAGAGGCGGATTCCGTGCCGGCGGATGCCGAGCGACACTCCGGCGGTCGGCCACGGGTTGCGCAGCAGGGCCGCGAGCAGTGCCCGGGTTCCGGCGGGGCGGTGCGTTCCGCGGACGGTGGCGGTCAAGGGGCGGGAGCCGTCCGGGTGGCGGAGCTGGACGGCCAGGTCGAGGTGGTCGCCGGGCAGGGGCAGCCGCATCCGGTAGCTCCCCTCGACGCCGAAGAACGGGGAGACGTAGAACTCCTTGGCGGTCTCGGCACGGCCCCGGCCGTCGGGCCGCAGGAGGTAGCAGTGCCGCCCTCCGTACGTGTTGTGGACCTCCGCGACGACGCAGACGAGACCGCCGGAGCCGTCGTGGCACCAGTACAGGGTCAGCGGGTTGAAGACGTGCCCCAGCACGCGCGCGTGCGCCAGCATCAGGACCCGGCCGTCGGCGCCGGGGACGCCCTGAGCGGCCAGGAAGGCATCGAGGCCGGCCCGCAGCGTGGGCGCACGGCCCGAGAAGTGGTCGCGGGCGTCGAAGCGGGCGAACGGGCGCAGGAGGCGGGGCAGGACCGGCAGGTCGTCCACGTCGACCAGCCACATGTACGTCCGGTGCGTCAGGGCGTACCGGACCGGGTGGGAGCGGGTGTGCCGCACCTCGGTCGCGTACAGGGCGGGCACGCGGGGCGCGCGGCCGCCGGCGGCGCCGGTCACCACGTCACCCCGAGGGATCTCGCGGCCTGGGCGCCGGAGCGGCAGCCGTCCTCGTGGAAGCCCCAGCCGTGGTAGGCGCCCGCGTAGGCGGTGACGCCGTCGTCGAGGGTGGGCAACAGCTGTTGCGCCGCCACCGACTCGGGCGTGTAGACCGGGTGTTCGTACGTCATGCGGGCCAGGACGGTGCTCTCGTCGATCCGGTCGCCGGGGTTGAGCGTCACGATGTGCGGTGCGTGGCCGGACAGCCGCTGGAGCCGGTTCATGTCGTAGCTGACCTGCACCGATTCCGGGCGGGCGGAGCAGGAGGGGAGCCAGTAGTTCCATGACGCCCGCGCGTGGGCGCCCCGGGGCAGGAGCGAGGTGTCGCGGTGCAGCACGGTCGGATTGCGGGAGTAGGTGAAGGCGCCGAGGACGCGGCGTTCCTGCTCGGTGGGGTCGGCGAGGAGCCTCAGCGCCTGGTCGGGGTGGACGGCGATGACGACGGCGGCGTGTTCGGCCGTCTCGCCGTCGTCCGTGACCAGGCGTACGCGGCCGGCTCCGCGCACGACCGCGCGGACCGGCGTGGAGGTCAGGACGCGCGCCGGGCCCTTGGCGGCCCGCTCGACGTAGGCCTTGGATCCTCCGGTGACGGTTCTCCACTGCGGGGATCCGGTGACCGAGAGCAGTCCGTGGTGGTCGAGGAAGCGGAACAGGTAGGCGGCCGGGTACCGCAGCGCGGTGGCCGGTGCGCAGGACCAGACGGCGGCGACCAGGGGGACGGCGAAGTGGCTGACGAAGTACGGCGGGAAGCGGTTCTCGCGCAGGAAGCCGCCCAGGGTGGAGGCCGTGTCGCCGTCGGCCAGCAGCCGTCGGGCGGCGCGGTGGAAGCGGGGGACGTCGGCGAGCATCAGCAGGTGGCGGCCGCGCAGCAGGTTCCCGCCGCCGAGGAGCCCGAGCGGGCCGCGGGCGCCCGCGTACTCCAGGCCGCAGCCGTCGCACCGGACCGACATGCTCATCTCGGAGTCCTGCGTGGTCACGCCCAGTTCGCGGAAGAGGCGCAGGAGGTGCGGGTAGGTGCGTTCGTTGTGGACGATGAACCCGCTGTCCACCGCCACCGTTCCCCCACCGCCGGCCGGCACCTCGTGGGTGTGCGCGTGGCCCCCGAGGCGTCCGTCCGCCTCGTAGAGGAACACGTCGTGGGCGCGGGACAGGACGTGGGCGGCCGTGAGCCCGGCCACCCCCGACCCCACCACCGCGATGCTCTTGCGGTCCATCACTCCACCCCTGTTTTCCGGGGGCCGGGGGACTGCCCCCCGTGGCCCGGGCTCTCATCCGGCGATTCGGAGCGGCGCCCCCGCCGGATGGGTGCGGTTCCAGCGCGCGGTTCCCCCGGCGGTCCGGCCGCGGGGGAGACCGCTCGCGTCCGCCGGACCGGAGGCACCGCCGGGGGATGAAGGCAACCTCCGCATCCCGGCGGACGCGATGCGACCAGCCTCACCGGCCCGGGCGAGTGGGGGCAACTTGCAGCGATTGCGCATCGGAAATCTCCCGGGGGCGGCCCGGCGGGGCGCGGCGGGGCGCGGCGGGCCGCTCGCCCGAACCGGCGCCCTCCTACCGGGCCGTCAACCGCGGACGGGGTACGTTCACGCCCCGCCCCGGCGCCGCAGGTCGTGCAGCACCTCGCGGGCGGCCCGCGCACCGGAGGCCAGCGCACCCTGGGTGGAACCGGTGGCCCGGTGGTCGCCGCACACGTAACGGCCCGGCGCCACCCGCGTGGTACGGGTCAGCGGCTGCGGCGGATCCATGGCGGGCAGCGCGTCCCCGACGGTGCGGACGGTGAGCAGGCCCCAGCCGTCCGTGTCCGTGCCGTACGCCTCCGCGAGCGCCGACCGGAGCTCGCGCTCACGGCCCGGCCCGTCCCGGCCGGTGACCGAGGTGGCGACGAGGGCCTGGCCGGACGGTGCGTGGCCGGGCACGACGTCGCTGAGCACACAGGTGTTGAGGAAGCGGCGGCGGATGTCCACGAGCAGGGTCGGCTCGCCGAGCGGGGACCGCGCCGCGACGTGGTAGTACGTCGTCACCGTGCGGTAGGAGGGCAGGTCCACCTGGGGGAGCAGGGCAGGGACGGCCCCGGGGCCGGTGGCGACCACGACGGCGCGCGCCGGGACCTCGTGTCCCCCGGCGGTCAGCACACCGTCCCCCGTGAGTCCGGCCACCGGGGTTTCGAGCCGTACGGCACCCTCCGGCAGTCCGGCGGCGAGGGCCCGCGGGACCGCACCGATGCCCTCGGCCGGCAGGCAGATGGTTCCGCGCAGCATGCTCCGCCACACCATGTGGAACACCCGGGCGGACGTCTCCAGTCCGTCCTCCAGGAAGACCCCGGCCACGAAGGGGCGGAAGAAGCGCTCGACGAACGCCTCGGAGATCCCGGCGTCGGCGAACGCGGTGCGGACGGTGGTGTCCGGCCGCCGCTTGAGCCGCGCCGGGGGCAGCAGCACGTCACGGGCCGACAGCAGGGCGAGGGCGGCCAGGTCGCGCCGGGCCGCGGGGCGGCCGGAGAGCAACTCGGGGATCGTGCGCGGCCGACGGACGGGATCGACGAAGCCGAGCCTCCCGGCCGGGGTGTGCACGAGGAACCCCGGCGTGAAGGGCCGGAGCCGGAGCTCCCTCAGCTCGAACCTCCGCCGGACCTGGGGGTAGGCGGAGTTGAACACCTGGAATCCGCGGTCCACGACGAAGCCCTGAAGCCGGTCCGTGCGCATGCGTCCGCCGACCGCGTCGCCGGCCTCCAGCACCCGTACGCTCAAGCCGGCCGCCACCAGGTCCCGGGCACAGGCCAGCCCGGCGACCCCGGCACCGACGACCAGCACGTCCGCCGCGCCGAGGCCCGAGGACATACGACCACCTCCCTCACGTGTCGCTCCGATGCGGCCCTGCCGCCCGTTCACTCTGTGCCGCGCACGGCCCCGACGCGTACGCGACGCGCCGGACGCCGCACGGCACGCAGAGCACAGGATCCGGGCACGCGACGAACACCGTCGCGCGGCGCCCGCGTCTAGATTCACCTCCGATGACGGACGCCGGGCCCCTGCCCGCACGCACGTCCGACGCCTCGTCATCGCCTGGACACCATGGACGACATGGTCATCAAGGGGAGGCATTCCATGCCTGGAAAGTTCGGCAGGTTCGCGGCCGTGGCGGCCGCGGCCACGGCGGTCGTGACGCTGGCGGGGACGCCCGCGAGCGCGGGGGACATAGCCTTCAACACGCGGGACGTCTGGGTCGACGGCAAACCGACGCAGGGCCAGGCCGACGCGTGCACCTCCCGGAGCATGTACCTGGCCTCCGGCACCTACACGTGGACACAGATCCTCGACGGGTACCGGTACCCGACCCGCGACCTCTACCTGGCCATGGGCACCTACACGTGGAAGGACTGCCTCAGCCCGCGGGACGGGGGCTACAAGCAGTTCTCCCTCCTGTACAAGCCCGGTTCGGAGACCGCGTACCTCGTCGACCCGTCCGAATTCGGACTGGCGCCGGGCACCCACACGATCGGCTCGCTGCTCAACCCGCACTTCTGACCGGCCGGCCGGGCGCCGCGGTGATCCGCCGAGGATCACGGGCGGCGCCCGGCCCTGCGTGGTGGCGTAGGGTCCCTCGCGGTACCCCGGGCGACGGGGTGGTGAAGGGGGAGCGGTGACGCCGGAGTTCTTGCAGGCGCTGGATGCCGTGGTGTGGGACGGGCTGGAGACCGGGTATCCCGAGGAGCATCCGGTCCGCGACGTGCCGCGGGCGCTCCGTCGGCTCGCCCGGGCGGGTGCGCACGCCGTGGCGGACGATCACCACGCCCTCTACTCCCTCGTCACGCGGGACGGGTGTGAAACGCCGTCCGCGGCGGCGGTCGCCCTGCCGTTCGTCATCGCGCTCGCCGCCGACCCGGCCACGGGTGCGCGGGTCGATCTCGTCGACCTGCTGGCGTGCATGTACGCACCGGCCCTGGCGGACGCGGACTGGTCCGGGGCGTGGGCCCTGCTCGCGGATCCGGATCCGGCGGTGCGGCGGGCGGCGACGACGCTGCCGGTCGGGACCACGCGGCTGCTGGGGCGGTGGGAGGCCGAGTCGGACCCGTCGGTACGGCTGCCGCTGCTGCTCGCGCTCGGCCAGGCCGCCTCCGGCGACGCTGCCGACGACGACGCGCGAGCCGTCCTGGCCGGCGTCCTGGACGGTGACGACCCGGTGATGTGGGTCGCAGCCGTGCACGCCGCGGCGGAACGCGACCGGGAGCTGCCGGTCCGGCAGCTGGACCGGCTGATCGAGGTGTTCTCGGACACCGCGCTGCGGCCACGGTTCGAAGAGGTCTGGTACACCCCCGACATCGAGGTCCCCTGGACCCGCGAAGACCTGGTCCGCTCGACGGCCCGGCTGCTCGGACACGACCCCGGGGCACGGCTCTCCTTCGCCGTGCGGCTGGCCGGGACGGCGCAGCGCTCCGGGGACGCCGCACTGTGCCGGGAAGCACTGGACGTGGCGTGGGAGCTCCTCACCGAGCGGCGTTCCGTGGAGGCCGCCCTGCTGCCGCTCGCGGGCGGGCTGCTGACCGATCCCGACGGCGCCGTGCGCCTGAGGGCCGCGAACATCCTCGCGGTGCTGGGCCCGCGGGCGGCCCCGTACGCCGACCGCCTCGCCGGCCTGCTCGACGACGACGCGGCCGACCCGTACCTCGACGGGACGGTCCGGGAGATCGCCCGGTGGGCACTGACCCGGATCGGCGACCCGCGCGCCCTGCCGGGACTGGTCGCACAGCTCCGCGCCCAGCAGGAGGAACAGGGGAGGGGCTACGTCATGGGTGATCCGCGGCGGCCGGAGGCCGAGGACGTGCTGATCCCGCTGCGCGCGCACGCGGACGTCCTGCTGCCGGAGATGCGGGAGGCGATGCGCAGCGGCCCGGTCCGCGGCTTCCTCACGGTGCTGGAAGCCTGGGGCGAGGCCGCGAGGCCCGCCCTGCCCGAACTCCTCCCGCTGCTGGCGGACACCCGTACCTCGGTCACCGTGCTGAGGATGCTGCCGGCCATGGGGCCGGCAGCCGCCTCGGCCGTCCCCGCCGTGCGGGCCGCCGCGGTCCTGGACCACCCGGGCAATCACCGCCTGGTGGCGCGGACCGCCGCGTGTCTCGGCGCGGACCGCCGGACGGCGCTGCGGATCGTCGGCGAGGAGTTCATGGCGGCGGAGGAGCCCCAGTTCGGGCCGTTCGGCGCCCTGGCCGAGTTCGGCCGCGACGCGGCGCCCTATGCGGACCGGGTACGGCTCGTGATGGAGAGCACCAGCCACTGGCCGCGGCTCAGCGCGGCGATCACGCTCTGGGAGATCACGGGCCGGACCGGCCCGAGCATGCGGGTCCTGGAGGAGTTCGTCCTGCCGGTGGCCGACGGAGATGACGGCTACGGGTTCTTCCGCGACGCCCTCCGGACCCTGATCCGGATGGGCGAGCTCAGCCCGGCGGTCCGGGAGGCGCTGCTGGCGGTGCGGCGGTCGCAGCGGCGCCTGTCCGCGGAGGGGGGATACCCGATGGTCCTCCGCGACGAGGAACTGCGCGGCCTGATCGAGGAGGCCCTCGCGTGCGACGGCGCCGGCTCCGGCCCGACGGGCGACCGGGGAGCTCACCGGGAGGCGGTGTCCCTCAGCCGGTCGGGGCGGAGCTGCCGGTGACCCGGACGTCCACCTGGATCACGGCGTCGGCGATGGCCTGCCGGACGGCGGCCACCACCGCCTCGGTGTCGACGCCGTGCTGCCGGCCGAGCTGTGCGGCGAGCGCGCTCACCGCTGCCTGCGTCTCCGTGAGCTGCCGTGTGACGGCGTCGCTCTGGGCGTTGTGCATCTTGTCCATCCACGCCATGACGGCGCCCATGTCGACGGGGCGGCCGGTGGCGGCGTTGGTTTCCGTGTGGCGCCAGACGGCGGTCGCGATGGCGTCGAGGTCTGCCTGGGACAGGGGCATGTCGTCCTCCGGGATTCCGGGCGATCCGAGGGCCCAGGCGCGAAGCTGTTCGCGGTCGGGCAGGGGGCAGTAGTCCTGGTCGACGGGGTCGTCGTCGTACTGGTGGAACAGCCAACTCGCCGTGATCCCGGGGTCACCGGCGCTGCGGCCCGCGGTGGCGATCCACAGGAAGTCGCCGCAGTAGCTGGTCGTGTCGACGTTCCTCCAGTAGTCGGCATTGCAGTACATGCCGACCCGGTGACCCGGCATGCGGGCTTTGACGTGGCGGAGCCAGTCCTCCTTGTACGCCCGCTGGCGAGCCTTGGGGACGCCGGCGTTGGCGTCGTCGTAGCCCTCCCAGTCGAGGACCAGGACGTCGCCGGGCTGCCAGGCCACCTGGTCGAGGAAGAAGTCGGCTTCGGCCTGCGGGTCGTTGCCCATGTGGGGGTAGTGGTAGGCGCCCCAGACCAGGCCGTGACGCTTGGCGTGGTCGCGCTGGCGGACCCACTTCGGATTCGTGTACCCGAGGCCTTCCGTGATCTTCGTGAAGACGAAGTCGAGTCCGGTGAGGCTCGGTTCGTCGCTCTGGTAGGACGCCCAGTCCTGTCCGTAGATGCCCATCCGGCGTTGCCCTTCCTGCCACAGATGGCCCGGCAGGCGGCTCTACGGCGCGGGCCGGGTGTTGCGCGTGGGGATGGTGACGTCGCCGCCCCGGAGGAGGTGCCGGGCGGGATCGGCGTCGATGAGGTGTCCGGAGCGTTCCGTGCCCCCAGATGCTCCCCGGCTGTTCGCCGGTCGATACGCGCCTGAGCTGCCGAATCGATTCAGCTCGACGAACCGGCCCGCACGTCACGGGGACGAACCGACGCGACCGGGCCCCGACCCTGGGCAGGGGTCGGGGCCCGGCAGTGCGTCCGAGGGTTCGGAACCGGATCTACTGCTGGTTGTCACCGGTCTTGAAGTCGATGAGCACGTCGCCGTTCGACTTGTGCAGCACCAGGGTGGAGTCGGTCGCCCCGAAGGCGAGGTAGGCGCCGTTCTGGCCCCACGTCTTGGTGTTCCAGAGCGCGCCGCCCTTGCCCTCGCCGCCGTCCTTCTTGTACGTCACGAGGTTGCCGTCGGTCTGCATGCGGGTGTAGGCGCCGGGGCTGTAGTTCCAGAAGCCGAGGCCGTAGTCCTTGCCGCGGTAGAACACCGCGAAGTACCCGCGGTTGTCCTGGGCGAGGACGGAGTTGGCGGCCGACATCCAGGTGCCGCGCTCCAGGTTCTGACCACCGGTGAGCGTGTTGTTGCCCACCTTCCAGGTCCTGGTCGACCAGGCGGCGGAGTTGTCCGCGCGGTAGACGACGAGGTTGGCGTCGTCCTGGAAGTCCAGGCGGCCGTTCGCGTTGCCCCAGGTGGCGGAGTTCCACAGGGCCCCGCCCTTGGCCGGGCCGCCGCCCTTCTTGTAGACGACGAAGTTGCCGTCCGTCTGGAAGACCGCGTACGCGCCCGTGTTGCCGAAGGTGCCCGAGGCCCACAGCTCCGCGCCGGCCTTGTGGTTCAGGACGAGGTTGCCGTCCGGCTGCATGTGGAGGAAGCCGTTCTCGGTCTCGATGTACTCGTCCGAGGCGAGCACGTCACCCGGGTGCAGCGAGACGACGGCCGCCGCGGCGAGGGCCGTCGCCCGCTGCTGGTTCTTGGCGGCGCTCTTGGCCGGGACACCGCCCTGCGGCTTCTTGACCGCCAGCTTGACGGCGGTCGGGGTGTCGGTCTTGCCGCCGGCGGCCTGGGCCGCCGGAGAGACGAGCGCGCCGACCGAGAGGGCGGCGACGAGCGCCCCTGTCCAGGTGGCGTGCTTGCGGTTGAAGTTCATTCCCTACCCCCATGTGGAATACGTTCATTCATTTGAACGCGTTCGATTCAACGGCGATCAGTCTGTACGGGCTCGACTCGAAAGACAAGCCGATAAATCGTCGGCGGAGCCCGCCCCCTCCTGCCGGCACGTGGTCAACGCCTCCTGAGGGCCGCAGTGAGCCAGGTCAGGGAGCGGAGCCGGCATCGAAGTCGCCCAGGGCGAAGCCCCCTGGATCCGGTGTGCGAGCCCGTAGGGTTAGATAAGGCAAACCTATTTTCCGAAGCGGGCGTACGGGTCCGGGACAGCAGCAGGGCGGTAGCGGCATGGTGGAGGACGGTCGGGACGCGCGGCGCCCGCACGGGGAGCTCGTCGCGGACGTGATGGCGATCCTGTGGGCGGCCGACGGTCCGTTGACGCCGCAGCAGATCAACGCCGCGCTCGACCGGGACCTGGCCCGCACGACGGTCACGACGATCCTGTCCCGCCTGCACGAGAAGGGGACGCTCGTACGGACCCGCGAGGGGCGGGGCTTCGCCTACGCGGCGGCGGACGACGCCGCCGGCCTCGCCGCCGGGCGCATGCGGCGGGAGCTCGAACGGGAGCCGGAACGCGACCTGGTGCTGAAGCGGTTCGTGTCCTCGCTGTCCGACGACGACGAAGAGGCGTTGCGACGGCTCCTCCTGGAGTCCGAAGACGGCGCATGACCCCGGCCCTCGCGACGGTCATGCCGGCGTTCGCGCTCCCGCGGGGCGCGGCGGCGGTACCGTCCCGGCGCTGACCGGCCTGTTCCGCGCACCGCTCGACGCTCGCGCACGCCTGATCCGCCATGGGCGACGCGGCCTCCGACGGTGACCTGCCCGTCGTCGCGGGCCCCGAACCGCAGACCTTCGCCGATCTGGCGGGCCGCCACCACCTGCTCTCCGTCACGGGAGCCGGCCGCTCGCGCCCTCCAGCACCCCTACAACCCTCAGTGTCGACTTCAATGTAGACCAATCACCCTGGGTGAAAGTATGGTGAGCCCAGGTGCAGTGCGCGTCCCTTCCCGCCCCTCCGGCGTCCCCGCGACTGCACACGGGCGTGCAGCGGCAACGGCGGTCCGCGGCGGGCCGGTTTCCGAGGCGACGTCTCCTCCTCAGTGATTGGATGCGGCGTGTACGACAGAGGGCACGGGCCGTCGGATCCCTCCGAGCAGACCGTGGAGCTCCTGGTCACGGCCGGCAGGGCCGTGGATTCGCTGCTGGCCGAGCTCACGGGCGCACGACCCCTGAGCCCCCTCCAGCACGCGGTCCTCAGGACGCTCGCCGACCTCGGTCCCCACGCCCGCGTCGATCTCGCGGCCCGCCTGGAGACGCCCCCGGCCGACGTCTCGCGGGTGATCGACGAACTCCAGGACCAGGACCTGGTCCGGGCCATGGTCGTCAACGTGGGCGGGCAGCACGAGGTGGTCACGCTCACCGAGGCCGGTGCCGCCGCCCGCGCGGCGACACTGGGTGACCTGCAGAGCGTGCAAGACGTCCTCCTGGCCTCCATCACCAAGGGCGAGCGCGCCCAGCTGCACCACCTGCTGCGACGCGTGTGCGCGACGGCCGCCCGCGCCGGACACGCACAGGGCAGGGCCTGAAGCGTCCTGCCCGGCCCCCACGGGCGGCTACCACGTGGCACTGACCGCCGCCGGCCTGCCCGACCCTGGGGCGTAGTCGCCCCGCAGGCCACCGGGAGGAGACCGTGCACGCAGCCGGGTTCAGCGAGCCTCCGGTGCCTTTGATCACTCTGCGGCATGATGATCACTTATGTGCGACGAGACGTAGCGCTCTGTGGTGAAGCACGTCGCGCTGCTCGACATGAGCGCGGTGACCACCGTCGACCTTGCCCAGCCCGCCCACCCCAACGACACCGGCTACCGCAGGATGGCGGGCGTGTTCCTGGACGGCATAACCCGGGCGGCGGCCGACGGCTGGCTGGAGGACCCCCGCGGCGGCACCGGCAAGGGATGCGGGCCGGCCGACGACGACGGCAGCAAGGCCGGTCCCGGCTGGGAGGCCGCGCCTTGGCCAGGGCCGCGACCGTCACGGCCGATGGGACCGGCGCTGTGGCCGAGAGCGCCTGCGACACCGTGGTGCGCCCGCGTCCTGCCCGCACGGCGAGCTGTGCCTGGGTCAACTGGGCCCGGGCCAAGGCGCCCTTGAGCCTGTCGTACAGCTCGGCGTGGGCCGGATTGCGGCCGTCCTGCTCGTCGTGCACATCTTCCCCCGGGCCGGTGAGGTGTTCGCCTGTGTTCGTCTTCGTCCCCGCGAACCCCGGCGAACACCGGTTCCGCGACCTTCGGTCACGCTGCTCGGCGCCGCCGCCGCGGGCAAGCTCGCCCGCATGGACGGCGCCGCCTACCCCGGCGCCCTCCCCCGTGCCTCCGCGGCCTTCGCCGCCGTCATCACCCTCGCCACCGTCGTGGCCACGACCCTTGGCGCCTTTCTCGATCAGAGCGTGTCTCCTTGGCGCTGTCCGCCGTGCGAAGCTGTGCGTCATGGAGCCTTCGCTAGTCCGTGGACTTGCTCTGCCCGCCCTGCTGACGTCGCTGATCGATCGCGGCCTCTGGTGTCACCCGGGCGATGCGGTGCTGGCGAAGGCCATTCCGTGGTTCAAGGACCCACTTGGCTTCGTGTCGAACCCCGAGCAGATGGCGTACGCGTCCCAATCAATGGATATGGTCGCCGATGATCCACACTCCGACTTCTTTCGCCAGGCACGCGGAAGCAGGAGCGTCACCCCGCTCGAACTTCCTTGGCTTGACGTTGACCAGGCAGTGCTGATCGCCACCACTCGCAATCCCGGTGATGATGGCGCCTTGGCTCTCGACTACCGGACTGACCCCTCAGATCCCCGCATCGTCGGCAGTGACTTCTGGGCGGATCCCCTTCTGTGCGAGTGGCGGGTCGTAGCGCCTACTTTCTCGGGTTTCGTCTCGAGTTTGAGCCTGTAGATTCGGCGGTCGTGTCACTGCCGTGCCCAGATAGCGATGGACGCGACGTGGACTGCGGCCTGGTAGGCGATGGCGAGTTTGTCCGTCCGCAGGGCCAGGCCGCACCACTGTTTGAGGCGGGCGATGCACCGCTCGACGGCATTGCGCTCCTTGTATTTCGCGGCGCCGAAGCTGGGTGCGCGGCCTCCGGCACGGCCTCGACGCAGGCGGTGACTGATCAGGTCTGCGGGCGGCGGGCTGTGGGATGACAGCCCGGATGCCTCGGCGACGAAGGTGTCCACGGATCGAGCGGGATGAGTAGGCGCGATCCGCCAGGACGGTTGTCGGGCGGGTTGTTGGCCTTCCGGGGTCCGCTGCGGGGGATCCGAATCCTGGCCATGACCGCCTCGAAGGCCGGCGCGTCACCAGCCTGACCGGCGGTGACGTGGATACCCAGAGGACGGGCCCTACAGTAGGGCGTGTTCTTTCGTTGGGCATGTCACACGACTGGGGCCGCAACGGAGAAGGTGTCCTACTGACACCGTCGGCCACTGGTCCCGGCCCAGCGCAAAGCCCGCCGCGAGTACGAGAACCGGTCAGCGTCTTGGGGAGACGTCGCGGAGCGTCACCTCGATGTTCGAGGAGGTGCTTCCTGGACATCAGGTGAGCGGGTCGGCCGTCCAAGGGGCGAAGCGCTGAGCTGGACGCTGCCGCCACTCATCGAGCAGTCGGACAAGTCGGCCGAGGCCAGTTCGGCCACGCCCACCCGACCGTGCTCCACACCGGTCGCTCGCTCCGTCAGCGCTTCTGTGCTCGGTACTGCTTGAGGAGAGCGGTGAGCTTCGCGGGTTCGGCAGCGCCGTTCAACTCCGTCAGGAGAGCGTCAGGGCAGAGCTCGTAGTGGTCACCCCACCACCGCTGCCCCTTGTTGTCCCAAATGCGGTACCCGCCGGGTACCCCTCTGGCTACGTACCGTCGCCTGCTCATATCGATCACCCCCCATGACACTCTCCTCACACTACAAGCTGGCCTGTGAGGAGGACCGGTCCGGGTTTCGGCACGACCGCCAAAGGTTCAACCACCACAGAGGTGCAGGTCAACGGGCTCCGGAGAGCAGGCAGGGCTTAGCGCCGGTTTTTCGTTCCGATGTTCCTACCGACGCCAGTTGCATCGGATACGAATAGGCGACACTCAGCCTGGAGATTGGCCATCGAGCGCACGGACCTGGTCTCAACAGGGACGCTGACCTCGGAACGAGGGTAACGGTCTCCTGGGCGGACAGCTGCGTCGGTCCGGAAGTCGGCGCGCGGCGGGGCTGTTCTACTCGGCCGGCAGACGGAGCATCGGTTCGAAGGCCGCGTCCTCCTCGCCCTCGACCGAAGGAAGAAAGCCGTCCGGGACGGTGCGGGCGGCCGTGGTGAGGAGGCGGGCCAGGACCTCGGGCTCGGTGGCCGGGGGGAGGCGGAGGGCGGCGAGGAGGCGGTCGCGGACCTCGGGGTGGTCCGGGTTGTCCTCCAGGTAGTCGGCATTGAGCGCGGGGGGACGGAAGCCGGCCAGGGCGTCGTGCCAGGAGGGGAGGACGATGGCCAGGGTCAGGGCCTCGGCGAGGGACTCCGCGATGAGGGAGGCCTTGCCCTCGGAGTCGGTGTAGAGGACGGGGCGGACGCGGTCGGAGCCGGCCGGGCCGCAGAGGTAGTGGGTGCCCCCCGCGTTGCAGCCGGCCACGGGCTCCACCGGGAGACCGGCCGGCAGGGCGATCGCCTCGACGGGGTCGGTCCGCGTGAGGTCGAACTCGCCGTCGCAGGCGAGGTACGCCTCGACCTCGGGGTCGGCGGCGATCCGGCGAAGCAGGGCCTCGTCGGAGAGGGCGGCCGGGTTGAGGCCGCGGGCGGCTTCGAGGGTCAGGGGGTGGCCCGCGAGGACGTGGCGGACGGTGTCGAGGGGGACGGGCCGCCCGTAGTCCTCGTCGAAGTGCGCCTGGACGGCCTCGGGGGAGCGGTCGGTGAGGAGGCGGAAGAGGTGCCCGGAGCCGTCCGGGTCCGGGCTGCCCGAGGGGAACTCGATGCCCGAGCCGGTGCGCCAGGCGCTGCCGCCGGTCTCCCACCACAGGCAGGCGGTGACCCGCGGGGCGCCGAGGCCCTCGTCGACGAAGGCTGGGTCGTCCAGGAGCGGGCGCAGCGCGGCGGGCACCTCGTCGATGACACCGGGCCAAACCTGTTCGTCGTCCGTGCCGTACGGGCTCATCTCCGACTCGTGGTCGAAGCCGCGGACGAGCACACCGGCCGGGGTGAAGAGGACGGAGAAGTCGTCACCCGAGCCGTTGTCCATCAGGGCCGCCTCCGTCCCAGGCCCCCAGGTGGTGGAGAAGGAGTAACGGGAGAACCGCGGGTCGCGGCAGATCGCCTGGTCCAGCACGGCCAGCGCGCGCAGGTGCGCGCGGAGCTCGGCGGGGTCCGGGAGGAGGGCGGCGGTCGTGTGCACGGTGTCCATGGGCTCATGTAAGCAGCCGGTACTGACATCCAGGGCCGCGGTTCAGTCACACCCGCTCTCTCACTCAGGGAACGAAAAGCCCAGCTCACGCAGGCGGGGCAAGCACACTGCGAGGCATTGCTCCACAGACGCGGCATCGGTTCGCACAAGGACGTCCTCGCGCAACGGCGCTCCACTGGCGACGAAGGTCCAAGGCTTGCCCCTCTCTGCCATCCGCTCAGCGTCGGCCTTGAACAGCACCGTTACGCCCTGTTCAGCCAGTGCTTCCATCATCGCGACGACGTCCACCGGCACTCTCCCCTCCCGAAGCGCTGCGAACGCGCCATCGGGCGAACATACCCGCTCCGGGCCGGACCCGATCCGCGCCTGGCACAGCCGCGGCGGCAACACCGGCTGACCACCGGGCAAGGGAGCTGCCGCCCCCGGGTCCGGACGCACCACGGCATCCGGGCCTTCCGCGCTCTTGCCCGGAGGGTTCTGAACCCTCACGGGTCATGCGCCGTCGGGGGAGTTGGCGGCGCGCTGGTACCAGAACTGTGCCTCGGCCGAGCGCCCGGTGGCGGCCAGCAGACTTCCGAGGTTGTCCATGGCCCTGCCGTTTCCGGCGTCGGCGGCCTTCCGGTACCAGGCTTCCGCCTCGTTGGTGCGGCCGGCGTCCTCCAGCAGCACTCCGAGGTTGTTCATGGCGTTCCTCTGTCCGGCGTCGATGGCCCTCCGGTACCAGGTTTCCGCCTCGTTGGTGCGGCCGATGCCGGCCAGCAGCAGTCCGAGGTTGTTCATGGCGTTCATCTGTCCGCCGTCGGCCGCGGCCTTCCGGTACCAGTGTTCTGCCTCGTCGGTGCGGCCGGTGTTGGCCAGCAGCACGCCGAGCCCGTTCATGCCGTCGGTGTCTCCGGCGTCGGCGGCCTTCCAGTGCCAGATCTCCGCCTCCCTGGTGCGGCCGGTGTGGGCCAGCAGCAGCCCGAGGCCGTTCATGGCGGCGGTGTTCCCGGCGTCGGCGGCCTTCCGGTACCAGGCCATCGCCTCGTTGGTGCGGCCGGTGTCGGCCAGCAGCACCCCGAGGCTGTACATGGCCTCGGTGTCTCCGGTGTCCGCGGCCCTCCGGTGCCAGGTTTCCGCCTCGTTGGTGCGGCCGGTGTCGGCCAGCAGCAGTCCGAGGTTGTTCATGGCGTACGTCTCTCCGCCGTCGGCGGCCTTCCGGTACCAGGCTTCTGCCTGGTCGGTGCGGCCCGCGTTGGCCAGCAGCACGCCGAGGCCGGTCATGCCGCCGGTGTTTCCGGCGTCGGCGGCCTTCCGGTACCAGGTCTCTGCCTCGTCGGTGCGGCCGGCCTCCGTCCGCAACAGCGCGAGGACGACCATGGCGTCGGTGTCCCCGGCGTCGGCGGCCCGTTGGTAGCGCTCTTCGTCGGATTCCGGTTCCGGAGCCGCTGCGGCGGGGCCGGTGGCCGGCCCGGGTGCGAGGTGGGCCGAGCGCAGGCGTGCGGCGACCTCCTCGGCGGTGGGGGGACGGTCGACGGGGTCCTTGGCGAGGAGGGAGGTGATGAGGGTGTCGAGGCCGGGCGGTAGGGCGGGCCGGTGGGTGCTGGGCGGTTCGGGCGTGGTGGACAGGTGCATGGCGATGACGGCGTACGCGGAGTCCGCGGTGAACGGGGGGCGCCCGGTGAGGAGCTCGTACAGGCTGACACCCAGGGCGTACAGGTCGGCCGAGGGCGTCGGCGTCTGGCCCCTGAGCTGCTCGGGAGCCATGTAGAGGGGGCTGCCGAGCAGCGCTCCGGCCGCGGTCAGGCCGATCGTGCCGTCCTGGATCTGGACGATCCCGAAGTCGCAGATCTTGACGGTGCCGTCGTCGAGCAGCATGAGGTTGGCCGGCTTGATGTCGCGGTGCACGATGTTCCGCGCGTGGGCGGCGGCCAGCCCGTCGCACGCCTGCGCGCCGTACTCCAGCACCTTCTCCAGGGGAAGCCCGCCGGGGTGGTCCTCGCGCAGGACCGTCGCGAGATCACGCCCTTCCAGGAACTCCATGACGAGGAACGGGGAGACTTCCGCCTGCCCGCCGTCCTGCGTCTCCCTGTGCTCGCCCATGTCGTGGACGACGGCGATGTTGCGGTGGTTCAGCCGGGCGGCCGCCTCGCCCTCGCGGCGGAAGCGGGCCAGGACCTGGGTGGCGAGCCGGTCGTCACGCAGGTGCGAGGCGAGGACCATCTTGATCGCGACGGTGCGGCGCAGCCTCAGATCGGACGCCGCCCACACCTCGCCCATACCGCCGTGCCCCAAGCGGCTGTCGAGCCGGTAGCGGCCCGCCAACTCCATCCCCCTGTACATGTGGATCACCGTATGCGACCCGCCCGCGACGGGGAAACCGCGCCGACCAGGACGGCAGGGGATTCAGGCGTGATGTAGGTCCGTAACCGTCCTCCACAGGTCCTAGGGTCGTCGCGTCACGAAGAACCGCACGAGGGGACGAGACCGATGAGTCACACTGCACCCGAGGGCTACACCAGCGTTGCACCGTGGGTGGTCACCGACGACACCGGCGCGCTGCTCGACTTCATCACCGCCGCGTTCGAGGGCGAGGAGCTCGCACGGGTGCCGGTCGAGGACGGCACCATCGGCCACGGCGAGATCCGCGTCGGCGACACGGTCGTGCTGGCCTTCGACCGACGGCCCGACTGGCCCCCCGTGCCCTCGCTGCTGCGCGTCTACGTCCCCGACGCAGACGCAGCCATGGCGGCCGCGGTCGAGCACGGGGCGCAGGTGATCACCGAGTGCGCCGACAGCGCCTGGGGGGATCGCGGCGGCCGGGTCCGGGATCCGTTCGGCAACATCTGGTGGGTGACGAGCCACGTACAGGACGTCGCGCCGGACCAGGCCTGGGAGCGCATGTCCGAGCCCAAGTACGCCGACGCCATGCGCACGGCCCAGGAGACACTGGACGCCGCGCTCAGCGGTCGGGAGACGGGGGTTGCGAGCACCCCGCAGCGCCCGACTCGCTGAACTCCGGGGGACGGACCGACACGGCAAGGGGTCCGGACGTCGACCTCGTCCCCCGCGATCAGCCCTGCGTCTCCTCGCGGAGTCCGGCAGCGGCCGCATCGGGTACGAGGAGCAGCTTGCCGGTGGTACGCCGGGCCTCCAGATCGCTGTGGGCCCGGGCGGCCTCGGACAATGCGTAGCGGCCCGTCACGGTGACCTCGAGCGCCTTGGAGCGCACCCACTCGAACACGTCGGCGGCCCGTCGGAGCAGTTCGGACCGGTCGGCGATGTAGTGCCCGAGGCTGGGCCGGATCAGGGTCAGCGAACCGCCCTGGGCGAGCCGCATCGGATCGAACGGCGGCACGGCACCACTCGCCGCGCCGAAGAGCACGAGATGGCCGCGGGTCCGCAGGCTGGCCAGGCTCGCATCGAAGGTGTGCGCGCCGACGCCGTCGAAGACGACCGGCAGTCCCTGACCGCCGTTGAGCCGCCTCACCTCGGCGGCGAGATCGTCGACCGCGGAGGAAAGGATCACCTCGGCGGCCCCGGCACGCTTCGCCAGCTCGGCCTTCGCCGTGGTCGACGTCGTGCCGATCACCCTGCCGCCGAGATGGGTGATGAGCTGGGTCAGGAGCAGCCCCATGCCACCGGCGGCCGCGTGCACGAGCACCGTGTCGCCCGCCTGGACCGGGTAGGCGTCCTTGACGAGGTAGTGCGCGGTCATGCCCTGGAGGAGCACGGCGGCGGCCGTCTCGAAGCCGATGTCGTCGGGCAGCGGCACCAGCCGGGAGGAGTCCACGACGGCCCGCTCGGCATACGAGCCGGGAACCTCCACCCAGCCGACCCGGTCCCCGACCGCGACGTCGGCGACGCCGGGTCCGACCTCGACGACCGTGCCGGCGCCCTCGGTGCCCGGGGTGAAGGGCAGCGGGAGGCTGTACCGGCCCTCGCGGTGGTAGACGTCGAGGAAGTTGACCCCGGATGCGGCGACCTCCACGACCGCCTCGCCCGGACCCGGCCGCGGCCGGTCCACCTCGGCCTCCCGCAGCACCTCGGGACCGCCCACTTCGTACACCTGAATCGCTCGCATGACCCTCCACTCAACGGCTCGTTCCCGCAGCAACCCCGTCGACGGCGATCCGATTCCCGGCCACCGGACCGGCCCGCCGCCCCCCACCGGGGTCCGGCCGGACTTCTTCACGGCACCGACTCCCTTGTGACCGGCACCTACCCGGTCCCGCGGGGGGCCCGGCCGGCGCGGCGGGTCAGGCGGTGCCACCAGTGGTGGCGGCGCGGGTGTACGGCCCGGCCCAGCCGGCGGCCCAGGAAGAGGTAGCCGAGCAGCGCTCCCGCGGTGTTGAGGATGACGTCGTCCACGTCGAAGGCGCGCCCGGTGACCAGGGCGCCCTGGACCAGTTCGACGAGCGTCATCACCACGGCGGTCACCGCCGCCACCCTCAGCAGCCCGCGGGCCTGCGGGAGGAGGACCGGCAGCAGCACCCCGAAGGGAACGCCGAGCAGGACGTTCCCGCCGAGCTGCTCGACCGCCTCCCGGACGGACGTGCCGTCGAGGTACTGGCCGATCGAGGCGCCCGGGCGCGTGTTGCTGTGCACCAGTCCGGCCGACGCCGCGGAGGGCTCCAGGGTGAGGCGTGCCAGGACCAGGCTGAACAGCACCGTCCCGGCGAAGGCGGCCAGCACCGCCAGCACCCGCAGCACGGGCCGTGCCGGAGGTCGGCTGACGGGGACGGGCTCCCGCGCCCCCTCCGCCGTCACCGTCCGCCGTTTCCGCTTCGCCCGGCGCACCGCTGCGAGCCTCTCGCGCACGTCCATCGAACGCTCCCTCCGTGACCGGCTCCGTACCGTCCGGGCGCGCGTACCCCGCGTGCGCCATCACGGCCGGAGACGACTGATCTGACGGGGTGTCGGCGACCCGACCCGGTTGTCCTCGGCGTGGTCGAAGGCGTCCTCCCCGACCCCGGGCGGGTCCGCGGGCGGCGTGGTGCGCGGCCGGCGGTGGGCGGGCGCGCAGCCCCACTTCGCGAGGAGCACGCCCAGCAGCAGTACGGCCACGGTGGCGATCGGGGCGAGCGGGAGCCGGAGCCCGTCCGCCCCCACCGCCTTCACGAAGGCGGCGATGCCGGCGAGGGCGGTGCCGAGCAACCCGAGCGCGAGCACCACGTCCCGCCCCGCACCGGGGTGCCGGGCGGGTCCATTCCCGCGCGCGGACGCGGGCGTGTCCCCCTCGGGCGTGGTCATGCGGATCGTACGAGCCATGCGGGTCTCCTCCTGTCGCGGCACCCCGCGGTCCCCGGCGGACGCGGAGGCCCGTTCGACGCTCGTATGGCCGGGATTCCGGGCGCCAAACGGGCCGCGCCGCACCGGAGGGGGCTCAGTGCCGGGGAGGGACGATCACGGCCTTCCCCGCGTCCACGCTGGGCGCGGTGCCGAAGACCAGGTCGGCACCGGTGAGTTCCAGGACCCGGGCCAGCCTCGGCGGCACGGTCCCGGCGAGGATCACCGGGCGGTCCAGCGCGGGCTGGAGCAGCACACTGAGCGCCGTCGAGTCGACGAAGGTGACCCCGGTGACGTCCACGACGAACCGGGCGATGCCCGGCACCGTGGGGTCCATCGCGGTCCGCAGGGGGCCCACGCTGTCCATGTCGAACTCACCCGCCATCACGACGACCCGTACCTCGCCGTCCGTCCGGGTCTCGACACTGCTGCGCGCCCGCGCGCCGTCGGTCTCCATGCTGCTCACTCCCGTCCTCCCCGCTCCTGCGTTCCGTCTTCCGGACCTTGCGCCCCGTCACCCGCCCCGTTCACCGGCCTCACCGCGTGCGGGGGAGCTTGACCACGGTGACGAAGAAGTCGTCGATCTGCTGGATCGCCCGGATGAACTGGTCGAGGTCCACCGGCTTCGTCACGTAGGCGTTGGCGTGCAGCTTGTAGCTGCGCAGGATGTCCTCCTCGGCCGCCGAGGTGGTGAGCACGACCACGGGGATGTGGTTCAGGTCCGGGTCGGTCTTGATCCGCTCCAGGACCTGCCGCCCGTCGTACTTGGGCAGGTTCAGGTCGAGCAGGATCAGGTCGGGGCGCGGCGCGTCGGCGTGCTCGCCGCGCCGGTACAGGAAGTCGAGGGCCTCCAGGCCGTCCCGTACGACGTGCAGCACGTTGCCGATCTTGTTGTCCTCGAAGGCCTCCCGGGTCATCAGCTCATCGCCCGCGTCGTCCTCGACCAGCAGGACTTCGGCGGGGGTGGCCTGGGGCCGGTCGGCGGGGGTGCTCATCGCGGGATTCCTTCGGTGGATGCGGGTACGGGTGACACGGAGGCGGAGGCGGAGGCAGAGTCGGAGTCGGAGGCGGCCACGGGCAGGGTGAAGACGATCCGGGTGCCCACCCGGTGCTCGGTGTCGATCAGGATGTGCCCGCCGGCGTGCTCGACGATCTTCTTGCAGAGCGAGAGCCCGATGCCGGTGCCGCCGTACGCCTCCCGGCCGTGGAGCCGCTGGAAGATGACGAAGACCTTCTCGGCGAACTCGGCCGGTACGCCGATGCCGTTGTCGGTCACCGTGAAGGTGTGGAAGCCCGGCTCCGCGGCGGTGCCGGAGGGGCCCTCGGCCACGGCCACCTCGACGCGCGGAGCGCGCTCGGGAGAGCGGAACTTGACGGCGTTGCCCACCAGGTTCTGCCACAGCATCGTCAGGAGCGTCGGGTCGCCCACCACGTCCGGGAGCCGCTCGGGCCGGGTGATCTCCGCGCCGCTCTCCTCCAGGGCGGCCATGAGGTTGCGCAGCGCCCGGTCCAGGGGGCCGTCCATGGCGACCGTCTCGCGCGCGTCCTGCACGCGGCCCACGCGGGAGAAGGCCAGCAGGTCGTTGATCAGGACCTGCATCCGCTTGGCACCGTCGACGGCGAAGCCGATGTACTGGGTCCCGCGTTCGTCGAGCCGGTCCCCGTAGCGCTTCTCCAGCAGCTGGCAGAAGGAGGCCACCTTGCGCAGCGGCTCCTGGAGGTCGTGGGAGGCCACGTACGCGAACTGCTCCAGCTCGGCGTTGGAGCGGCGCAGCTCCACCGCCTGCGCGTCGAGTTCGGCGGCCGTCCGGTCGAGCCGTTCGGCGTTGCGCCTCGACGCGTTCAGCTCGGCCACGGTCCGGTGCCGCATGGCCTCCACGGCCCGCGCCAGGGCCCGCAGGTCGGAGGGGCCGCGCAGGGGGATCTCCTCCTCGAACGCCCCGTCCGCGACGCGCTGCGAGGCGGTCCGCACCAGGGCGAGCGGCCGTAGCACCCCTACGTGCAGCAGCACGGCGAGGCCGGCCCCGGTCAGCAGGAAGCCGACGCCGATCGCCAGCAGGATGTGGTCGCGCTGCGACCGCGCCTCGCCGAAGGTGGTGCGGGCGTCGGACTGGATGCCGTCCAGGCGGGCCTGCTGGGCGGCGATCCGGCGGCGGACCTCGTCGAACCGGTCCTTGCCGGCCTGGAGGGAGGGCGCGGGGGAGCCGTTCTCCACGGAGGCGATGGCGGGTGCGGCGAACTCCTCGCGCCAGGTCCTGGCGGCCTCTTGCACGGCGGCCAGGTCCTCGCGCACGCCGGCTTCGCCGTCGAGGACCGTCGCCAGACGCCGCGCGGCCCCGGACTCGTTGGCCAGGCCGCGTTGGTACGGCTCCAGGAGCGCGGGCTCGTCGGCCAGCAGGTAGCCGCGGATCCCCGTCTCCTGGTCCAGCAGGGCCGTCTCCAGCCGCAGGGCTTCCCGCTGGGCGGGCAGGATCCCGTCGACGAGCCGGTTCCCGGCCGTGGTGGTGTGGGACAGGAGGGCGGCGCCGAGCGCGCCCGTGCCGACGACCACGAGGGCGAGCGTCACCAGCACGGTGGTCAGCCAGCCCCGCAGGCTCGGCCGACGGCCGTCCGCAGCCCGTCCCGCGGGCCCCGCGGACGGCTGTGCGGAGGCCTGTGCGGACGGCTGTGCGGGGGCGGTCACGAGGGGGAGTTCCATTCGAGGTGGAGGACGGCGACGTCGTCGGCCAGGCCGCCCCAGTCCGCGGCGAGGCCCTGCGCCGTCCGGATCAGGGTGTCGACGAACGGTTCCGCCGGCAGGCCTGCGTGCCGGCGGGCGATGTCGAGGAGCCCGGCCTCGTCGAGCCGGTCGGGGCCGGGACCGATGCGCCCCTCGATCAGGCCGTCGGTGAAGAGCATGACCGCGCCGCCCGGCTCCACCTCGACCTCGGCGACGGGCCAGCCGGGGCCCCAGTTGGGCAGGATGCCCAGCGCGGGGCCCCCGGGAACGGTGCGCAGGTCCACGCCCGCGGCCGACCGGACCAGGAAGCCGGGGTGGCCCGCCCGCTGGACCGAGACGGAGCCGGTGCCGGCGGGACGGGTGAGGGAGACCAGGGTGGCGAAGGTCTCCGGTCCGGACCGTTCCGCCAGTAGGATCCGCTCCAGCAGCTGCAGCAGTTCGGCGCCGCGGGCGCCGGCCATGACGAAGGACCGCCAGGCCACGCGCAGGCAGACGCCGAGCGCGGCCTCGCTCGGGCCGTGGCCCGATACGTCGCCGACGACGGCGTGCGTCGCCCCGTCGGGGGTCTGGACGAGGTCGTAGAAGTCCCCGCCGAGCAGGGTCTGGGCGCGCCCCGGGTGGTAACGGGCGCAGACGGAGACGGCGTCGCCCACCCCGTCGAGCAGCAGCGGGGTGGGGAGCAGCCCGCGTTCGAGCCGGGCGTTCTCCTCGGCGCGCAGTCTGCCCGCCTGGAGGGCGACCGCGGCCAGTTCGGTGCGCTTGCGCTGGATCGCGTAGCGGATGGCCCGCATGAAGACGTCGGCCTCCAGGCGCCCCTTCAGCAGGTAGTCCTGCGCACCGGCCGCGACGGCGGACAGTCCCGCCCGCTCCTCCGACAGGCCCGTCAGGACGACGACCGCGGCCTCGGCACAGACGGAGAGGACCTTCTTCAGCCCCTCCAGGCCCTGGGTGTCGGGGAGGTGCAGGTCCAGCAGGACGCACTCGGGGGCCTCCGCCCCCAGCAGGTCGAGGGCCTCGGCGAGGGAGCGGGCCCGGCCGAGGCGGACCTCGATCCCGCTGTCCTCCACCAGTTCCTCGACGAGCAGGGCGTCGCCCTCGTCGTCCTCGATGAGCAGGACGTGCGGCGGTACGCCGTCCCACAGGGCCAGGAGGTCGTCCGGCTCGCCCGAAGGCGTCGGCCGGGGCCGTTGCGGTGTGCCGACCGCGGGGCGCTGGGCCCCGAGCCGGGAGGTGATCGCCATGGCGTCGCGTGTGTCCCTTCTCATCCCGGACGGCGGACGCCCGACGACCGCGTGGTCGCTCCGGACAAGCCTAGAGTGATCATTTGCCGTTAGGCAATATTTGACGAAGTCAATGATTCCGGTACCCCCGGAACCGTAGGGAACCGGCCATTCGCAGGGCAGGACCGGCCACCGAAGGCCGGGGCGCGCCGACCGGCGGCGGCCCTCAGGCGCTGTCGGGGACGGTGGCCGGACCACCGGCCGACGGCGCGGGACCGGGTGCGCGTGCGGGCGGGCCGGGGGTGTCCGCGGCCGGACCACCGGCCGTCGAGGGCCCCGCGGCGGCTTCCCGGAACGCCGCCAGGCCCGCCACCAGTGCGTCCACCGCCTCGGGCGCCATCCGCCCGAGCACTGCCGACAGTTCGCGGACCTGCACCGCCCGCCGCTCGGCCAGCAGAGCCCGCCCCGGGGGCGTGAGCCGCACCTCCACCTCGCGCCGCCGGGACGGATGGGGCGAGCGGACCAGCAGCCCCATGGCCTCCAGCCGGTCACAGAGCCGGGTGACCGACGGCGGCCGGGACCCGAGCACGTCGCCCAGGGTCCGCAGGTTGGCCCCCTCGGCCCCCTCGACGGCGAGCAGCGCCCGCAGCTGCGACGGCGACACCGCCGGCGCCACCTCGTCCTGGCCCCGGGCGTACAGCACCGCGAGGAGCTCCGCGGCGGAGGCGAGGACCGCGGCAGGGTCCTCGTGCGCACCGGAGGGGCCGGGACGGGGCATGCCACCACTCTGCCACCGTCCGGGCCGCCCAGCCCGCCTGCCGCACGGCGGCCGTGCCGGCTCAGCCCCCTGCCGCGCGGCGGCCCTGCCCGCTCAGCCCACCGGCCGTCCGGGCCGTCCGGGCCGGCCGTGCCAGTCGAGGCAGACGACCATCGCGTCGTCGACCGCGTCCACACCGCCCCGGTACCCCGGTAGCTCCTCCAACAGGGCCCGAGGCACCTGCGAGGACGGCAGCAGCCGCGTGCTCAGGACGGCCCGGGCCAGTGCGTGCAGGCCGTACCGCTCACCGGCGGGGGAGAGGACGTCGTAGACGCCGTCGCTCAGGAAGAACAGCCGGTCCCCGGGCAGGACCCGGAAGTGCTGGCTGGAGTAGACGGTGTCCTCGAACATCCCCAGGGGCAGCTGCGCCTCCAGCCCGACCGGCTCCACCGTGCTCCCGCGCAGCCGCCAGATCCGGGGCGACCCCGCGTCGATGACCTCGGCCTCGCCGCTGTCCAGGTCGAAGCGGAGCAGCAGCATCGCCAGGTGCAGCCGCCCCTGGTACTGCCCGTACAGGGCCTGGTCCGCCAGGGCCGCCTGGTCGGCGAGGCCGAGGCCGGCCCGCCGGGCGTTGCGCAGGGCGCTGACGGCGAGATTGGTCAGCAGCGCCGCCTCGATGCCCTCTCCCATGCCGTTATTGACGGTCAGGGTCAGGTGGTCCGCCGACGCCGACCAGTCGAAACTGTCGCCGAAGATGGCGTACGCCGGTTCCAGCTGGGCCCCGAGCTCGTATTCGGGCCGGGAACAGGAGCGCCCGGGCAGCAGCTGCCACTGCATCTCGGCGGCCAGCGTGAGCCTCCTGGCCCGGCGCGCCTGGAGGAAGAAGTCGGTGTCGCGGTCGGCCACGAGGATCTCGTGCGCCAGCGCGTCGGCCACGTCCCGCAGCGCTCCGAGCAGCGGCCCGGTCGCGACGCCGGCCGCGAAGCGCACGCTCAGGACCCCGAGCCGGTCGCCGCGCACCGTCACCGGCAGGTGCACCGTGGTCCCGTCCCGCCCCTGGACCACGTGCGGCTCCTGGGAGCCGAAGGCCCGCCCCTCGGCGCCGTTGTACGCGGATACGGAATCGGCGGTGAACGGCCGCGCCGTGACGGGCTGGAGCCGCGCCGCGGCGTAGTCCGCCATCAGCAGCTCGGCCCCGGCCGCCCCGTGTTCGCGGGCCAGGACGGCCCGGACCTCCTCGAACAGCGCGTGCGGCGCCGCGCCGCGCAGCGCCCGCTCGACCTCCCCGCCGCCTCCGGCACCTTCGCCGCGTACGACTGCACTCACCGGCCCCGTACCTGTCTCTCTCGCAACTGCCAAGATGGGGGACGACGGAGCCGCCGGTCCGCCGGGGAGGGCTGCGCGTACGTCCAGTAGGGAGTGTCACATGGGTCAGCGGTCGATCGGCTCCCCCCGTACCCCCTCCGCCGTGTCGGCGGTGGCGGTGGCGGAGATGAGCGGGCTGATCGAGCTGCTGGAGGTGGTGTGGGAGCGCGGCCGGGACACCGCCAGCGCCCCGCCCGTGTCTTCCGCGCAGGCCCGTGTGCTGTTCCTCGTCGAGGCGAACGGCCGGCTGAACCTGCGCGAACTCGGCAGGCTGCTGGAGGCGGCACCGCCGTCCGTCACCCGGCTCTGCGACCGGCTGGAGGCGGTCGGCTTCCTCGAACGCCACCCCGGGGCCGACGACCGCCGGGAGGTCCTGCTCCGGCTGACCGCCGCGGGGCGGACGTACCTGGAACGCCTGCGCGCCCGCAGGCAGGAGGCGCTGGCCGAGGCGATGGCCACGATGCCGGAGGCCTCCAGGGCCGCCCTCGCCGCGGGGCTCGCCGACTTCTGCGAGGCGGTGGCGAGGCCGCTGCGGCTGCCGCCCCCGGAGTCCCAGGCCACCAGGACGGCCTGAACCCCGCCGCCGGACTCCGCGGCCGTGCCGGGCGGTTCAGCCCAGGCGGAGCGTCGCCGTGATGTCCTTCCCGCCGGGACGGGCGCGGCAGTCGACGTGCTCCGCGAGCCGCTGGACGAGGGGCCAGCCGTAGCCGCCGGGGCGGTCGGGGGTGCCCGTACGGGCGGCGGGAAGACGGGGGCTGGCGTCGCTGACCGACAGCCGCAGGACACCGTCCTCCACGGCGGCCCGGAAGGCGACGACTCCGTCACCGTGCCGGATCGCGTTGGTGACCAGCTCCGAGGTGACGAGCAGCGCGTCCGCCGCGACGACGCCGTCGAGGCCGACACCCGCCAGGAGCAGCAGTTCGCGGACGCGGTCGCGGGCCGCCGCAGCCGAGACCGGAGGTACGGCGGGTCGGCCGCCGACGGCGTCCTGGCGGTGCTGCCGGGCGTCCAGGGGTCCGTCGGACGGCGGGGATGCGTTCATGCCCCCCGCCTGCCCAGGGGCTCGTGGTCCGTACCGTGAGGGCCCGTCAGCGGGCGGGCGGCGGTCAGCACGTCAGGGCGGTCGCCAGGTCGTCCGCCATGCGGAACGCCGTTCCGGCTCCGGTGACTCCGAACAGTCTGCGGACCTCCGTGTGCAGGGGCCCGGCGAGGACGAGCGCCCCGCCGGCGGCGGCGTGGGCCCGCTGTGCGCGCAGCAGCGCGTGCAGCACCGAGGAATCGACGAAGCCGGCGCCCGACAGGTCCACCACGGTGCGCGGGCCGCCCTCCGCGGCCTGCGCGAGGGCGCGGGCCGGCAGCGGCGCGTTCTCCTCGTCGACGTCGCCGTGCAGGCCGATGACGGTCACGTCGCCTCCTGCGGTCGTGGAGCCGACCGCTTCCTCCCCGGTCACCGGGCCATCTTCCCCCGACGCGGGCGGTCCCGGTCGCCGAGATGACCGGTGTCGACCTCGCCGCCGGGGTCGAGAACAAGCTCCTCAAGACCCGCGAACGGACCCTGCGAACGCAACTCCCGTGGCGCCATGGTCCACGTCTCCGGAGACTGAACCAGCCACCTACCGGACCGCTCACGAACCGGCCGGCCCAGGCAACCCGAGGGCCCGCACCCCACGAGGTGCGGGCCCTCGGTCAGGAGACCAGCGCAGTCCGGATGCCGACCCCACCAGGCACCCACCCCTGATCGAGCAGCCGGCGCCGGCTAGTTTCGCGCAGCCCGGCCCGTCACGAGGAGGTGCGCGGACGTGTCGGCCACCTCCGGGTGCCGGTCCGCGAGCCGGGCCGTACGCAGCGCCCCGGGCAGCAGGGGCGAGTCGAACAGCGCGGTCCCGGCCGTCCGTTCCGCTGCACGGAGGTAGGCCCAGCCAGGGCCCTCGACGCCGTGGACCCGAACATCGTCGAGGCCTGCCTCGATCGCCTCGGCGACGAGCTCCGCGGCAGTGTGGAAGTGGGCGACGGTGAACCCCCGGCTGCCGTCGTACACGCCCGTCGCCACCACACCGGCCACCTCACCGTGGAGCAGCTCCGGGGTGAGCTCGGCGTGGACGGTGTAGTCCTGCAGCAAGCTGTAGCGGGAGATCCCCGCGGCCGCCACGAGCCCGCCCGCCCGGACGGCGCGCGCGGCCTCCCGCAGGGCCAGGACCCGGTCCGCACGCTCGGACAGGTGGTAGAGCGGGCCGAGGAGGAGCACCGCGTCGTACGAGCCGTCACCGGCCGACAGGGCGCGGGCGTCGCCGAGTTCGGTGGTGCAGCGGGCGTAGGCGGCGGCCTGGTCGAGGTGCTTGGCGACAGGGTCGACCAGGTGCACGCCGTACCCGTCCTCGGCGAGCCAGCGGGCATGGGTGCCGGGGCCGCCGCCGACATCGAGGATCCGGGCCGGCGCCGGAGGCAGGTGCTCGCGCAGCAGCTCCTGCGTACGGAGGAGCTCCAGCTGCCCGGACGCGGTGTCGTGGAGCCGGTCGGCTTCGGCGAATTCGTCGGCGTAGTAGGCGACGATCTGCGGGTTCGTCATGGGGCTGCTCCTCCCGGGCGGTGCCGAGGTGGTGGTGGGCGGCTGGATGCCGTGCCGGAACCGTAGGGCGTGCGGGTTGGGCGCAGCATCCGGATTTGTCCAGGGACCGGGAGCACCGCTGGAGTGACGGTGGGTGAAAGAGGAAGGCCTGGAGCTGACGTACGACACGGCGGCGCTCCCGGAGCGGGACCGGGCCGGGTTCGCGGCCTGGCTCGCAGCGAACCCGAAAGCCGCCCGCGCGACGATCGTCCTGCCCCCGGCCGCCGTGTCCACGGGCAGCTGGGGGTGGCTGCGCCGGGAGTACGACCACACCGCCTACCGGGCCGGAAGCCTCCACCGCAGGATGCGGGAGCGGATACTCGGCGACCCGGGCCCGCAGACCGGCTTCAACGCCTGGGACTTCTGGCGCATGCCGGACGGCAAGACCCTCGCCGCGGCCGCCGAACCCCTCCGCCGCTCGTCGACGAACGGGCAGCCCGGCTAGCGGCCGGTGGAGAACGAAGCCACCGCGTCGAGACCTGGCCGGTACCCACTGCCGGTGTCGACGTCGAGCGCCGGCACCCCGAGGTCGACCGGCGTGAAGTCGGGGAGCTCGGCCAGGTACTGGGCATCGGTGTGCGCGCGGAGCCGCCCCGGCTCGGCCTCGATCCGCTCCCTCATCCGCTGCACGGCCGTCTCCGGCGCGACCGTGCAGCGCACGACCCGCACCTCCGCCCGGCCCGCACAGCCCTCCAGAGCACGCCTCCACAGCTTCTCCTGGTAGGCGGCCTCCGCGACCACCGACACCCCCGCTCCCGTGTACGCGGCCAGGACCGCCGCCATGGTCTCCAGCGTCCGCAGCGCATACGGATCCCCGGGCCCCGGCCGGTAGCCGTCCGCGTTCCACACCATGGCGTGCTTGATCGTGTCCCGCGCGACCAGCGGCCACCCGAGCCGTTCGGCGAGCGCGGCCGCCAGCGTCGTCTTGCCCGACCCGGGCCGCCCGGTCACCGCCACCACCCGCACGCCGCTCACCGCGCCGCCCCGCCCGCCGCCAGACCGACCCGGGCGAGAGCCAGCGCGACCACCTCCTCGGCGTCGAGCTCCGGCCCGATGACCGTCTCGGCCAGGCCCTCGATCAGGTCCTGCGGCTTCCACCACTCACGCATCTCCGCCTCCCCGAAAGAGCCCGCCTTCCCCCGCGTCGCGTGCCGGCGCAGCGTCTCCTCGAACGGCACGTCGAAGTAGAACGCCGCCGTGATGCCCGCGTGATCGGTGGCCAGGGCCCGGAACGTGTCGCCGTACCGGCGGGCGCCGTAGATGCCCTCCACGACGACGTGGTACCCGGCATCGAGGGCGTGGCGGGTCATGACGTCGATCATGCCCACGGTCACATGCCCGGAGGCCTCCGTCTCGGTCTCCTTGAGGATGCTCCGCCGTACCGTGTCCTGCCCGATGACGGCCATGCCGCGCCGCCCGTACCGCTGACGGATCAGGTCGGCCACCGTGCTCTTCCCGGACCCCGAGTTCCCCCGCAAGAAGACCAGCCGCGTGGCTGCGGTTCCTGTATGCATCCGCGCAACCTACCCGGCCCCGGCTCGCGCCAGGGCGCACCTGATCGACTCGGCCTCGCGCCGTGCTGCTCGACCAGGATGGCGGCCCTGTGGAAGAGGGAGGCCGGCAGGCCGGACCGTGAGGACGGCTCCGGGGCGCGGTCTCGGCGGATCCGGGCCGCGAGGTCGGGCACCCGCCAGGTGCCGGCCCACAGGCTGGCCGCGTCGAAGCCGCGCGGGGCGAGCCCCCAGCTCTCCGAGGCAGGGCGCCCGGTCCCCCGGCGGCGCCGGGGATGCCACCACCCCGACCGCAACGGGCCCCACGGCCTGACCCCGCGCGCGCATCGTCGACGGCAGTGCGGGTGGAACCATGCCGGGTGTCGGCAGCGTGTTGACGTTGTTGATGTTCACGTGCGGGGGGAGAACTTCGGTGTTCGGAATCATCAGGCCGTGCCGCCATCGGCTGGGCGAGGGCTTGCGTACCGAGTGGATGGCGCACCTGTGCGGGCTGTGCCTCGCTCTGCGCAGCGAGTATGGGCAGTTCGCGAGGGTGGCCACGAACTACGACGGCCTGATCGTGTCGGTGCTGACCGAGGCGCAGTCGGAGCGCAGCGGGGATTGGCGGCGGGGCGCCGGTCCGTGCCCCCTGCGCGGGATGCGGTCGGCGGACGTGGCGCAGGGCGAGGGCGCACGGCTGGCGGCGACGGTGTCGCTGGTGCTGGCCGCGGCGAAGATACGCGACCACGTGGCCGATGGCGACGGCCTCGTCGGGCGCCGCCCGGTGGCGCTGGCGGCCCGCCGGATCGCCCACGGCTGGGACCGCGCGGGCGCCGCGGGCGGCGAACGGCTCGGCTTCGACACCGCCGTGCTGATCGGAGCGGTCGAGCGCCAGCCGGAGGTCGAGCGCTCGACCGGCCCCGGTGGCTCGCTCCTGACGGTCACCGAGCCCACGGAGACGGCGACCGCGGCCGCCTTCGCGTACACCGCGGTGCTCACGGACCGCCCCGGCAACGCCGGACCGCTGGCGGAGGCCGGCGCGCTGTTCGGCCGGCTGGCGCATCTGCTGGACGCGGTGGAGGACCGCGCCGCGGACGAGGCCTCGGGTGCGTGGAACCCGATCGCCGTGACCGGCGCGGACCTCGCCGAGGTGCGCCGGCTGTGCGATGACGCCGTCCGGGGAATCCGACTCGCCCTGTCCGACGTGGTGTTCGTCGATGGGCGGCTGGCAGAGGCGCTTCTGGGCGAGGAACTGGAGCGCGCCGTCGACCGCGTCTTCGACCCCCGCCACCGGCACCATCACCCCCGCCCCCAGGCGCGGGGCCTGCGCATGCTGCCCTGGCTGGGACGCCGTACGGATCCCGACGGGCTGACGGCGTCGGCCCGGCCGCCGGAGGGGCAGTGCCCGCGGTGCCGCGAGTGGCGCCGGCTGTGCGCCGACTGCCGGGTGTGCCTCGGCTGCTGCCGTTGCAGCGCCGATGACGGAGAAGCCTGGGAGTTCGGCGACGGCAGCGGGAGCGGGTACGGCGGTTCGGGCCGGAACGGCTCCGGGGGTGACGGCTGGTCGGGCGGCGGCGGCCGCGGCGGAGGGAACTCCGGCGGCCACTCCGGCCACTCCGGCGGCTCGAGTGGCTCCGGTGGCGGCTCGGGAGACGGCTGTGGCGGCGGGGGCGGTGGCTGCTGCAACCCGTGCAAGTGCTGCTGCGACTGCTGCGACTGAACGAGGCCGATCCGCACCGGCCTGCCTGTGGCCGAACCCCTTGGCATGTTCACATCTGAGAAGATGATCGCTCCAAGCGTTGAGGTGCGGGCCGTGGCGCAGTGTGCCCTGGGCCCGGACGAGGATGGAGTGAGAATGCGTACGTGGACGCGCGCCGCGTCGGCGATGGCGGGGTCCCTGACCGTGGCCGCCCTCGTGACCGGCTGCAACGGGCTGCCGCCGGCGAAGGGCAGCGCCCCGGCGTCGCCGCAGGCCAAGCCGGGCGCGAAGAAGACGTTCCGCATGGGTGAGGAGAGCTGGCTCCAGGAGAGCCCGAAGACCGACTCGAAGGACGCCCGGTTCACGGTGACCCCGCTGGACGTGCGCACCGGCACCCAGGCGGACATGGACGCCTCCGGCCTGGAGAAGGACGAGAAGGACGGACCTCAGATCCCCGTCTTCGTCCGGTCGACCCTCACCCACAAGAGCGGCACGCCCATGAAGCTCGGCGACATGGACGGCGACCTGATGGTCCGGACGGAGTCGGGGCTGCGCACGCGCGCCCTGATCGTCCTCATGGGCCGGGCGAAGTGGAACGACTGCCCCGCGCCGCAGAGCGAGAAGACCCTGGGACCGGGCCAGTCGGAGAAGATCTGCACCGCCTTCCTGATCCCGGCCGGCCAGAAGCCCGCCGCCGTCGAGCTCTTCCGCGGCTTCAACGCGGAACCCTGGGAGTGGCCCCTCGCCGGCTGAGGCGAGAGGCCGTGTCCCGACCCTGCACGGGTGAGGGTGACCGATCGTCGCCTGCATCGTTGGCCGATCATGATGAAGAGACTGGTTGTGCTTGCTTCTGCGACGGTTGCCCTGCTGATCGCTGCCGTGCCGGCGAACGCCGTCGCCACCGCCGTGGACGGCCACACCCGTACGGTCGCCCACGGAACCGACGGCTTCGAGGGAGCCGAGCGTGCGAACTCGTTGTGGTTCGGCGACGACGAGATCGTCGAGTACGACTTGGTCACCCAGCAGCTGCTGGTCAGGTGAGTGGGCGCGGTTTGACCAGGCGTCGGCAGTGAGCGGCCGGCCCGACCACGAGCCGGCCGCCGCCGATGGACCCGTTCTCGGCGGCGGTGACGGTGGGCCCGCGGTCGGGGCAGATCCTCCACCTGGTCCGGATTACTCTCTGGCGTATGACGGAGGGGTTCGACGTTGCCGCCGAGCTGGCGGGTGTCTCGGATCGGGCGGGTGCCTGGCGGTTCATCAAGGGGTTCGTCGCGTGCTGACGCGAGCCGCTTCGTGCCGGCGACGGCTGCGGGTTCGAGGAGCTCGCCGAGGCGGAGTCGCGGCTGGGATCGCCGCTGCCGGCAGCCTTGTGGGAGGCGTACGGACTGTTCGGGCGACGTGCGGACCTGACCAGCGTGCAGGACTCCCTGCTTCCCTTGGAGCGTCTCCATGTTGACGACGGCGCCCTGGTGTTCCGGCGGGAGAACCAAGCGGTCGCCGAGTGGGCCATCCGGGAGGAACACCTGGAAGGCGACGACCCGCCCGTGGTCTTCCGGCGCAGGGACAGCCACGCGCAGCCCTGGACGCCCTTCCTCGACCGGTTTTCCGCTGCTTGTGTCGAGATGGTGCTCTCCGAGTCCCTGTTCGCTCAGTACGAGACACGCACGGACAGCCGCCCCCTCGAAGAGTCGGAGACCATCGAGGCACCGCCCGGATTCCGGCGGCTGGCCATGCCCGACTACCCGATGTGGGCTGTCGAGGGAGGCGTGATCCGGTGGTTCGCCTCGGCTGATGCACTGCTGCGCGATGACGCCGGCGAGTGGCTATGGGCCCTCGGTCTCACTGCTGCCGGGCTGGACTCCGTCCGCGTGTCCCTCCCCGGTGACTGGACCACCGAGCCCTCGTGAGTCGGCTCTTCTCGGCCGGGTGCCGTGTGGTCGCGCTTCCCGGCGACCGGGGCCGATGCCGGTAGCAGGCCGGTGTGGTGCTCCAGCAGCTCGCCGGCCTACGACGTGTCCTCTGCGGGAGGGCTACGAGCTGCCGGTCGGACCCAGAGGGAGGCGGAGCGCCTGGAGCGCCAAGCCGCGACGGTGTTGCCCGGACCGGCCGGACCGACGGCGACGGTGGCCGGGGCGTCGCCGAGATGTGCGTCAACGTGCGCCTTCGCGGACACCGCCTCCGTCACCACCTGCTTCACCACGTACCGTGTCGACGGCCACGGCCAGTGACGGCGCGGTCCTGAGACGGGGGAACCGCGCCGCTCGATCGGCTCCTGGGCAGGGTGACCAGCCGTGGAGGTTCTCAGCCCTGCTTGATCGCGGAGACGTCGAACTCCAGGACGACCTTGTCGCCCACCAGGACCCCTCCGCCTTCCAGGGCCGCGTTCCAGGTGATGCCGAACTCCTTGCGGGAAATGGTCAATGAGCCCTCCAGACCGACCCGGAGGTTGCCGTAGGGGTCGACGGCGTTGCCGGTGTACTCGAAGTCGATCGTGACCGGCTTGGTGGTGTCCTTGATGGTGAGGTCGCCGGTGACCCGGTAGTCGCTGTCGGACTTCGCCTCGACCGTGGTGGTGCGGAAGGTGATGTGGGGGAAGTTCGGTGCGTCCAGGAAGTCGTTGGTGCGCAGGTGCTGGTCGCGCTGCTCGACGCCGGTGTCGATGCTCTCGGTCCTGATCGTCACCTCGCCGGTGGACTTGGCCGGGTCGCCGCCGTCCAGGTGCGCGGTGCCGTCGAACTGGTGGAAGGAGCCGCGCACCTTGGTGACCATGGCGTGGCGTGCGACGAACCCGATGCGGGTGTGGGCCGGGTCGAGGACGTAGTTTCCCGTCAGTTCGGAGAGAGGGACAGTCATGAGCGGTTACCTCCGTAGATCGCGACCCCGGCGACGGCCCGCCCGGATCACTCCCGATGCACGCTAAGGGCCCACCGGAGCCGAACCTCGCCGAACGCGCACGGTTGCAGAGGACTACACCCTGACCGGTGACCCTGGACCCCGTCCGTCCCCCTGCCGTTGGCAGTACGTCCAGGGGGTGAGCGCCGAGGCCGAGAGGGTCTCTCGGCCTGCGGGGTGTTCGAGGTCGATCCGCGCGGCCTGGTCGAAGGAGAAGTCGACTCCGACGAGCCCCACGCCGGCGGCCACTGCAGCAGGCAGCTCGGACACCACGAGCGGTCGGGTCGGCACGCCGTAGCGGCTGTAGCGGTCGTCGTGCTCCTCGTCCCAGGTGTAGAGGTACGGCGCCCGGGCCAGCTCGATGACGCAGTGCTGGGGACAGTCGTGTTCCGCACACCCCGCGTCGAACCACTCCGGGTGCCGCGCCCTGGCCCAGGCCGTCGTCTCGTCCATCGCCTGCGCGTGGGCGTTTGCCGCCGAGGGCACCGGTCCGAACGCGGAGTAGAACAATCCGACCCGGCCGGAGGGATCCACCGCCCACCAGTGGAACTGGAGTCCCCAACGAGGATGCGTCATGAGAGGAGCATAGGGAGGCGTCGCAGCTCCTTCCTTCAGAGGGCGCAGCCGCCGGACACCTCGATGTCCTGGGCGGTGATCCACCCTCCGTCGTCCGACAGCGGCGTGGCGATGACCCGGGCGATGTCCTCGGGGCGCGCCGAGGCGGCCCGGAGCCGTCTTCGCGACGTAGCGGTCGAAGGCGTCACCACCGAGGCGGGTCCGGGCCGGCGGCCCCGGCCGTCAGACAGGGGACCTGGCTCCGCCGCGGTTGAACGGGAGCCGGCCGAGCAGCACCGCCAGACCGCACGTGTCGGTGACCGCGGAGAAGACGAGGCCTGCCGCGACGGCCGCCGACAACAGCTGCACGGCGGGGTGCACGAGCAGCCCGAGCAGCAGGCCGGTCAGCACGAGGCCGCCGGCGGTGAAGCGGACCTGGCGCTCCATCGCCCAGACGGCCCGCGCGGGCCCGGCGGGACGCTCCAGGCGGTGCCCCGCGGCCGCCCATGCGCGGGTGCCGCCGGTGAGGCCGGAGGCGGGGATCCCGTGGACGGCCAGCTCCGTGACGGCCTTGTCCGAGCGCGCGCCGGAGGAGCACACCACGAGGAGGGACTTGTCCGCGGCGGCCTTCCGCAGCTCCGGCGCGCTCCGGGCGATCCGGTCGAAGGGCACGTTGAGGGCGTCCGGCAGGTGGCCGGTCGCGAACTCGGCGGGGGTGCGGACGTCGACGACGGCCAGCTCGCCGAGGCGCTGCTGCGCCTCGCTGACTCCGATGGCACGGGGAACGGTCATGGCGGTACGCGTCCTTGCAGAGGCGGCGAACGAGGGGGAAGGGGAAGGCGGGAGGGGCCGGGCAGGCCGGGCCTCGGGCCGGGGCCCTTCGGAGAGCGTAGGGAGTGCGGGGAGCCGCCGCCCTCCGGAGGACGCCGCCGCCACGAACTCGCCATGCTGCGGCAACAACTCCCCGCCGCACGCGCAGCCCCGTCCAGTATCCGGAACGAGAACGTTCAGCATCCGGACGGTGGTTGCGTGTGGCCGGACGCGTCGACAGGATGCGGCCATGGCCCCCGTACTCGTATCGCGTCGTCACGTGGATCTGCTGCGTGTATCGACCATGCTGTGTCGGGCCGCCGACTCCCCCGCGTACGGCTGTTGATCCGCCGATCCTGCTGACGGCTCCGCCGCTCCGCCGCCCGTGACACCGCACGGGCCGCCGCCCGTTCCCCGCACGTCCCCCAACGCCTGCACACCCGCGCGTGTACACGTGTCACCACAGGCCTCCCGCCGACCGTGACGCCTGTCGTGCTGCCGCGTCGACGAGGTACTCCCATGCCGCATCACCCCCTCCTGCTCCACTGGTTCCTGCCCACCGGCGGGGACGGCCGCGATCCCGGCGGCGTCACCGCCGTCCAGGGCCGTACCGCGGCCGCCACCCGGCGGCCCGCGGACATCCCGTACCTGACCCAGGTGGCACGCGCCGCCGAGCAGGCCGGATTCCACTCGCTGCTCACCCCCGTGGGCCTCGGCTGCGCGGACCCCTGGATCCTCACTGCCGCCCTCGCGCAGCACACCACCCGGATCGGATTCCTCGTGGCCTTCCGCGCCGGCTTCGCCAGTCCGACGCTGCTCGCCCAACAGGCCGACGCCTTCCGCCGGTTCGCCGGGGGGCGGCTCGCGCTCAACGTGGTGACCGGAGGTGATCCCGCCGAACAGCGTGCCTACGGGGACCGGTTGGAGCACGACGCCCGTTACGCCCGGACCGAGGAGGTGATGACGGTCCTGCGCACCCTGCTGGACGGGAAGACGGCCGACCACGACGGGACCCACCTGCGCATCGAGGGAGCCCGGCTCGCCGGACCCGAACTCCGCCACCCCGTGCCCCTGTACTTCGGCGGGGCCTCGCCCGCCGCCGAGGAGGTCGCCGCGCGGCAGGCGGACGTGCAACTGCTGTGGGGCGAGCCGCCCGCCGCCGTCGCCACCCGCGTCGGCCGGCTGCGGGAGCGGGCCCGGGCGGCGGGCCGCTCGCTGCGGTTCGGCCTGCGGCTGCACGTCATCAGCCGGGACACCGCCGCCGAGGCCTGGTCGGAGGCCGACCGGATCCTCGCCGGGCTCGACCCGGAGGCCGTACGGGCCAGCCAGGAGCGGTTCGCCGCCATGGACTCGACCGGGCAGGCCCGGATGACGGCGCTGCACGGCGGGGTCGCGGACGCCGCCCGCCTCACCGTGGCACCGAACCTGTGGGCGGGCATCGGTCTGGTCCGCGAGGGCGCGGGCACCGCGCTGGTCGGCTCGCACGACGAGGTGGCCGGACGGCTCGCCGAATACCACGCCCTGGGCATCGACGAGTTCGTGCTCTCCGGCTACCCGCACCTGGAGGAGGCCTACCGGATCGGCGAGGAAGTGGCCCCGCGGCTGCGCGCCCTGACGGGGACGGAGCTCGCATGACGGCCCCCACGACGACGGCCGGCCCGGACCGGCTCGGGACGCCCGGCCCGGACCGGGACCCGGCCGGGGCCGCGTCCCCCGGGCGGGGCCGACTGCGCGAGGCGCTCCGGTGGGGCGCGCTGCGCACGTGCGCGCTCGCGGTGCTCCTCGGCGCCTGGCAGGCAGTGGTGTCCGCCGAGGTCTGGCCGCCGGTCCTGGTGCCCCCGCCCGGCGAGGTGTGGCGGCAGTTCGTCCTCGCCTCCACGGTGCACGACGGGGTGCGGGGCTACGGCGGCCACCTGCTGGTCGAGCACCTCGGCGTGAGCCTCGGCAGGATCGGGACCGGCTCCGCGTACGCCGTGCTGGCCGGGGTGCCGCTGGGTCTCCTGATCGGCACGGTCCGGCCGCTGGCCGTCGTACTGGAGCCGGCGGTGACCTTCCTGCGGACGCTGCCCCCGCTGGCGTACCTCTCCCTGCTCGTCATCTGGTTCGGCATCGACGAGGCGCCCAAGATCTGGCTCCTGGTGATCGCGGCCCTGCCGCCGATCGCCGCGGCCACCGCGGCGGCCGTGCGCACGGTGCCCGGCCACCTCGTCGAGGCCGCGCGGGCACTCGGATCGGGTCCGGTCGCGCTGCTGCTGTCCGTACGGCTGCCCTCCGCCCTGCCGGAGATCCTCACGGGCGTCCGCATCGCCGTCGGCGTCGCCTACACCTCGGTCGTGGCCGCGGAGACCGTCAACGGCGTGCCCGGCATCGGCGGCATGATCCGCGACGCGCAGCGCTACAACCAGACCGCGCTGGTGATCGCGGGCATCCTCGCGATCGGCCTGTCCGGGATCGCGCTGGACGCGCTGCTCCGGCTCGTCGAGCGGATCGGCGTGCCGTGGCGCGGACGCACCTGACCCCCGTTCCGGCTCCCACCGCCGCCCCTTCCTCCCCTTCCTCCTTCCCTTTCCGCCCTCCCCTTCAGACCGGAGACCGTCCATGCCCGCTCGCCCGTCCTGCCGCACCCTCCTGCTCACCGCGGCCCTCGCCCTGACTGCCACTGCCACCACCGCGTGCGGGGGCGGCGCCGACGCGGCCGGCGGCTCGGCCGGGCGGACCACCGTCCGGATCGCCTACCAGGCGATACCCAACGCCGACCTGGTGGTGAAGAACCAGAAGCTGCTGGAGAAGGCGCTCCCCGAAGCCGACGTCAAGTGGGTCAAGTTCGAGTCGGGCGGTGACGTCAACACGGCCGTCATCGCCGGAGCCGTCGACCTGGGTCTCGCCGGGTCGAGCCCCGTCACCAAGGGCCTGTCCGCCCCGCTGGACATCCCGTACAAGGTGGTGTGGATCCACGACCTGATCGGGGACAACGAGGCGCTCGTCGCCAAGCCCGGGATCGGTTCGGTCAAGGACCTGGCGGGCCGGAAGGTGGCCACGCCGTTCGGCTCGACCGCCCACTACTCGCTGCTCGCCGCGCTGGCCGCCGCCGGTGTCGAGCCCTCGGCCGTGCAGACCGTCGACCTCCAGCCGCAGGACGCCCTCGCCGCGTGGAAGCGCGGGGACATCGACGCCGCCTACGTGTGGACGCCGACGCTGAGCGAACTGGCCAAGGACGGCAAGGTGCTGCTCACCAGCCGTGAACTGGCGAAGCAGGGCAAGCCCACCGCCGACCTGGGCGTGGTGACGAACGCGTTCGCCGCGAAACACCCCGAGGTGGTCACCGCCTGGATCAAGGCCCAGGACACCGCCGTCGCGCAGGCGCGCACCGCGCCCGACGAGGCCGCGCGGTCCATCGGGGCGGAGCTCGGGCTGCCCGCGGAGGAGGCGAAGCGGCAGCTGTCGCAACTGGTGCTGCTCAGCGCGAAGGAGCAGACGGGGCCCGACTACCTGGGCACGCCGGGCGCCCCCGGCAAGCTGGCGGCGAACCTCCACGACGCCGCCGTGTTCCTGAAGGGGCAGAAGGCCGTCGACGCGGTGCCGGACCAGGCGGTCTTCGGACGGGCCCTCGCGGTGGAGGAGCTCGGCCGTGCCGTCAACTGACGCGACCGTGACCGCGACCGGGGCACCGGAAACCCGGGACGCGGTCGTCGACCTGGCGGGCGTCTCGGTCCGGTACGGATCCCCGAAGCAGCAGGTCACCGCACTCGAAGGCGTCGACCTGCGCGTCCGCGCGGGCGAGTTCGTCGTCCTGGTGGGGCCGTCCGGCTGCGGCAAGACCAGCCTGCTGCGCGTGGTCGCGGGCTTCGAGCGGCCGGCGTCGGGCCGTGCCCGGGTCCGGGGCGCCCTCCCCCGGCCGGGGGAGGGCGCCGGGGTGGTGTTCCAGCAGCCGCGGCTGTTCCCTTGGCGCACGGTCGGCGGGAACCTCGCCTTCGCCCTGGCCCGGCTGGGAGTGCCGCGTGCCGACCGGCCGGGCCGGATCGCCGGGCTGCTGGAGCGGGTGGGACTGCCCGGGACGGCAGGCCGGCGCACGTGGGAGCTGTCGGGTGGTCAGCAGCAGCGGGTGGCGCTCGCCAGGGCGCTGGCGGCGGAGCCCGAACTCCTCCTCATGGACGAACCGTTCGCCGCGCTCGACGCGCTGACCCGGGAGCGGCTCCAGGAGGAGGTGCGGACCCTCGCCTCGCGGCTCGGCACGACGGTGCTGTTCGTCACCCACTCCGCGGAGGAAGCCGTACTGCTGGGTTCCCGGGTGCTCGTCATGGCCGCGGGGCCCGGCCGGGTGGTGGCGGAGCTCCCGGTGGGGCTGGCCCGGCAGCCGGACACCGACGTCTCCGCGCTGCGGGCCTCGCCCGAGTTCGCCCGGCTGCGCGGACGCCTGACCGAGATCATGCGCGGCTGAGGCGCCGCCCCACGGCCCGCGGCACGGGCGGCGGGGGCCGGGCGGGCGTCCGGGTGTTGCCGCCGTGCTGCGGGAACGTGAACGGGATGAACAGGCCGTGGCGGGCTGCCGCGGAACGACCGGTACCGCGCGGGCAGCGGCTAACGTCCCCGTGTCAGAGCCGTTCCGGGGAGCGATCGCCCCACGGGACCAGGGCCCGGCCCCACCACCGGCCGCCGCCAAGCCGTTGGGCCGCCGCCACACCAGCCGGCGCCGTACATCAGCCGGCGCCGGGCAGCGCGTACGCCGGCCGGCGTCGTACGCGGGGCGCCCACGGCCGCCCACGCCGGGCACACCCCCGCCCACGCCGGCCGGTGCCGCGCTCGCGCGCGCTCGCGGCCGGGCCCGCGGTCGCCGCCGGGCTCCCGGTCGCGCCGTGCGCGAACCGCCGCACCGTGCGCGGCGCGCCGTCCCGTACGGGCGGCGCCGAGCCCCCGTTCCCTCCCCTTCCCGTCCCGAGGACCAGGACCCCCAGATGCCGTACTCCCCGCCCGCGGGCGGACGCCTTGCCGCGCTCGCCCTCTCCCTCGCCGTGGCCCTCGGTGCCACCTGCCTCACCGGCACCCCCGCATCCGCGGCCCCCGCGGCCCCGGCGGCGTCCGCGTACGGACCCCGGCCGCCGCAGAACCCGTTCACCGCGGCCAACGGCGCCGCGACCATGCACGGGGACAGCGCCTCCAGCGGCACCACCGCCTTCCCCGGGCCCGGGACGGCCGCCGTCGACTACTCCCGCACGGCGCTGGCCTCGGCCTGCCCGACCGTCGTCGTGGGCGGTGACGGGTACGTGATCGCGCTCTGCACCACCATCTTCGGCCGGACGCCGACCGTCCACCTCCTCGACCCCGCCACCGGGGCCGACCTCGCCTCCCTCGCCCTCCCCAAGGGCAGTCTCTTCGGCGGCGTCTACGCCTACCTCGACAACGAGGACCGCCTCGTGGTCGTCGACGGGGGCAACACCCTCCTGCGCATCGGGCACCACCGCACCGGAAGCACCTGGACGCTGCGGATCGACCAGTCCACGCCGCTCGGCAGCACCGTGCCCGCCGGGGACAACATCGTCGGCCTGACCCCCGACTGGGACGGCAGGGTCTGGTTCGCCACCAGCGGCGGGGTGATCGGGACGGTCGACACCGGCACCGGCACGGTACGCGCCATCAGCACCGGCGAAGGCGTCCAGAACAGCATCTCCACCATCCCCGGCCGCACCGCCGTGGCCACCGACCACGCCCTGTACCTGCTGTCCGCCGCCCCCGACGGCACCCCCGTCGTGGAGTGGCGGGCCCCCTACGACCGGGGTCCCGCCCGCAAGCCCGGCCAGCTCAGCTGGGGCACGGGCACCACCCCGAGCTTCTTCGGACCGCGGAGCGGCACCGAGTACGTCACCATCGTCGACAACGCCGCCCCGCACGGCAACCTGCTGGTCTACCGCGCGGACGGCGGGCCGGACCCGGTCTGCCGGATCCCCGTCCTCACCCAGCACGCCCGCAGCGGCACCGAGGACGCCGTCATCGCCTCCGGACGCAGCGTCTTCGTCACCAACACCTACGGCTACCCGTACCCGGCCCTGCCCGAGGGCGCCCCGGCCAGCAAGCCCTCCTCCGCGAACTTCGACGGCGGTCTCAGCCGCATCGACGTCAACGAACGCGGAACGGGCTGCGAGGTGGTGTGGAACAGCCCGGTGAAGTCCGCGGCCCTGCCCCGCCTCTCCCTGGCCGACGGGAAGATCTACACCGTCTCCGTCACCGGCCCGACCGGCAGCGCCGGCCTCAACACCTTCGCCCAGTACCACCACTCCGTCATCGACCCGGCCACCGGCACCCAGACCGCCTCCTCCTTCCTGGGCATCGGACTGGTCTACAACCCGCTCCAGATGCGGGGTACGGCCGGCCCGGACGGCACCCTCTACCAGGGCACCGAAACGGGAGTGGTCCGCATCTCCGCCCGCCGCTGACCGGTCTCCCGCCCGGCTCCGGCTCCCGCCCCCTCACCGCGAACTCGCCGCCGGCGAGGGGGTGGTGGCGTGCGTCACCGGTCCGGACGAACGCCCTGGTGCTCCCCGCCCCTCCTGTGGTTACCTGGGCCCATGACCGTACTCGTGACCCGTCGCCACGTGGACTACGTGCGTGTCACGACCACGGGTTGTCCCGTCACGGGTCGTCCCGTCACCGTCTGACGCGGCACCGCGCGGCACCGTCCCGCGCCCCCTCCACGCCCTCCGCGTACCCGTCCCACGACATCCCGGCCCCGCCCGGCCGCCGTGCACCGCCGGCGGGCCGTCACGCGGTCGGCCACCGCTCCCGCACCGCGCGCACCCGCACGCCCGTGACCCGCATCCGGGTGCGCGCGGCCGCACGCCTTCCCACCGTCCGCCCTCACCTCCGAGGAGCCCCATGAGCCAGCCCGTCGACGCCGTCACCGCAGGACACACCCCCGAGGACGAGCCCGCCGCGGCCGGGACCCCGGCCTGGTCCTTCGAGACCAGGCAGCTGCACGCAGGCACCGTCCCCGACCCGGCCACCGGCGCCCGCGCCGTCCCGATCTACCAGACCACCTCGTTCGTCTTCCGCGACACCCGGCACGCGGCCGACCTCTTCTCGCTCGCCGAGCCGGGCAACATCTACACCCGCATCCACAACCCGACCCAGGACGCCCTCGAACAGCGCATCGCCTCCCTGGAGGGCGGCGTCGCCGCCGTCGCCCTCGCCTCCGGGCAGGCCGCCGAGACCCTCGCGATCCTGAACCTGGCCTCGGCGGGCGACCACATCGTCTCCAGCGCCTCCCTCTACGGCGGCACCTACAACCTGTTCCGCCACACCCTCCCGCGCTTCGGCATCGAGGTGTCCTTCGTCGAGGACCCCGACGACCTCGACGCCTGGCGGGCCGCCATCCGCCCCGGCACCAAGGCCCTGTTCGCGGAGACCCTCGGCAATCCGCGGGGCAACGTCCTCGACGTACGGGGCGTGGCCGACGTCGCGCACGCGGCGGGCCTGCCGCTGGTCGTCGACAACACCGTGCCCACGCCGTACCTGCTGCGCCCCATCGAGCACGGCGCCGACGTCGTCGTCCACTCGGCCACCAAGTTCCTCGGCGGCCACGGCACCACCATCGGCGGCGTCGTCGTCGACGCGGGCACCTTCGACTTCGGCGCGCACCCCGAGCGCTTCCCCGGATTCACCGAACCCGACCCCAGCTACCACGGCCTGCGGTACTGGCCCGCCCTCGGCGCGGGCGCGTACGCCGTCAAACTGCGCGTGCAGCTGCTGCGCGACCTCGGCCCCGCCATCGCACCGCACTCGGCGTTCCTGCTCCTGCAAGGCGTCGAGACGCTGAGCCTGCGCCTGGAGCGGCACGCGTCGAACGCCCTGGAACTGGCCCGGTGGCTCGAAGGACGGGACGAGGTCGCGGCGGTGCACTACCCCGGGCTGCCGTCCAACCGCTGGTACGAGGCGGGCCGGCGGTACCTGCCGCGCGGCGCCGGTGCCGTGCTCTCCTTCGAGCTGGCGGGGGGCCTCGAAGCGGGCCGCCGGTTCGTGGACGGACTGGAACTGTTCAGCCACCTCGCGAACATCGGCGACGTCCGGAGCCTGGTGATCCACCCCGCCTCCACCACCCACAGCCAGCTCGACGCGGCACAGCTCGCCGCCACCGGCACCAGCCCGGGACTGGTGCGCCTGTCCGTCGGCATCGAGAACGTCGCGGACCTGAAGGCCGACCTGGAGGCCGGTTTCCGCGCGGCGAAGGAAGCGTCCTGAACCCCGCCACAGCGGCCCCGGCCACCGCGCTCCCCCCTCCCGCCACCGGTGCGTGGCGGGAGGGGGACCCGGCCGGGCGCCGGCAGTGGCACCGGCACGCGGGCCCGCTGGCCCTGGAGGCGGGCGGGGCGCTCCCGGAGGTGCGGCTGGCGTTCGAGACCTGGGGACGCCTCGCGCCCGACCGTGCGAACGCGGTCCTCGTCCTGCACGCGCTGACGGGCGACAGCCACCTCGCGGGCCCGGCCGGGCCGGGCCACCCCACGGCGGGCTGGTGGGACGCGCTGGTCGGCCCGGGCCGGCCGCTCGACACGGACCGGTGGTTCGTCGTGGCCCCGAACGTCCTGGGCGGCTGCCAGGGGAGCACGGGCCCCGCCTCCGCAGGCCCGGGCGGGGCCCCCTGGGGCGGAGCCTTCCCCCGGCTGACCCAGCGCGACCAGGTGCGGGCGGAGGCCGGGCTCGCCGACGCGCTCGGCATCGGGCGCTGGGCGCTGGTGGTCGGCGGCTCCATGGGCGGGATGCGGGCGCTGGAGTGGGCGGTCGCGGCACCCGGACGCGTGGCCGCGCTGTTGCTGCTCGCCTGCCCGGCCGCCGCGAGCGCGGACCAGATCGCCTGGGCCGCGGCGCAGGTCCACGCGATCCGCGCCGACCCCCTTTGGCGGGGCGGCGACTACCACGACGCCCCTCCCGGACAGGGGCCGCACACCGGGCTGGGCATTGCTCGGCGCATCGCGCACGTCACCTACCGGTCGGCGGCCGAACTGGAGGCCCGCTTCGGCCACGAGGCCCAGGAGGGCGAGCAGCCCTGGCGCGGCGGCCGCTACCGCGTCGAGTCCTACCTGGACCACCAGGCCGCCAAGCTGGTACGGCGGTTCGACGCGGGCAGCTACGTCGCGCTGGCCGAGGCGATGAACACCCATGACGTCGGCCGCGGGCGCGGCGGGGTGCGCGCGGCCCTCCGCCGGATCCAGGCCCGCACCCTGGTGGCCGGGGTCGACTCGGACCGGCTCTATCCCCTCACGCAGCAGGAGGAACTGGCGGACGGCATCCCGTCCGCACGCGAGACCAGGGTGATCCGCTCCGCGTACGGGCACGACGGGTTCCTCCTGGAGACCGAGCAGGTCGGTGCCCTGGTACGGGAGCTCCTGGACGGCACGCAGCAGCGGCCCGCCGACCGCTCGGGCTGACGGGCCGCTCCGACGCTCCGGACCGTCGGACGGCCTGAGACGACCCTGGACGACCCTGGACGGGCAACCACGCCCGATCCGGGTTCAGAATCCCGGCCCCCCACTTCTTGCACGTCTACTTCTTGCACGTCACGTTGGCCGTCGCCTGCGCCGTCTTGCCCTGCGAGGGGCCGCTGTCGACCACGAACGTCTGGGTGAGGGTGGCCGTCGCGGCTCCCGGCGCCACGGTCCCCTGGCTGATGGCGGTCCGGGGCGCACCGTCGTCACGGAACTCCAGGGTGCCCGGGAGGTTCCCGGAGGGCCGCTCCCAGTGGTAGCGGACGGTGCCGGCTCCCGACGCCACGACGGTGGCGGTGAACACGATGCCCACGGAGCAGTCGGTCTCGCCGCTCGCGGGCTCCGCCCTCACCTTGAGGACCTCGACGGAGACGTTGCGGGAGGCGTTGCCCGTGCGCCTGTCCTCCTGGCCCTCCTTCTTGCCCTCCTTGCCGCCCTTGGCCCGGCCCTCCGCGAAGCCCTTCTCGTAGCCCTTGCCGTAGCCGTCCTGGAAGGCCTTGAGGCCGAGGTCTTCGCACTGGTCGGCCGTGATGCCGGGCTTCTTCTTGAAGGCGTCGTCGTAGGACTGCCGGTAGGCGTCCTCGAACCCGTCCGCCCGGCCGTCCTTGAGGCCCTCGCCGTGGCCGAGTGCGAACGCGTCCTTCTGGAGCTCGATCGGGTCGCAGGCCGAGGTCGCGGCGGGCGTGTCGACGACCGTACAGGTGGTCGTGCGGGCGCCGACCTGACGCCCTTCCATGGCGAAGAAGGTCACGCCCGCTCCGGGGGCGCCCTGGTCGACGCGCAGGTGCACGTAGTAGGTGCCGTCGGGGCCCACCGGGCCTCCGCCGATGCCGTTGCCGTTGCGGAAGAAGTTGATGTACTTGCCCGGTTCGAAGCCCGAGCCCTTGATCAGGTAGCCCGACGACCCTTCCGGCCGGATGCTGCACTCGGCGGCGGGAGCCGCCGCCGCGCTCGGCCAGGCGGCCAGGGACCCCAATGCCAGCGCCGTCACCACGGGCAGGACGGCGGCGGAGCTGCGACGTCTGCGGGCCATGCTGGGCCTCCTGCGGTTCGCCCCCACCTTCCATGCTGGCCCCGCCCCCGGTGGGTGTCGACCGCGTGGGGCCCCGGACGGCAGGGCCCTCAGTGGGCGACGCTGTCCCGGCGCCAGGCGGCGGAGCGGGCACCCGGTCGCCGGCCCGTCCGGCCGGGACCGGCCGCCTGCCGGGGCGCCGCCGCGCGGTCGCGGGCCGCGCGCAGCTGGCGCTCCACGCGGCGTTCGTGCAGGGCACCGTGCAGGGCGGGGGCGAGGAGGAGGGCGGCGACGGCGAGGACGGTCAGGTAGTCGAGGAACGTGTTCATGACTCAAAGATCGCCGGGGCCGCCGGAACCGGACAGTGGCAGGACTGTCACAGAAGAGCGAATTACTGCCACACGGGAGCCGTGCTGAAGACCGGATCGCCGACCAACGTGGCGGTGGCCCTCTCCGACGGAGTGGCGCCGTTCGAGTCCGGGATCTTCTACGAGGTCTTCGGGATCGACCAGCACAGGCAGGGGCTGCCGACGTACGACTTCGCGGTCTGCGCGGCCGGGGCGGCTGCGCGGAGTTGAGCCGGGGCCCTGTCAACCGTTCACGATGTCGTCGCAGGCCGACACCGGCGTCACGGCGGTCTTCTGGGCGTCCCGCCAGTGCGCGGCCTCGCCCTCCACGCCGCGCTTCGCCGGCGTCACGTACCCGGCCCAGGGGCCCTGGCCGTCGCTGTCCATCGTCTCGATGCCCACGACGTACTGCCTGCCGGGTTCGAGGACGGCGTACAGCGGGTCGTCGTTGACGTACTTCCCGGCCGTCGTGCCGTCCTTCGTGACGCCCTGGGTGAGGGACAGCCGCTCGGGCACGGAGCCCTTCAGCGTCTTGAGGGACTTCACCTCGCTGGTGAGGAACGAGCTGCCGCCCTCGATGTCCCAGCCCCGCGTGTTCTTCACGACCTCGACGACCGCCATGTCGGGGAACTCGCTGGCGACGACGGGATCCTTCGTCAGGTCGGCGCCGCAGGCGGCATGGGTGGAGGAGGACGCGCCTGCGACCGCGTACCAGCCGCCGCCGACGATCAGCAGCCCGCCGACGCCGGCCAGCCCTGCGGCAGTCCACATCCGTGCACCCATGATCAGCCCCACAGCTTTTTGTAGTTGGCCCTGTCAACGGCCTGCGGTACGTCGAAGTTCTCCTGCACGTCCGGCCACATCAGCGAGTCGGTGGTCGCGTGCGCCTTGTGGCACAGGCCGAGCGCGTGCCCCAGCTCGTGCGCGGCGACGCTGCGGCGCTTCTTCGGCGAGTAGCTCTTCATCTTGGCCTTGCTGAACTTGACGTAGTCCGTGAAGCCGGGCGCGGCGCGGAACTGCCACTCGCCCGCGGCTCCGCCGCCCAGGCTGTCGACGTCCCCGAACTCGAGGTCGTTGACGGTCGTCGCCGAGTCCTTGAGGACTTTGATCTTCGCTCCGGCGTACTGCCAGGCGGCGATGGCGTGCTTGATCTCGGGGTCGTACTGCGAGACCTCGGTGTACCGCAGCTCGCTGCCGTCCACGGAGCTGTGGGACCTGGCTTCGGACTCGCCCCTGACGCACGGTGCCGGATCCACGGCGTGTGCCGGGCCGGGCGCGAGGAGCAGCAGGGCGGCGGCCGTCGACAGCGCGGTGAGGGGACGCTTCACCCTGTCCACGTTAGGGCCCCGGCCGGAGTGCCCGATCGTTTCCTCGGACCGGTGAACACAGAAGGAGCAGGCGGCCGTGCCCTATACCTCGTGGCATCGGTGGGCGCCCTCGTTCACGACGGCCGCCCGCCGAACTCCCAGTTGTGCACCTCGATGTCGGCGTACAGGTAGTGGGTCAGGATGGCGCGCGCGGTGTGCGGGTCCGGGGCCCGGAGCAACGCGGCCGTGCCCAGCCAGAGCGTCCCGTCGTCGGACAGCAGTGGTCCGTAGGCAATCAGCTCCGTCGGCTCGGGCGGCAGCGCGAGGTCGGCGGCCTCTCCTGTGCCGAGGCCGAGCACCAGGTATCGGTTGCCGCCGGTCCGGCCGCCGGGAAAGTCCCACATGGTGCGTCCCAGGGCGTTGCGCCACCGTCGCACGAGTACGTCCCGGTAGGCGCCGGCCTGGTAGTTCGGCTCGTCGAAGGCGAACGCGCGGGCGGCAGCGGGACCGGGCAGGTCGAGGATGTGCACGCTGCCGGTGAGGGTCTCGCCGTCGTCGGCGAAGGTCGGCCCCCGGGCGATCATCTCCTTCGCGAATCCATCCATGTAGGACAAGTGCGCGGCGTTCAGTTCGTAGCGCAGTGACAGGGAGCCGGTGCGGTCGCGGTGGTAGCAGAGGAACTCCATGGGCGCAGTGTTCCCCGGAACAGGCGCCGACGGCGAGGGTGTTTCACTGCGATGACCGCTCGGCGGACTCGCGCGGGTCGTCCCTCGGCGAGGGCCCGCCGGGCGACGTCGAACGTGGCTGGTTTGCAGCAGGTGCGGGTGTCCCAGCCGCCGCCGGTGTGGACCCGTACCGCGGATCGGAACTCGGAGGGCGACAGGCCCAAGCCCCCCGCGTGGCAGCTCGCCTCGGGCATGCCCGGCGGTGCGCGCTTCGGCCTCCCGGCGTGGCGTTACTCGGTGGAGGCGGTCGGGTGGGCGCCGCAGGATGGGGCGTATGAATCTGCCGATCGTCACGCACCGGGTGGAGTTTCTGCGCCATCCTCACCCTGGCTTCCCGCACCTGATGGCCTGGGGTGTCCGGATCGACGGTACCGACCTGCGCGTCCTGGTCGTGGGAGCGACGCGCGAGCTCTGGAGCCGGGAGCTCGACGAGGACGATCACACCCCGCAGGAGCACGAGGAGTTCCTGCTGCGCCAGCACGCCCCGCTACACCTCGACGATGATGTAGACGGAGACCGGGCCCGGTCCCACTTCCTGGGCGATTCCCCACCGGATCTCCGCGACCGCGACACGGGCGCCCTGTGCCTTCTGGGCTGTTCCTGCGGGATCGATGCCTGCTGGCCCCTGCTCGCCGTGCTCCGCGCCACGGCGACCGAGGTCACCTGGTCCGGCTTCCACCAGCCCCGCCGGCCGGAGTGGGGAGAACTGCACCTGGGGCCCTATGTCTTTCCGCGCCCCCACTATGACGAGGCCCTGGCCGCACCGGTCCTTCTCGCCCACGACCCCCTCGCCCGGCTGCTGGGCGAGCCCTGAGGCGTGCCCGGCAACTCGACTGCCGACACCTACTTGTGTGCCTGCCTGGAGCAGATCGCCCAGATCTCCTTCAGCAGCTTGGGGTAGTGCTCGCCGTGCGTGTGCACCGCATGCCACACCGCGTCCAGAGCCGCTTTCAGCGGATCGGGCTCAGCAGCAGCGAGCACGGCGGGGAGAGCGAAGTACGGCTGTGAGATCGGTCCGCGGACGTCCGGTGTGCCGGGATACACCAGCAAGGAAGCGGACTCCATCGGCGCGCGGCTGCCCGGTAGCCGGTCAAGTTCGTAGCGCGTCGCCCCGTCGTCTTGCGGCTCTGCGACCGGGACCCACGTCCACCCTGCCGGCGGCGGGGGGATGTACGGCGGTCGCTCGGGGGGCATCGCCCCGAGCACCGTCGGACCCGGTACGAGGGGGGAGGATCGCAGGATCTCCCACATCTGGTCGTCGTCGTTGAAGGGCGCTCGTAGCGGACGGCCCTGCGCCAACGCGGTGAGCGCCGGGGCGACCCATCCCACATCGGTCAGGCCCGCCGCGTCGCACGCCCGCCGAGCGGCGCACAACGCCACTGAACGCTGGACCTCGGGACCCGCGACATCGAGGGCGTGCACCAGGTCGCTGTCGAAGGTGAGCAGACCCAGGACATTGCTCCCGCGGACACCGCGCAGCCTTTCGCTCGGCAGCCTTCCGCCCCACTGCCACCTTTCATAGTGCTGTTGCCGATCCTCGGCGACCTCTACCTCATCTGCGACCAGCTTGTGCACGAAGCCCCCTGTTGAAGACGGTCTCGGAAATTCCTAGCGGATGCGCTGTCCCGCCCGGCATCATGCCGCAAACCACTGACACGCCCGGCACCTCGACGTGTACCGCTTCGCCCCGGCCTGGCCGGGCACGGCTGCCAGGATGGCCTTCCTCGACCGGCAGGGTGTCGACGTGGAGACCAGCGCGGACCGGGCTATCGACCGGGGCGGGGTTGACCGCCACCCGGTCCGTCTCAAGCGGCTGTGCCTGGACGTGACGGCGGACGAAGTCCCGCCCTCCGCCCGGCGGGACGGCCATCGGCGGCTGACGGCGGCGCTCGGTTCTCCGGCCGTCGGTCTTGTAGTACTCCCTCGATCAAGCCCCGACGGTGTCGTCCATACCGCCGGGCCGGGTGTGGAAGGGGCCGGACCGGCGCCCTCACCACCAACGACGGAGCGACCGACCCCGGCAAGCGAAAACCGGCTCCCGGCCGTGCGATCTTCAAGGCTCATCCGGCCGGGAGGCCGCACACGACCAGCAGCTGCGGCCCCGGGAAGGAACGGGCGCGTCCGCGCCAGGACCTGTTCGCGCAGGAAGAAAAGCTCCCAGCTGTTCGTCCTCGCGGATCATCGCGTGGTCGGACCCGGAGGCGACCAGGCGGCGGTCCCCGGTGGCCAGTGCGGCCAGCCGGTCGTGCTGCTCCGGCGTCAGGGCGGCGGCGCCGAGCGCCCGCAGGGCGTTGCACGCACCGTTGAGGCCGGCGCGGGTCTCGGCCGAGTGCGGGGCGGGCTCGGCCTCCTGGTGGGGGACGCCAACGGCGGCATCCGGCGGCTGGGGCCTGACGGCCGGACGGTAGAGGGGTGTTCCCTGTCGGGCCGGTGCCTGGACGGGCTGGCCGACGTCGGCGACGGCGGGCTGTTCTTCGCGGCGAAGGGCACCTTCGGCTTCTTCACCCTCACCCCGAAAGCCCGGCGGCCGACCACATCAGCAGCCGGCTCTGGAGCCCTCTGCGTCTGCGAGCCCACTCGGCAAGATCCGAAAGAGCGGCCTGGACGAGGCACGGGCCGTTCGGTCCTTGCCCGGCGGGCGAGCACGCGTCGCTTGGGCGCCGACCTCCCGCAGAACGCGAGCCGGGTCGCGCAGCGTCAGGCGCAGGGCGATCGTGGGCTGCAAGTCGGGAGTCCTCCCGATCAGCGGGGTCGGGCTTCGCTGGTTGGACGGTGTCCTGCGGCCACGGGCGATTTCGCGCGCCGTGTGCGTGAGCCGGAGCACGAGGGGGCGCATTGCCTGAAGGTATGAGCTCTGTACGCGCCCGCGTCCCTACGGCCAAAATGCGCCTGGCGACGGCTTCTTTCGGCCGGAACGCCCTGTACCTCGCCGTCTAGTCACCGGAAAGCAGGTTGACTGCCGTGCTGTTGCGTCTACCCACGTCCATGTCCGAAGCACAGGAGTGCATGGCCGGGGGAGCGGTGCCGATAGGCGGCGCCACCCTGCTGTGGGCCACCTGGCAGCGGGACGGATTCCCCACCCGGGCCATGTCCCTGCGCGACCTCCCGGAGGCCAACGGGATCGGGCCCGAAACCCTGGGATCGGCCGTGCTGCTGAGCCGGGTGGACGACCGGGTGCCCGAGGTACTGCGAAAGGCCGCTGCCGGCGTGGGAACCGGAGCCGTACGCCGCACGGCCACGGTCGGCGGCAACCTCGTCGGCAGCACCCTGCGCTGCCTGCTGCCTGCGGCACTCGTCCTGGATGCCCACGCCGTCATCCTCGAACCGGAGGGCGTCCACCTCACCGACCTCGCGGAAGTCCTGGCCAAACGCCATCTGCTGCTGAGCCTGCTCTGGCGCGCCCCGATCGCCAGCCGCTACCACAAGGCGGCGGGCGAGGCGGGCGGGCCACCGCCCCTCGTCGTGGCAGGTGCCCTGCACCGCGAGGAAGACGGAGGCAAGCTGCTGCGCGTGGCCGTCCGTGAGGACGGTGAGTTCCTCGATGAGGACGTCCGCTGCCACCCGACGGCTGAAGAGGATCTCCACGCCCTGCGGAGCGGCGGCTTGGGCCGACTTTCCGACGAGGCCTGGGAAACAGTCTGCCGACAGGTCACGGACCTGCTGGCGCCTCCCGCCGGCCACTGCGCGGCCGACGCCGGCGACCCCGGAGCGGAGAGTCCTGGCCGGTGCTGGCTGGGCTGACGTCCGCACCCCGCGCCACGGGCCGAAGGCCCGTACGCCGAGCGCCGCACCCTGCAGGAAGACCTCTTCGCCGAGCACGCCCTGACGGCCCGATTCCTGACGCTGCGTGGGCGGTGATCGCGCCGTTGCCGCCGCCTGTGGGTCGGGCTCGTGGCCGGTGGCGGGATCACCGTCAGGTCCTTGAGGGCATCGTGTTCGAGTTCCGCACCGGCCTGCCCTGGAGAGACATGCCCGAACGGTTCGGCCCGTGGCAGACCGTCCACGGACGCTTCGCCCGGCTCCTGGCAACGGCCCAGAGCCGCGCGGAGGCCGACTGGCCCGTCGCGATCGACTCCACGACCGTGCGGGCCCACCAGGACGCCGCTGCCAAAGGGGGCTCGAAGAAGGTGGCCTCGGACGCTCCCGCGCCGGACCGACCAGCAAGGTCCACCTGACGTGCGAAGGCCGGGGCCGCCCGCTGGCCTTCCTCATCACCGGCGGAAACCGCAACGACTGCACGCAGGCCGAAGCGGTCATCGCCGGAATCCGGGTCCCCGGGCCGGGTCCGGGCAGACCCCGGACCCGGCCGGACCGCGTCGTCGCGGACAAGGGCTACTCGGCCCGTAAGCCGCCTACCGGCGCCGCAACGTCGTCGAACGCTGTTTCCACCGCCTCAAGCAAGGGCGTGGCATCGCCACCCGCTACGAGAAGCACCCCGACCCCTACCTCGCCGCCACCACCCTCGCCGGTACCCTCATCCGGCTCGACCAATGATCGACAAGACGCTGCCTAGTAGTGCTTTGTTAGGTGGTGTCGTAGGTCTGCCAGGGGACGGTTTGTCGGCAGGTGGGGCAGGTTCCGGTCCAGGTGGCGATGAGGTGTTGGAGGAGGTCCAGGGCCTGGTAGAGGGTCAGGCCCTGGCAGGGGCTTTTGGGCTGCTCCGCTGTTCGGTCAGGAACAGGTGGGCGGCGCTGACGAGGGTGACGTGGCGGTGCCAGCCGGTGAACGAGCGGCCTTCGAAGTGGTCCAGGCCCAGGGCTGTTTTCAGCTCGCGGTAGTCGTGCTCGATGCGCCAGCGGGACTTCGCGAGGCGGACCAGATCCTTGGCGGGAATGTCCGCGGGCAGGTTCGAGATCCAGTACTTCACCGGTTCCGCCTCGCCTTCGGGCCACTGCGCGATCAGCCAGAGGAGCGGGATCGTGCCGTCCTCGGCTGGTTTGGGCCGGCGGCCCGCAAGGCGGACCCGCAGGAGCACGAAGTGCGAGCTCATCGCGGCTTTGGAGCCCTTGCGCCAGGTCACGGCCCGGCCCCGCCGGCGTCCCGCGGCCAGCACGTGTTCGCGTAAGGACACGGGCCGGGTGCGGTAACGGGGCAGCGGGCGGGGGCCGAGCCCTGAACAGGCGGGCTGATGCGGCACCGCTTCCTCGCCATGAGCGGTCATCTCGGCCTTGACCTGCAGGACGTAGGCGAGCCCACGGTCTTCCAGACCGCGGCGGAAGTCGGCGTTCGCGCCGTAGCCGGTGTCCGCGACCAGGGCGGCGGGCCGCAGGCCGATCCCGGCGAGTTCGTCGAGCATGTCCAGGGCGAGCTGCCACTTCGGGCGGTGGCATTCGCTGTCGGGGATCCGGCAGGCCGCCCGGCGCGGGGCCGCCTGGGGCCCGTCCCACGACCGTGGCAGGAACAGCCGCCAGGACAGCGGGCACGAGGCTGTGTCGGATGCGGCGTGGACACTGACGCCGATCTGGCAGTTGCCGACCTTGCCCAGGGTGCCCGAGTACTGCCGGGCCACCCCGGGCGAGGCGGTGCCGTCCTTGGGGAAGCCGGTGTCGTCCACCACCCACACCTGCGGGCGGACCACTGCCACTGCCCGCCAGGCCAGCCGGGCCCGCACGTCGGCAACCGGCCAGGTCGAGGACGTCACGAACTGCTGCAACTGCTGATGGTCCACCCCAAGCCGCTCGGCCATCGGCTGCATCGACTTGCGCCGGCCGTCCAGCAGCAGGCCCCGCAGATACAACTGGCCCTTCGCCCGCTGGTCCCGGCGCACCATCGGCGCAAACACCTCCGAAGCGAACTCCTCCAACCGGCCCCGCACCGCCGCAAGCTCCCCAACCCTCATACAGCCAGCGAACTACCAGACACCCGACGTGACAAGACCAGCTAACAAAGCACTACTAGTCGTGTGGTCCGGACAGGTTGGTGCCGCGGCCGGCGCTGAGGAATTCGTTGATCACAGCCGCGATCATTGCCGCGCCCCGGCTGTTCTGGTGGATGAAGTCCGTCGTGAGCTCCAGACCGCGCCGCCGCGAGATGCTGTCGAAGGACCGTCCGAGCAGGAAGTGCTGCATCGCGGCCCGGCTGGACAGCGTCCGGCCGTCCCGGAAGGCGATGCCGGGGGTGTGGTCGACCGTTCGCAGGTGCCGGATCTGGCGTTCGTAGAGCGGGAGGTAGGTGACGCCGTACGCCGCTGCCGTTTCCTTGACGACCTGGCTGTACTCCCCGGCCCGTCGGACCGGTTCGGAGTCCGGTTCCTGGCCGAGCACGGGCAGCGACAGCAACGCGATCCGGGCGTCGGTCTCCTCCGACAGCCGAGCCGCGATGGCGGCGAGGTTCTCCCGGTACCACTCGATCGTCGGTCTGACCGGCAGCTTCTTCATCCTGGTCATCATGCGGATGTTCTTCTCGCTGAGACTCGCGTTGGCGTCGTTGGTGCCGATCAGAACCGTGACCACGTCCGGTTGCTGCTCGATGACGGAGTCGAGGCGCAGGAGGACGTTGTGGGCGAGGTCGCCGTTCACGCCCGCGTTCGTGAAGCGGTGAGGATGGCCGGCGGCGTGCTCCTCGAGCATCCTGACGTAGTCCACGCCCACTTGGGCACGGGTGTGGCTGTCGCCGACGCACACGACGTGGGTGGTGCGGGTGTTCACGGTGTTCATGCGGTTCCCCCAACGGGCGTGGAGAGCCACCGGGCGGCGGTCGCGGTGACGATCGCCGCGCCCCGGTTGCTCAGGTGGATGTGGTCGACGAGTAGTTCGAGGCCGTTGCCGCGGGCCACTTCGTCCCAGCTGCGCCGGAGCAGGTAGTGCTCGGCCGCCGCGCTGTAGGCCAGCGCGAAGCTGAAGTCGTACGAAGCTCCTTTCCCGCCGCGCTGCCTGAGGTGATCGGCCATCTGTTCGTGGACGGGCAGGTAGTCGATGTGGTTGCGCGCGGCCGTCTCCCTGATCACGGCGTTGTAGGCGCCGAGCCTGGCGTTGATGCCGGCGTCCAGGTCCTCGCCGAGCGGCGGCAGGGACATGAGCGCGATCCGGGCCGAGGTTCTGCTCCTGATGCGGTCGACGATCGCGCCGAGGTTGTCTTCGTACTGGTCCACCGGTACGCCGTCGCGGACGTCGTTGGTGCCGATCAGGAGGGTGACCGCATGCGGGTCGCACGCCACGACGTCGGCATCGACCCGCTGTAGCAGATCGGCGCTGGTGTTGCCGTTGACGCCTGCGTTGACGAACTCGTACCCGCGGAACTCGGGCCGGTTGCGCAGCGCGCCCACCCAGTCCGCTCCCTGCGTGCCCCGGGTCATGCTGGCGCCCGCTGCGACGACGACGGGGCCCGCGCCCGGCGCGCGCCCGTTGCCGCAGGCTTCGGCCGGAGGGTTGGCGGGCGAGCGGAGGAAAGTGAGGTATCCGACCGTGCCCGCCAAGGCGAGCAGGCAGACGAGGACCACGGCCAGGCAGACGATGACACGTTTCTTCATACTGACCTTCCCCAAGGGGGTTAGTGAACACTAGCCCCTATGGTGGCTAGTGTTCACTAACCTGTCAATCGGAAGAGGGGGAGGCGGTATGAGCACCCGCGAACGGATCCTTGACGCGGCCGCGGAGATCCTGCGCACGCGCGGCGTGGCACAGGCCACGACCAAGGAGATCGCTCAGGCGTCGAAGGTCTCGGAGCCCACGCTCTACAAGTACTTCGGAGACAAGGAACGACTGCTGCTCGCCGTTCTCGAGGAGCGGGTGCCCGGACTGGCCCGGGTCTCGGTCCGCCCCGGGGAAGGTGATGTCGAGGGAAACCTCGCCGAACTGGCCCATGCCGTACTGGACTTCTACCAGGAGTCGCTCCCGATGCTGGGGGCGCTGCTGGCGGATCCGCAGCGGATGGCCGCGCACCGAACGGCGATGAGTCGGCATGGCGGCGGTCCCGACAAGGCGGTCGCGGGCTTCGCCGCCTACCTGCGGGCCGAGCAGGGGCTCGGGCGCGTGGCGTCGGACGCCGATCCGCACGCCTCCGCGTCCCTGCTGATCGGAGCGTGCTTCCAGGAGGCGTTCCTGCGCTACTACGCCGAAGGGCCGGGCGCTGCCGCTGCCCCGCGTGCATGTGCGGAGGCCCTCGCCCGGGCGGTCGTCAGGCCCCTGCTGTGATCGGCCCGGCGAACCCGGTTGTCCGCCTGCCCCGATTCACGCCCCTACGTCGAGGACGGCCGGGAGGCCAACCGGGCCTTCCGGGGACGCTGGTTCGCCGCTTTCCCCGATACCCGTGTGACTCTTGAGGACGTAGTGGTCGACGGTGACCGTGTGGTCGGGAGGTTCACCTACCGTGCCAGCCACCTCGGGTCGCTGCTCGGTGAGGAGCCCACCGGGCGGGCGGTGGAGATGAGGTCGCCGGACATCTGGCGGGTCCGGTACGGCGTGGCCGTGGAGCACTGGGACGAGCTCAACACCGTCGAGTTCTTCACCCAGCTGGGCCTCCTGGCACCGATGGCCACGCCCGGTGCATCCGCCGTCGAGCGTGGTGGGGAAGGGGGCGGTGCGGTATGATGCCCCCTGCGCAGGAGCGTGAGCCCTCGGCGTCGCAGCGGCGCCGGGAGCGGGAACGCGCCGAAGCCCGGAGCGAGATCCTGCAGGCCGCGCGTGAGCCGGGAACACGCACGCCGTCGGCCACGGCCTGTTCGGCGGCATCCGGCAGGTTCTTGGCGGCGGCGCGGGCAAGAGTGGCGCCAGGCATCATGACGGGACCTTGGTGCTGCGGTGGATCGTCCGGGACGATGGCATCGGTGCGGAGTGTGGAAGATTGCCGACAGCTACCCACCTGAAGCGCTAGGGCGAGGCCTCGACCGAAGGCTGGGCGCGCACGGCCTGCACGCAGGCGGCCCGTGCGCGGCTGAGAGGGTCTCGGCGCTTCAAGGCAGGGGAGTAGCTCTTGGCGCGCGTGGCGGCCGGCCTGGATTCGGCTCAGCAGATGATCAAGTTTGGGAAGCTGGTAGCCCGCTCGCGGTGATCCTGCCGTTGGTAAGCACCGCGCTGGTGACGGCACCAGTGCTGTCGGTGAACAGCACATCGCGGAAGTGGATCGTGGTGCCGGAGGCCGGCATCTCGGGGAGGCTGACGGCGCCGGGGGAGATGCTCGCGCGGTCGAAGGTGATGTCGCCGGCGGAGAGCCTCGCATGTTCGAAGTCGACAGGGGTGCCGAAATACGTGCCGGCGAAGTTGACCCTGGCGCCGCTGAACGCCACGTCATGGAACGAGAGGGTGCCGCCGGTGAGCGCAGCCCGGGCGAAGTCGATATGGCCGCTGGAGAACTGCGCGCTCTCGAAGGAAACGGAGCCACCGGTGATGAGCACTTCCTGGAAGGAGACCGCGCAGCCCAAGAAGAACGCATCTTCGAAGTTGACTTCGGCACCGGGGAACTTCGCGTTGTCGAAGGTGACCTTGCCGCTGGCGAAGACCGCTTCGGCAAAGGTGACCTCTCCGCTGGCGAAGACCGCTCCCTTGAAGGAGACCGTTCCATGGGAGAACACCGCGCCGGCGAAGTCACCGCCGTCAAACACGACGCCTGTGAAGTCGAAGTCGTGACCCTGCCAAGAAAGCTCGTGCCCTGAGTCCAGGCCGAGACGGTCGCGGATGACCCGGATGACAGTGTGGCGAACTTCCCGCAGGGCCAGGTAGGCGTGTTGCGCCTGGGCGTCCTCTGCCGGCAGGTCTGTTGCGGCGGTGTAGGGCAGACGGAGGTACGCGCACAGGACATCGATGCAGGTTTGACGCAGTTTGGGACTGGGGGCGTCGTCGGCGAGTCCAGCCAAGGCGTGGACCCCTCCGAGGCGGACCGCGATTGATTCGTTGCCGAGCTGGGCGACGGCGGTGGTGAAGCGTTCGCTGTGGAGCCGGGTCGCGTCTCGTAGGGCGCCGTCCTCGTCGACGCGTTGGCGCCTGTAGGCGACGATCAGGGCGACGAGGGCACCAGCTCCGGCAACGACGCCGAAGGAGAGCTTGACCAGGTCAAAGAGGGTCTTGGAGTCGATGCGACTTTCAGGCTTGATCCCGTGGGCGCCGAGGAGGTCCCATCCGGCGTAGAACACGCCGCCGGCGATGCTGACCGCGGCTATGAAGACCAGGGGTAGGACGAGCCAGACGTGCCAAAGTCGCAGACCGCGAGACGCGGATGCCGTTCGGGGGAAAGGAATTCTCACGTTCACCACGACGGCGGGCTGCTGCCCGCCGGTTCCGCGGGGGACGACGCCCTGCTTGCTGCGGTGGAGATCACCTGCCTCGCCACCCTCCATATCGAGGAGGGTGCACGGGCCGAAGAGGAAACGCCCACGCAGGGCCCGGCGGCCGCAGGCCTGATTCCTCGCCAGAGTCCGCCCGCGTTGCTTCAGTTCGGCCCGCAGCCCGGCGCGAGCGCCCGCGATGGGCGGTGCAGCCCCCGTTTCCGCCGTTCGTTCCGGGCGGTCCGGATCCGGGTTTGCACAGCGCGACGCTGTGAGCCCCGGAGCCGGTCCAGTTCCTCCTGGTCTGCCTTCCGGGCGCGATGCTCCATCTCGCCGCATGAGGGTGTGGACAGCCTTCGGCGACTCCGAGGAGGGCCTGGCGTTCGTTCCCGTCGACGGCCAGGTCTCGGCGGAGCTTGGTGCCGACCACGTCTCGCGGCCGCCGGCAGAGGAGTTTGAGCCGCATTACGGCGCAGAGTGACCCAATGGCAATTCGTGCCGCTACTGGCGCGTACTCTTTCGGAGGTCCGTCGTGAGGCCGCCGACCGGCGAGCCCAACGGCTGCGGGTAGAGCGGGCACAGAGCCCCGGCATGGAACGCCCCTGCCCCGACTACGGCGCAGCCCTCGCAGCCCCGGCCCGGATGACCCCGGCCCGGCAGAAAGCCGCACCTCCTCCTTCTTCGTCCAGCCCTGCCGCCCGGCAGGGCTCCCACCCATGCCCGAGGAGCACGACGTGAACCAGCCCCCCTACCAGCAGCAGACCGGCGGATACGGCCACCCCGGCCAGCAGCCCCCGCCCTGGGGCGGCCAGCCGCCCAAGCCCGCGGGCTGGACCACTCAGAAGAAGATCGCCGTCATCGGCGGCAGCGTGTTCGGCTTGGCCCTGCTCGGCGGGATCGTCGGCCCCGACGAGGAGCACGGCCCCGCCGCCGCCACCCCGGCCCCGACCGTCACCGTGACAACGACGGCCACGGTGACCGTGACTGCCGCCCCGCCCCCGCCAGTTCAGGCGCCGGCCACGGACGCGGCCCCGGCCGCGACGAGCGCGAGCCCGGCCGCCGCCGCAACCACCGCCGCACCGGCCACGGGCACCCTCCCGAACTTCGTCGGCCACCAGCTCCAGGCCTCCCAGGACGGCGCGCAGGCCGCCGGGTTCTACATCCTCTCCAGCGACGACGCGACCGGCGCGGGCCGCATGCAGATCCTGGACCGCAACTGGAAGGTGTGCGGCCAGACACCGAAGCCCGGCACACACGACCTGACTACGCGCGTCACGTTCTCCACCGTCAAGAACGAAGAGACCTGCCCCTGACCGCCCCCGGCACATGAGGCGCCCGCCGGGACCTATCCGGCCGACACCCACGCCCAGCACACTGCGCACCCCCCAAGACCCAGAAAGAGCAGGTCCCACGTGAGCAGCCCCCAGCCTCCCCCGATCCCCCCGACCGGCCCCGCCTACGGATACCCACACCCCGCGCCCCCGCAGCCCTTCGCCCCCGTGCCGCCTCCGGGACGTCAGCCCCTCAGCCGTGGCCAGCGCGTCGGCCTGAGCGGATGCGGGATCATCGTCGGCGGGTTCGTCGCCCTCATGGCCGTCGTTCTCGCGTTCGGCCCGGACACCGTGACCGAGGTCAAGGAGAAGAAGGTCCCCGGCCCGACCGTCACGGTCCCCGGCCCCACCATCACCGTCACCGCCTCCCCGACGCTCCCGCCGCCCGGGATACCGCAACTGACCGGCGGAACGTGGAAGGACGCCGCAGCGCGCACGGTCAAGCTCGAAGCCCGCAGCGCCTACGCGGACGTCACCCTCCCCGCCGACTACTCGGCCTGGAAGGTCTGCCGGCAGGACGGCGCCCCGGTCGACGGCGCCCCGTCCACCGTCGTCCTGCACCTGGCCGAGTCCGTGTGCCCGTCGAAGATCGGCGACCTCCTCAAGCCGCCGCCGTCCCCGGCCCCGGCACCCACGCCGCCCCCCGCACCGGCACCTGAACCGGAGCGGAACACGGACAGCAGCAGCGGCAGCTCGTCGTCCTCGGGCGGCTCTTCATCCAGCGGCGGCGCAAGCAGCAGTAGCGGCGGTGGGAGCAGCAGCGGGGGCAGCTCCTCCAACGTCGTTCACGCCGGCTCGTACTGCGCACCCGCGGGTGCGACCGGCGTGACCTCCGCCGGCACCCCCATGGTCTGCGGGCCCGGTTCCGACGGCCGCAACCGCTGGCGCCGAGGCTGACCGGTCAAGAACGAAGAGACCTGCCCCTGATGACCGCGCCCAGCACACGAGGCGCCCGCCGGGACCTATCCGGCGGGCGCCCGCTGCCGAAGACAACGGCGGAGCAGGCACGAGCGACACACCGCCACCGCACGCGAGGCCCGCACCGGGGCCCCCATCGACGCCGACGCCCGCATCCTGCGCGACATCGCGACCATCCGTGTCGCCTCCGCATCCCGCACCGAACTCGGCCGCTGACCCTCCACCCACCACGAAGGACACACGCCATGACCAATCCCACTGCCGTCGGCCTCGTTCGCACGGCTGCTCTCGCGGTGACCGGCGCCGCGTTCCTCACCGCTTGCACTACCGACACCGGCCAACAGGCCGGCCCCGCGGCCACCACCGCCTCCGCCCTGCCCACAGCGGCTGTCACCGTCATCCGGCCCGACGTCACCGCCCTGCCCACCGGCCCCGTGATCACTCAGGCCCCCGTTACCGGGACGCCCACCCGCCGCCCCGACACCTCGAAGGGGTTCGTGGACTGCCTTGACCGCACCAACGTGCTCCCGAAGAGCGACATCAGCATCACAAAGGTCGAGTGCTGGCATGGCGCCGGATTCATCAAGATGACCGGGACAGTCCCCGCCGACCTCACCGAATCCGGCGCGTTCGGGATCGCCTCCTACATGGTCGGCATCCGCTACGTGCAGGCAGGACGCGTATGCCAAGGAACCGGCATGGTCTCCAACCTCATGGGAACCACCGGCCAGCGCCCCGACACCGAGGTCTCCGGCGAAGCCTTCAAGGGCATGACCGCCGGATGCCCGGCCACCGCCGACCCTGACGAGGGCACGCACGTCACCGTCCTGTACGTCCGGCCGGCCACCGGCGCCGACCTCGTCCCCTGACTCCCCCGAGCACACCCCTTTCGACGGGCATGCCCAGGGTGATGGCGCGGAGTTCCGGAGCGGCCTTGGCCTTCGGGTCCGCTCCCCCTTGCGGGCGGGGGGTGTCGGGGTGGTCTGCTGGCTCTCGCCTGCGCACGGGGTGGGCGGTGGCGTTGCCGGGTGACGGGCCCGTACTCATTTCTCGTCAGCCGCCAGGATTCTCAGCGCCTCCAGTGCGACGGTGGCGGCCAGTCCCATCCCGTCCGCGACGACCTTGCGGTGCGGGTTGTAGCCGCCGGTTGCTTCCTCGTCGACGAGGTCGTCGGCGTTCGCGCCGTCCAGCACCAGCAGGCCGCCCGCGGTCAGTCCGCGCAGCGAGGCCGTCACCAGCAGTGCGGACAGTTCCATCTCGATCGCGGCGATGCCGGCCTCGCCGTACGGGGTGAGGGGGATGAGGCCGGGTTGGAAGGCGGCGCGCGTCCAGACGATGCCCCGGTGGTGGGGTGCGCCCACGGCGCGGGCCGCCCCCTGGAGCGCCAGGACGGCCTCGGGCGTGGCGACCGCGGGATACTCCGGTGGCAGCAGCTGTCCGGTCACTCCGTCGTCGCGCACCGCCGCCTCCGCGATCACGAGCTCGCCGTCGGCCAGGCCCGGCCTGATGGCACCTGCCGTGCCCAGTCTGATGAGGGTGCGTACACCCGCTTCGGCCAGCTCCTCGAAGAGCAGGATCGCCCCGGGTGCGCCGACCCCGTGGGATGCGACCGCGACCGGGATCGCCCGCCACGTTCCGGTGAAGAGGCGGTATTCGCGGTGGTGGGAAACCTCCTTGGCGCCTTCGAGCCGTCCCGCGACGGCTTCGGCGCGCGCCGGGTCGCCGACGACGAGCGCACGGGCCGGCAGGCCGGTGCGCGGGATGCGGGTGAGGGGCAGCGGTTCCTGTGTCATACGACGGCTCCAGTGGTGCGGGTGGCACGGCGGCGGCGCGCCGTGGTGAGGAAGAGGGCCGCGAGGGTGACGGCGTACGGCGCGGCGTCCGTGGCCTGCTGCGGGAGGCCGAGGCCCTGCAGCCGGAAGCCGACCGCTTCGGCGGCGGCGAACAGCAGGGCCGCGAGCAGCACGCCGAGGGGCAGGGCGCGGCCGAGCATCACCGCCACCACCGCGATCCAGCCGCGGCCGGCGGTCATGTTCTCGGAGAACAAGGTGACGTTGCCGAGGGCCAGTTGGGCGCCGCCCAGGCCGCACAGCGTCCCGGAGGCCAGCACGGCACCGTAGCGGTACTTGGCGGGGCTCACCCCCAGGGCCGCCGCGGCGTCCGGTGCTTCGCCGACCCCGCGCAGGCGCAGCCCCCACACGTGGCGGGACAGAGTGAAGGCGGTGAGGGCGGCGGCGGCCCAGGCGAGGTAGGTGAGGGGTGACTGCCCGCCGATCAGGGGGAGTCCGGTCAGCAGGGGGTCGTCGAAGGTGCCGCGTACCCCGAAGACCGTACGCAGCAGGAAGCCGGTGAGGCCCACGGCGAGGAGGTTCATGGCCACGCCCAGCACCACGGCGTCGCCGCGAAGTGTGACGGCGCCGAAGGCCAGGATCAGGGAGTACGCTCCGGCGGCGAGCGCAGCCGCGAGTACTCCGAGCCACGGGCTGCCGGTGAACCAGCTCGTGGTGACGGCGGTGAAGCAGCCGATCAGCATCATGCCTTCGAGGCCGATGTTGAAGACACCGGCCCGTTCGCAGATCGCTCCGCCGAGGGCGGCGAGCAGGATCGGGGTGAGTGTGCGGAGCACCGAGAGGAGGAGGTCGGCTTCGAGGGACATCAGGTGGCCTTCCCGTCTTCGTGCGCGCGCCGGCGCGGCCGGGGCCACGTCATGCGCAGCTTGGAGGCGAGGAGGACGATGACGAGGGCCTGCAGTACCTGTGTGAGTTCGCGGGGCACCTCGGTGACCCGCTCCATGCTCAGGCCACCGACCTGGAGGCCGGTGAAGAAGACTGCGGCGAGCAGGGTGCCGAGCGGTGCGGCCGCGGCGAGCAGCGCCGCCGTGAGTCCGGTCCAGGTGTAGCCGGGTGCGGTGAGCGAGCCGTCGAGGAAGCGGTGGGGAAAGCTCAGCACGCCGATCGCTCCCACCAGGCCGGCGATGGCGCCGGAGGTGCCCATCAGGCGCAGGGTCAGCCGTTCCCGGTCCACGCCCGCGTAGGTGGCGAACCGTGGGTTCAGGCCGGTCATCCGGACCTCGTAGCCGGTGCTGGTCCGCGCATCGACGAAGGCGTAGGCGATGGCCACTGCTGCCACGAGGAGCAGGCCGACGGTCACCGTGGTCGAGCCGAACGTGTACAGGGCCACGCCTTCGGGAAGCCGCCGGGTCTGCGGCAGGCTGGAGCCCGGCTCCTTGAGCGGATAGCGCGCCAGGTAGGAGGCGAGGGAGACCGCGGGATAGGACAGGAGCAGGCTGCTGACCAGCAGCGGTACCCCGAGGCGGGTCTCGCAGACTGCGGCGAGTACGGCGTAGGCGGCTCCGGCCGTCATACCCGCGAGGAGTGCTGCGGCGACGGCGAGGGGGGCGGGCAGTGGTGCGTGGAGGCCGGTGACCGTGGCGGCGAGGCCGCCGAGTACGAGTTGGCCGTCGCCGCCCAGGTTGATGAGGCGGGCGCGCAGGGGCACGGCCAGCGCGAGAGCCATGCCGAGGACGCTGGTGCCGGTGGTCATGGTCGCGGCGAGCCCGTCGGGGCCGAGGGAGCCGCTCAGGACGGCCCCGTACGCGGTGAGCGGGTTCGCGCCGGCGGCGGCCAGCAGGAGCGCCCCGATGAGGAGGGCGGCGATGACGGGGAAGAGGGCGGGTGAGCGTAGTAGGGAGATGCGTGTCAGGGGTGAGGTCGATGTGGTCATGTCAGGTCTTCGCCCCTGCCAGGGCGAGGCCCAGGGTGTGTTCGTCGGCGTCGTCGCGGTTGTAGGAGGCCGAGATCCGTCCGTCGTACATCACCAGGATCCGGTCCGCCAGGCTGCGGATCTCGTCGAGTTCGGCCGAGACGAGGAGCACCGCGTGACCCGCGTCCCGGTAGGCGATCAGCTGGTCGTGGATGTGGCGGACGGCGCCGATGTCCACCCCGCGTGTGGGTTGTTCCACCAGCAGCAGTGTTGCCTGGTGGGCGAGTTCGCGGCCGACCAGCAGCTTCTGGAGGTTGCCGCCGGACAGGGCGCCCGCCGGGATGTCGGGTGAGGGTGTCTTGATGCCGAAGCCTTCGATCAGGGCGCGGGCGTGGGCGCGCAGGGTTGCGGGGGTCAGCCGTCCGTGCCTGCCGGCGAGCCGTCGCCGGTGGTGGCCCATCGCCAGGTTCTCCGCGACGGAGGCGGCGGGTGCGGTGCCCACCGCCGCGCGGTCTTCCGGTACGTAGGCGAGGCCCGCCTCGCGGCGTGCGGCCGGCGAGGCGTGGGTGATGTCGCGGCCGGCGAGCTCGACCCGGCCGGCGTCGACGGGACGCAGCCCGGCGAGTGCCTCGATGAGCTCGCTCTGGCCGTTGCCCGCAACGCCGGCGATCCCGACGATCTCACCGGACCGTACCGTCAGGTCCACTGCGCGCACCCCGGATACGGAAAGCACCACCTCGCCGGGGACGCCGGGTGGGTGGACTCGGTCGAGCTCCACCTGGCGGCCGGTCATGGCTTCGGCGATCTCGGCCGCCGTGGTGTCGGAGGTACGCAGTCGGGCGGTGACCCGCCCGTCGCGCAGCACCGTGACGTTGTCGGTGCCCTCCAGCACCTCGTTCAGTTTGTGGGTGACGAGGATCACCGAACGCCCTTGCCTGGCGAGTGACTTGAGTACGGTGAAGAGCCCGGTGGCCTCGGCAGGCGTGAGGACGGCGGTCGGCTCGTCGAGGATCAGCACGCGGGCCCCGCGGTGGAGCAGTTTGAGGATCTCCACCCGCTGCCGCACCCCGACGGGCAGGGTCGCCACTCTGGCGTCCGGGTCGACCGGCAGCCCGTGTTCCTCGGCGAGGTCGCCGACCCGGCGGCGCGCGGCGCCGCGGTCGAGGAGGCCGAACCGGTTCGGCTCGGCGTGGAAGACGACGTTCTCGGCGACGGTCAGCGAGTCGAACAGCCGGAAGTTCTGGTGGACCATGCCGAGTCCGGCGGCGATCGCGTCGGCCGGGCCGGAGAAGTGGACCTCGCGGCCGTTCACGCGGATCGTGCCCGCGTCCGGCCGCTCCATCCCGTACAGGACGGACATGAGGGTGGACTTTCCGGCGCCGTTCTCTCCCATCAGGGCATGGATCTCGCCGTGCCGGACGCTGAGGTCGACCGCGTCGTTCGCGAGGGTTCCGGGGTAGCGCTTGGTGATGCCCGACAGTTCGACGGCCCGGCCTGCGGCACTACTTGGCGGCGGGGTCATCGACCTGCAGCTCCCCGGAGACGATCTGGTCGCGCAGCTGCCTGACCCGGTCGAGGACCGGGGCGTGCTGGGCGATGACGCACTGGGAGTCGGCGAGGCCCTGCTCCAGGCCGGTCAGGCTGATGCCGCCCTCCTTGAGCCCGTAGGAGAGGCTCTGGCCGCCCTTGCCTCCGATCGCCTGTTCAATGCCCTTCTCCACGACGACGTCGGTCTTCTTGATCACGTTGTCGACGACGGTGCCGGGCGCCGAAGCGCACTGGTTGACATCCACGCCGTACGCGAAGGCGCCCTTGGCCTTCGCCGCTTCGAAGACCCCGTAGTTGCCGGCGGCGGCGGCCGCCATGAGCTGGTCGGTGCCGCCCGAGATCAGGGAGCTCGCCTGCTCCTTGGCGCGGGCCGAGTCGTTGAAGGGCGACTGGCCGCCGACGAAGCGGGTGCTCGCCTCGCTCGCGGGCGCGGTCTTCTTCGCCCCGGCCGCGAACGGTTCGCTGTAGCGGCGGAACTGGGGTGTGTCGAGCACGTCCACCGCGCCGACCTTGCCGCTCCTGGTCAGCAGTCCGGCCTCGGCTCCGGCCAGGAAGACTCCTTCGTGTTCGCGGAAGACGGCGCAGCTCACGTTCGGGTAGGTCTGCTCGGTGCAGGCGTCGACGACCAGGAACCGCTGGTCCGGACGGGCCGGGGCCTGCTGGGCGACCAGGTCGGCGAATTCGAAGCCGACCAGGACGATCACCCGGGGCTTGGAGTCGACCGCGGCCTGGACGTTCTGTTGCCGGGTGGCCGCGTCGGTGGACTCGTACACCTTGGAGCTGCCGGAGTGCGCCTTCGCCGCGGCCTTCACGCCGGCCACGGAGAGCTTGAGGAACTCGTTCTGTCCCACGGCGTCCGGGGTGACGAGCGTGAACAGCGGGCCGCCGCTCTTGCCGCCTTCCTGTTCCTTCTTCGCCGCCGCGGCGTTGCAGCCGGTGGCGAACAGGGCTGCTCCCGCGACGGTGGCGGCGAGTCGAAGGGCTCGGGTACGGGATCTCCGGGACATGGAGGTGACCTTCCAGGACGGTAGGGGCGTACGGACGTACGGGGGCGCATGGGTACGGGGGTGCCGATGCAAGGGAGTACGGGCGTACGAGGGGTGCGCAAAGCCGGCAGCCGCACGGAGGCGAACGGCATGCGGGATACGTGAAATCGGCGTGAAATCAGACGAGTCGGCGAGGAGCTCGTCGGGCGCCGGGCGAGGGTGCGCTCAGCCGCGACAGAAGTCGCTGGCGCACCGGCCGTAGTCGAGGTAGCGGCGCATGGTCAGCAGCATGTGCGCTCTCCCCTCGGAATATATTGCAACAGATTGTTGAGGCAGGAGAGTAGCACTGGGGTTCGCGCGACCAGTCCTCCGTCTCAAACTGTGGTTCCCGGGCTCCTGTACGGTGACGCGCACCCCTCCCCCTGTCCCTCCCAGCCTTTGGAGTGCACTGCCATGACCCGGGAACTGCGTGCCGTCGAGTGGGTCGGTGACGGCCTCGCGCTGATCGACCAGACAGCCCTGCCCCACCGGAAGGAGGTGCTGCGCGTCACGGACGTGGACGCACTGGTGGACGCCATCCGACGGCTCGTGGTGCGCGGGGCCCCGGCGATCGGGGCGGCCGGAGCGTACGGCGTGGCCCTCGCGCTGCTGCAGGGCGAGCGCGAGGGCTGGAACCGTACGCGGATACGCGAGGAGGTCGCCCGGGTCCGGGCGGCCCGGCCCACAGCGGTGAACCTCGCCGTGTCCGTGGACCGGGTACTGGCACAGCTGGAGGAGGGCGTGACGGCGGTCCTGGCCGAGGCCGCCGCTGTGCAGCGCGAGGACGTGGAGGCCAATCACGCGCTGGGCGGGCACGGTGCGGACTGGCTGCTGAAGCGGCAGGGCGAGGACCGGCCGCTGCGCGTCCTGACCCACTGCAACACCGGTGCCCTCGCCACCGCGGGCTGGGGCACGGCGCTCGGGGTGATCCGTGAACTGCACGCCCGCGGGCGGCTCGAGACGGTGTACGCCGACGAGACGCGACCGCTCCTGCAGGGATCCAGGCTGACCGCCTGGGAGCTGGCCGAGGAAGGCATCGCGCACTACGTCCAGGCGGACGGAGCCGCGGCCGGAACCATTCTGCGCCGGGAGGTGGACGTCGCGGTGGTGGGCGCCGACCGGATCGCCGCGAACGGCGACACCGCGAACAAGGTCGGCACGGTCGGTATCGCGCTGGCCTGCGCTCATGCCGGCATCCCCTTCGTCGTGGCCGCCCCGACCACGACGGTGGACCTGGCGACCGCGAGCGGCGAGGACATCACCATCGAACTCCGCGGCGAGGAGGAGGTACTGGAGTGGGGCGGCATCCGCACCGCGCCGGCCGCCTCCCGTGGCCACAACCCGGCGTTCGACGTCACGCCGGGCAGCCTGGTGACGGCACTGGTCACCGAGCGGGGCGTACTGGAGGTGTCGGCGGGGGAACTGCCCTCGGACCACCTGACCTGACCCGGGGCACGCCAAAGCGGGGCGCCCCCGAACGGGGGCGCCCTCTGCGCTGCGGAGCGCTCGGCGCATCAGCCCGTGGCCAGCTCCAGTTCGAGGAGCCATTCCACGATCTCCGTGTGGTGGCGTGCCCGGCCCGGCGAATCGCCCCACGCGTACAGGCCGTGCCCCGCCACGACCACCGCGGGCATCCGCGGGTCCCGGGCGGCCTCCAGGCGGTCCCCGAGGACCCCCATGTCCTGGCTGTTCGCGATCACGGGCAGGGTGATCTCCTCCCCCTCCGCCGGGTGGCCGACCCCCTTGAGCATCTCCAGGTCCTTCAGGACGATGCCGCCCGGTTGCCTGCGCCCCATGAGCACGGAGGCGACGGTGTGCACGTGCACCACCGCGTTCGCGCCGGTCAGCCGGACCACCCTCGCGTGCAGTTCCGCTTCGGCGGACGGCCTGCCGCCGCCCACCGCCGCGCCCCGCTCGTCCACCAGCACCACGTCGGCCGGGGTCAGCTCACCCTTGTCGTGGCCGCTCGCCGTCACGGCCAGCCGGAACGGATCCCGGGAGAGGAGCACCGAGAGGTTGCCCGAGGTACCGCGCATCCAGCCGAAGGAGGCGAATCGTGCCGCCTCCGCCGCCAGCACCGCACCGGCCCGCTCCAGGTCGTAGCCCGCCGTCTTCATGCTCCGCTCCCCACCACTTCGATGTCCTCGAAGGTCCCGGCCCGTACGTGGCCCCGCGAACCCTCTTCGTAGTACGGCTCCCCCGGCCGTCGCACGCCCACCACACGCCAGCCCGCCGCCCGGGCGGCGTCGAGTTCGCTGCCGCGGTCGGAGAGGAACAACAGCCGCTCGGGCGCGATGCCCGTGTCCGCGGCGATCGCGCGGAAGGATCCGGCCAGGTGCTTCGGTCCCGCGTTCTCGGTGTCGTACCAACCGGTGACGAGCTCGCGCAGATCCCCCTCGGGGCTGTGCCCGAACCACGCCCGCTGCGCGGCGACCGACCCGGACGAGTACACGTACAGGCGGACGCCCTGGGCACGCCAGCGCCGCAGCGCGGGCACCACGTCGGCGAAGAAGTGCGAGACGAGCTCACCGCGCGCGAACCCCTCGGCCCACAGGACGCCCTGCAGGGTCTTCAGCGGTGTGGCCTTGCGGTCCTCGTCGAGCCAGGCGTTCAGGGTCTGCTCGATCCGGGCCGGGCCGGCATCCGGTTCCCCCAGTTCCGTCCGTACCTGGGCGAGGGCGCGGGCCACCGCCGGTTCCCCGGCCCGCTCGGCGAGCAGCACGCCGAACCGTTCGCGCGCGTACGGGTACAGCACGTCGACGACGAAGCCGGTGGCACTTGTGGTGCCCTCGATGTCCAGCACGACGGCTTCCACGGCGTGGCTCACGCCGCGTACCCCGCGGTGATCGTGTCGAAGTCGGGGAAGCGGTGGGAGAGCCCGCTGCCGGTGAAGGTGCCGATCCAGCCGTCCTCCTCGTGGAAGAAGCGGATCGCGGTGAAGGCGGGCCGGGTTCCCATGTCGAACCAGTGCGTGGTGCCCTTCGGTACGCCGAGGAGATCGCCCCGCTCGCACAGCACCGCATGGACCTCGGCGCCCACGTGCAGGTAGAAGATGCCGGAACCCGCGACGAAGAAGCGCACCTCGTCGTCGTCATCGTGCGTGTGTTCCTCCAGGAACTTCGCCCTTGCTGCCTTCGCCGTTTCGGCGAACCCGGGATCGTCGCCGGGGTGCAGCGCGACCACGTCGACGGTGGCGAAGCCCTCCTGCGCGGTCAATCGGTCGATCTCGGCCCGGTAGGCGGTGAGGACGGCGTCACCGACGGCGTCCGCCGGAACGTCCTCACGGACCGGCCAGCGCTCGTACCGGACCCCGATCGGAGCTAGTGCGGCCGTGATCTCGGCGGGGTCGGAGGTGCGGCGCACGACGGTCTCGGGGCCGGTCTCCGGCCAGGTCGTCAGCAGCGTCACGAAATGCTCCAGGGTGGGACGGGATGGCGGGGGCGGGCGTGCGGGCCCTGGCCCCGGGCCCGATTCTCGCCGCCCGTTGTTGCCACAGCGTGGCGGCCGTATGGCGGCCGCAACCGACCGGCCGGAGCCTGTGCGATCTCGTGAACAGGTGTGAGGCGTCGCGCCGTCACGGGGCGTGATGACGTTGGTGACGCCGATGGTCATCGGATCTCGTTGTCGGGATGCTGCGCGTCGTATGCCCGGCGGGCTTGGGCGATGGCGTCTCGGTGCTCGAGTGACCAGTCGGCCAGTGCCTTGACGAGGTGGGTCAGGCTTGTGCCGGTCACGGTGAGTCGGTAGTCGACCTGGGCAGGCACGGTGGGGTAGACGGTTCGCATCACCAGCCCGTCGCGTTCCAGCCGGCGCACGGTCAGCGTCAGCATCCGCTGGGAGATTCCGTCGATGGCGCGCTGGAGTTGCCGGAAGCGCCGCGTCCCGTTCGCAAGTTCGACGATCACGAGGACGGACCACTTGTCGCCCACGCGGTCGAGAACGTCGCGGATCCCGCAGTCGGGGTGGTCCGGCTGCCCGCACGGTTCCAGCCCTGCGGGGCCGGCAGTTACACCGGTGTGCCTCACTGACATGAATCTGCCTCCTTGTGGGCCGACCACGGCCGGTTCAGGATCGCCGTAGTTACTGAAGAGAACCACGGTAGGAGATCGAACCGCAATGATCATGGTGACCGGTGCGAACGGACAGCTTGCCTCCCTCACGCTCCAGGAGTTGGCCGACCGGAAGGTGCCCGCTCTGGGTGGCAGCCGAACCCCCGCCGACGGGCAGCGCCGACTGGACTTCGATGACCCCACCAGCCTGGACCTCGCCGGTGTGTCGACACTGGTCCTGGTCTCGGCCGGGTACGCGGAGGACGACCAGGTCATCACTCGTCACCGGGCCCTTCTCGACGCTGCGGTCCGGGACGGCGTCGCGCACGTGATCTACACCAGCCTGACCGGCGCCGGGGATCATCTCGGGTTCGCGCTCGCCCACCGCGCCACTGAGGACCTGGTCAAAGCCAGCGGTCTCGGGTGGACGCTCCTGCGCAACGGTCTCTACGCCGAGCTCTTCGGAGCGTTGTTGACGTGGACACCCGATGGCCTGGAGTCGGCTTTCGGCGATGGCGCTCTCTCTGCGGTGGCTCGGGCGGACCTGGCCGCAGCCGCAGCCATCGTTGCCAGCCACCCGACTGCGTACGCCGACAAGACCTACGACCTGGTCGGCGACCCGATCGCCGCCGCCGACGTCGCCGAACGTCTTGACGTCGCCCACCGACCGATCGGGCTCAGCGAGTACCGCGCCCGGCTCCTCGCGGACGACGCACTGCTGCCATTCCAGCCGCCGATGCTCGCCTCGATCGCCACCAGCGTCCGCCATGGGTTCCTCAGCAACTCCAGCCCCGACCTTGTGGGACTGCTCGACCGACCGCCCACCGATGCGCTGGCCGTTGCGGTGGACACCGCGGCTGCGATGCGTCCCGGCGCACGCTGACGCGGATGGTCCACCGCAACGCGCCGCGGCCCCTCGAAGGTCGTCGGCGGCCGGTCGAACGCTGCCCAACCCGTCCCCTCGCCCACGTGGCCCTCTCTCGTGCGTGCGCAGCGCAGCGGGTCAACGGCTACCGCCAGGACGGGGAGCTCGGCCCCCTGGATCGTCCCTCGGCCCCTCACCGCCAACCGACAGCGGTCTTCGCGGACGCCGTGCCACGGATCGAGGACCTGCGTCGCACGCAGAAGTGGTTCCCCCCGGATTGCCAGAGGAGAGGGCGGGACGGGTCCGGTTGGCCTGGGCGGAGGAGCAGTGGTTGGCTGCCGGCCTACCGGGCCGGGTCGCCGTCGCGGCGGCCTGTGGGTTGGAGGAGGCGTTCGATGCCGAGGCGGGTCATGAGGGCGGACTGCAGCTTGCGGGCGAGTTCGTCGAGCTGCTCGGCGCCGTCGTGGAGGACGTCCACCGGGGTGCGGAACGGCCGTGATCCCACCGGGAGACCCACCAGACGGACGACTGCCTCCGCGGTGGACCGGGGAGAAGAGCCCGGTGGGCTGAGTTCGCCGAGGCGGTCCATGATGTGCTGCTCGATGCCTTCGAGTTCGGTGTAGGCGGCTGCGGTGCCCGTGTCGGCGGGGCGCGTGGCCTCGGTGAAGTGGGCGGTGCCGCTGACGATGGCTCCCGGGACGACCATGACGACGCCGGTGCCGGCGCCGGTGACCAGGACCGTGAGGGAGGGCATGGGGCAGGGCTCCTTGGGCGGTGGGGGTCAGACGGCTCGTCGGTCTCCGGGGCCGGGTGGAGTGCAGAGCCAGCCGTTGACGGCGAAGCGGCTGTTGCGGGTCTCCTTGCCGGGGCAGGTGACGGTGCGTACCTCGTGCCATTTGTCGGGCAGGAAGAACACGATGCTGTCGTGCTCGGGGGGCCAGTCCTGCCAGGTCCGGTCCTGCCACGTCAGGGGTCGTCCGCCGGGGTGCAGTGAGGTCGCTCCGTCGTAGAGGCGCAGTGCGCCGCCTTCGAAGGGGCGTGGGGTGCGGTGCAGGTAGTAGACGAAGGTGAGCAGGCGCCTGGAGGCGAAGTCCTGGGGGCCGACGTCCTGGTGGGCGCGGTAGAAGTCGCCGTCGTTGTGGACGTTGAGCCCGTAGGAGACCTCGCTGTCCGGGCAGGAGACGCCGAGGGCGCGTTCGACTCCGGGGAGCACCTCGTCGATGGCCGCGAGGAGTTCCGGTGCGGTGAAGGTGCCGTCGGAGCGGGAGCGGCGGAAGTCGGGCACCACTTCCCCGTCCCGGATCGTCGAGGCGTCCAAGGCGCCGGCGGCGGATTCGCAGGCCCTCTGGAGGAGGCGGTGGGAGACCTGGGGGCCGAGGAGGCCGGCGATGCGGCAGACCGTGTTGGGAAGCCTCCAGACGGCGTCCCGGTGCACCGCGGACCTGCGGTGGGGCTCGGTAGCGGAAGCGGTGGGTGCTGGCTGGGTCGTCATCGTCTTGGGTCCTGCTTCGGGAGTGTGGTGGACGACGGGGGCGGTGGCGCGGACGAGCCGGGTTGCCCGTGGGGCGGGGGATTCCCGCCCCACGGGGCCTCAGGTGCAGTAGGGGATGGGGGACTTGCCCGCGACGTACCGGGCGGGGACCCATCCGTGGTTGTCGGTGAGCCGGTACCAGAGGCTGTTGCCTCCGACCTGCTCGCCCTTCGTCTTGCACCGGAGTGCGAGGAGGGTGCCCGGGGAGACCTTGCCGAGGGCCTTGTGGGAGCTGCCGGGTCCGGATCGGATGGTCACAGGATCGTCCGAGATCACCTTCCCCTTGCCGCCGTGGTGGCCGTGCGAGCAGTTGCAGGTGCCCGGGTCGCCCTTGGGGCCGGCCGGACCCGCCGGGCCGGGGGCTCCGGTCGCGCCGGGGGTGCCTTGCGGGCCCGGCAGTCCGTCCTTGCCGGGCGTGCCGTCCGCTCCTGCGGGCCCCGGTGCGCCGTCGCTGCCGGTCGCGCCGGTGGGCCCGGGGGTACCGGTCGGGCCCTGTTCACCCGGAGCGCCCGGTGTGCCGTCCTGGCCGGAGGGGCCGGGTGCGCCGTCGCTGCCGGTCTGTCCGACCGGGCCGCGGGGGCCGGTTTGCCCGGGGGCACCGGGCAGGCCGTCCTTGCCCGGCGCACCGGGGGCGCCGTCCGCTCCGGTCACCCCCGGCTGGCCCTGTTCGCCCGGGACGCCCGGCGAGCCGTCCGTGCCCGGGGGGCCGGGTACGGGGGTGGCCACCGCGAAGGAGACGGGTGAGTCGGGGTACCCGGAGTCGATGGCCCATTCGCCGTTCTCCAGGGTGACTCCGTCGGGGGCCGCGGCGTCGACCGTCAGTGCCACCGACAGGCGGGTGCGCGCGTTCGCCGGGAAGACGGGTTCGTTGCCGGCCGCAGCGGTGCACGTCAGGAGCCGGTTGGCGTTCGACAGCGTGCACGGCATGGTGCCGGCCACGCCGTCGACGTAGTACTGGTTCGTGGTGAAGGTCGTCTGGTCGGGTGCCGTCACGCGGAACGCGGAGATCGGCGCGGCCCCCGCTCCGTTCGTACCGATGACGGTGGCCTGGCCCGACTGACCCGGCTGGATCAGCGGGACGTACGGCTGGTCGAAGCGCATGGTCGCGGCGTCCGCGAACGCGGGAGCGAGTGGAGCGGCCATCGTGCCGGTGACGAGCGCGACCACCATCACTGCGTACATGTGTTTTCGGGACATGACTCCTCTTTCGTACGGGGGCCGCCGCGTGCGGGCGGAACCGTGGGGTGGCTTCCGGGGACAGGGGTGTGGTGAACCGGCCGGCCTCAGGCTGGTGTGGGAGCCGGGTCTGCTGTGGCCGGACGCTCGGGCAGCGAGGTCGTGACCGTGACCAGCACGGTCGTGATCAGTCCGGTGAGCAGGACGGGAAGGGCACCGGTGGTGAAGGAGGCCAGGGCGACGGCGAGCGCGCCCGCCGCCCACAAGGCGTCGCGGAGTCCGCTCGGGGTGGCGCCGCGCTGGAGGAGCCGGAGGACGAGGAGGTAGACGGCCACGGGGAGGGTGTAGGCGGTGGCGGTGGCGATGTGGGTGGCTTCGGTGTGGCCGGTGGCGGCGGCGGTGTTCAGGGCGAGGCCGGCGCCGACCGCGGCCGCGGCGGCGAAGAGGGCGTAGTGGCCGTAGCCCCAGCGCATCGCGGCGGCCAGGGAGTGCAGCCGGTGGGGGGCGTTGTCGGTGAAGTAGAGCCACCACAGGGCGAAGACGGTGAGGACCCCGCCTGCGGAGAGCGCGGCGAGTGTGGCGAAGGAGGCTCCGCTGTCGAGGGCGCCGTGGACGGCGGCGGTGGCGGAGGTGATGGACTCGCCGAGGACGATGATGGTGAACAGGCCGTAGCGCTCGGCGATGTGGTGGGGGTGCCATGTGGTGCGCCCGGCCCGCTCGGCCCACAGCGGCACGGCCAGCTCGGCGACGGCCAGGACGAGGAAGGCGGGCAGGCCCGCGTTCTCCGGGAGGAACAGGCGTGCCACCCAGCCGGCCTGGACGATGAGGATGCCGGTCGCGTAGCGCAGGCAGGTCGGCCGGCGTTCGGGGTCGGTGCGGGCGGCGCGCAGCCATTGGGTGACCATGGCCAGGCGCATGATGACGTAGCCGATGGTGATGACGGTGAAGTCGTAGTCGGCGACGGCCGCCTGCGCTCCGGCGGCCATGACGAGGGCGCCGGTGATCTGGAGCAGGGTCAGCAGCCGGTAGGGGACGTCGTCGGTGTCGTAGGCCGAGGCGAACCAGGTGAAGTTCATCCAGGCCCACCAGATCGCGAAGAACACCAGGACGTAGCCGAGGACCCCGTGGCTGGTGTGACCCGCCGAGATCTCGTGTTCGAGGGCGATGGCGGCCTGGGCGACCGCGGCGACGAAGCACAGGTCGAAGAAGAGTTCCAGGTTCGTGGAGACGCGGTGCTGCTCGTCGCTGCGGCGCGCGGTCATCGGCCGGTACCAGGAGGATGCCGGCCTGGGGTTCGGGCTGGTCATGATGTCCCTCAGGCCTGTCCGGTTTCGAAGCGGCTGATCTTGCCGTCGGTGACGGTGAAGGACCAGCGGGTGCGCATGGCGCCCCAGGTGGTGTTGGTGTAGACGGCGGTGATGGTGCGGCCGTCGGGGCTTGCGGACTGGGGGTCCATGCGGCCCTGGGAGGTGAAGATCTCGCGGTCGGCCCACTGGGTCAGGTCGCGGTCGGTGCCGTCGTCGGACATGGTGGCGTCCAGGGTGAGGGCGGCGAAGAAGGCTTCGCGGTCGCCGGCGTTGACCGCGGCGACGAAGGCGGCGACAGCAAGGTCGTCGATGTGCGCGGACATCTGCTTCTCCAGGTTCAGAGCGGAAGCGGCGGGGCTGGGGCTGGGGGTGGACGGCTGCTTCGGCGTGCGGGAACGATGCGGTTCGCCGGTTCGCCGGTTCGCCGGTTCGTGCGGTAGTGGGTGCTGGGCGCCGGGGCGAGGCTGCCCGTATCGGTGGAGCTCTGACGATCCGCGGATCACCGGGTGGGGCCACTGGGCTGGGTGCCGTCGCCCCAAGGGTGGGTCGACGGGTGCCCGGCGAAGACCCCTGAGCGGGTCCTGCAGACGTGTGGAGGCCTTCCGCAGCACCCTGCTCAGGGTGGAGCCTCGCGGTTCCGGGCGGGAACCGGGCCGCCCGGAACCGTGAGGAGAGAAGGGGGCCGGTGATCAGGCCTTGTGCGGTGCCCGCTTGTCGTCGCCGCGATGACCGGGCTTGTCGGGCTTACCGGGCTTGTGGGGCTTGCCGGGCTTGTCCTCGCAGTCGTCGACCGGGATCGTGACCGTGCAGCCTCCCGGGGTGGCGCAGGTGCCGCCCTCCGCGGTCGGGGCGACGGTGTTGGCCAGGCTCTGGTCGCCGGTGGCCGGGTCGTTGACGGTCACCTGGTAGGTGATCGTCGCCGTGGCCCCGCCGACCAGGACGCCCGTCCAGTTCAGGTCGGTGCCCGTGACCTCGGCGGTGCCGGAGGTGGCGGTGACCGATCCGGGGACGAGGGTGGCGTCGTCGAGGATGCCGGAGAGGTCGTCGGTGAAGTCACCGTTGGCGACCGCGGTGCCGGTGTTGGTGACCTGCACCGTGTAGGTGATGGTGTCACCCGGGTTGACCGGCCCGGCGGTGGAGGCGGACTTGGCGATCGTGTAGGCGGGGTCCGGGCAGGTGCCGGCGTCCTGTCCGGAGGTTCCTCCGTAGAAGCCGTTCGTGGGGGTCGAGACGGTGGTGACCGGGAGCGGGTCCGTGGACGGCGCCGTGGGCAGGCTGGTCAGCTGGTAGATCGAACCCGCGGAACCGAACCCGTAGACCTGGTTCCCGGACTGGGCCGCGCCGAAGACCTGCGGCACGGTGCCGATCTGGGTGACGGTGTTGTCCGGGTGGATCCGGAACACCCCCGACGGAGTGCCGAACGGCGCTCCGGCCGGCGTGCCGAACGCGAGGATGTCGCCGTCGTCCAGGGCCAGGAAGTCACCCGCGGACACCCAGCCCGCAGGGAACGACGCCGAGAAGTTGCTGCTGACACCGGTGGCGGGGTCGATCACGTAGATCTGCGAGGTCGAGTACGAACCCGCCAGCAGCGTCCCGTCCGCACGCGCAGACAGCGCGTTGATGTTGCTGTACGGGGAGCCCGGGGTCGCGATCGCCGCGATCGGGCCGGTGATCGGGATGCTCGCGGTCTCCGCACCCGTCTCCGGATTGACGGTGTAGAGGGTCGTCGTGGTGAGGCTGCCGGGGAAGCCCACCCCGTACAGGGTCGAGCCGTCCCCGGTGAAGGCGATGTCGCCGTAGTCGTGCGCGAGCGCGACCGAGGACAGCTGGTTGCCTGCCGGGTCGTACTGGAACAGCCGCCGCGCGTCCCCTGCCGAGTTCGCCCAGATCGGGCCGGGCGGACAGACCGCCTTCGCCGACCGGGACGTACCCGATGCGGGGGCCTTCGGTCCGGACACCTGCTGCTGCTTGCCGACGGACGCGGTCGCTGCGACCGCCGTTCCCGCGCCCGTCGTCGCGAGCGTCAACGCAACGGCAGCGCCGATCAGCGCCCGCCGCATGCCGGACCTTCGGTCCTGAGTCATCCACTACTCCGATTAGTGTTTGAGGGTTTGCCGACTTCCCCCCCGGCTGCCTCGCCTCCCAGAGGGAAGGCCGGGCAGGCTCAGTCAGATCTAAACAGCGGACCAGATGATCCGATCATCGGCGCGCCCAAAGAATCGCAAGAATAGGTCCTGAAATATCCGCCAGCGGGTCAAGCGGTACCGGGAAACGGATCAAGCCGACACATCTGCACAGAAGCATCTACTTCACCAAACGGCTGTTGTGAAAGAATCCGTACAATAAGCGAAGGAAACATTTCCGCAAATTCGCGCCACGGATATGATCCTTCACGGGCGGCACGGAGGAATTCTCCACGCCAGGGCGACGCATCCCCACCACTTCAACTCTCTGACGAACCGCAGTGAGGGAGCGGCCTCGTTCCGGCGCAGATCCAGCCTCTTTGCCGATGACCCCCAGGCGGGCCAATCGAGTTGCCGGTCGATCCCGTCGGGTCGCCGACCGATGCGGCTACTGAGCAGGCCGAGTCGACCAGCGCTCGTCACGCTGTCGCTCAGACCGCCACTGAAGGAGCGCTCAGCCGCTTTCCGGTGGACAGGTTCCGGGATTCCCGGCACGCCGGTTTCACTGACGCGCCGACAGACACCGGATTGCGCTCGCCTCCTGGATATCCGCCGGATACCCGATGATCCACGAGGCCGTCGCAACTCCACACTCACCCCATCCAACGACTGAATGAAATCCGCGCCGACAGCGTGACGTCACCGCGCAGGAATTCACAGCGGGTACCGTGACCCCTGCCCCTCCCGAACCGTTTTCTTGTTCTCAGCTCCTTTTGCCCTGTGGGCCCCTGCGCAGAGAGAACTCGTGGAACTGCAAAGCCGCCTTCTCGCGGAGGACAACGTCCTCCTCGTCACCCTCCACACTCCGGCCACCACCGCACAGCGCGCCTTGCTGGCTCGCGAGATCGGCCTCCTCGCCCGCGAACACCGGCCGGACGCACTCGTCATCGCCCTGGGCCAGGCCGCCGGCACCCCGGCCGCGATCTCGGTGATCCTGCGCATCCACCGCTACCACCTCACCACCGGCATCCCCTTCGCGGCCGCCAGCCGCGTCCCGGCCGTCCGCCACCTCCTGAACGCCAACCAGCCCTCCCTGCCCGTCCACGCCAACACCAACACCGCGCTACGCACCGTCCGCACCCTCCTGCGCCGGCGATCGAACCCCAGGACCCCACAACCGCGCCCGGGTTCTCCGGCCGCCGCGCAGGCCGCCGACCAACTCGTCCGCGCAGCGTCCTCGTAGACGTCGATTCCCCTCCCGCCCGCCGGCGCCGATGGCCGCCGCCGGCGGAACCTGCCGCAAGCCCCGGATGCCGGGGCCCCGCTCCGCGGTTTCCTGGAGAACCTGTCGGCTTCCTCGGAGGAGACCTGTAGGGCTACGTCGACACCATGCTCGACGCCGACCGGTGCTACGGCTGTGCCTGCAGCCCGTGCGTTTTCCGGCGCCGGTAGGCGCGCTGGCGGCAGGCCGCGGTGCAGTACCGGCTGTCCGCGCGGCCGGTTGTGACGACCCGGCCGCAGCCGCCCTCGCAGGCAAGCCCCGAGCCGTGGTAGCCGTTACGGGTCCGCGTGAGGGATGTGCGGCAGGCCGGTGAGCACACCACGTGTTCCAGGAGCGGTTCGGCGCGGCGTACCAGCACCTGGCCGCAGGCCGCGCACGGCGTCGGCGCCATCACCTCGCCCCGCCCGACCAGATCACCCGACCAGGACGCCGTGGCGGTGGAGCGGGCGGCGGCCGGTCGGGGCAGCCCCGTGACCGGGTCCGGGGCGCCGGCCAGGTAGCAGGCCTCGCAGATCACCAGCCAGTCCCCCTGCCACGCCCAACGGTCCACCCGCACCGCGCCGGACACCAGAAACCCCACGGGCAGCAGAGGCTGCTCGCACATGGCACAAGAAGTCGTACGCACATCCGTCACGCTACCGTTCCTCCGCAGGACCGGAACGAAGCCCGGCATCTGGCGTCTTCCGCGCCGTCGTGGGTTGCACGTGTGGAATGCAGGCGGCGGGCCGCACCGTATCGGGCGAGTGCCTGCACCGACGCTTGCGGATTCGATGGGGCGGGAGTTCGCAAGAGCCAGGCGGGGGGCAGTGCGGGGCCCATGACGGACGGCCCCGCACCGAGTGGGGTCGGGGCCTGGTCAGCGGGTGGTGTAGCCGCCGTTGAGGAAGAGGGTCTGGCCGTTGGCCCACCAGCCGTCGGTGAGCATGTGGCGGACCCAGGGGACGATGTCCTCGATCTTGGTGAGGTCACCGTTCATCGCCGAGGACTTGTGGTACGCGACGGAGTCGTCGTCCTCCGCCGGGTAGAAGAAGGACGTGTCCATCGGCCCGGGGGCGATGTTGTTGACGGAGATGTTGCGTCCGAAGAGTTCCTTGGACAGGGCGCGGGTGAAGTGTTCGACGGGGGCCTTGCTGCCCGCGTAGGAGGAGTAGAGGCCGGTGTAGGCCGCGAGGAGCGAGGTGACGATGGTGATGATCTTGCCGCCGTCCTCCATGCGGCGTGCGGCCTCGCGCATCACGAAGAACGCGGCCTTGGAGTTGACCGCGAACATCTGGTCGTACTCCTCCTCGGTGATCTCGGTGAGGGGCTTCTTGAGGACCATGCCGGCGGTGTTGACGCTGTAGTCGAGCTTTCCGAAGCGGCGGACCACTTCGTCGAAGACCCGCTCGACCTCGGCGACCTTCGTCAGGTCGGCCTGGATGGCGAAGGCCTCGCCGGGGCCGGCGTTGATCTGCGCGACGACGTCCTCGGCCTTGGCGCGCGCGGAGTCGCTGTTGTAGTGGACGGCGACCTTGGCGCCCTCGGCTCCGATCGTCGTGCTGATCAGGCCGCCGAGGTTGCGGGACGCGCCGCCGACGAAGGCGACCTTCCCGGCGAGCGTCTTGTCAGGGGTCTGGACCATTGACTGTCTCCTAGGGACAGAGGAGCGGGACTTGGCCCCGGGGGCCCGCATGCCTCGTGTTCACGCGGGCGTGTACGGACACCGGGGGACATGGGTGAACGATCCGCGGATCGTTGGTGGGGACACGGCTCTGCCGCATGGCCCCCAGCCGGGGCCGATGCGGCAGAGCCGTGTGGGGAAAGGGCCCTGGGCCGGTCCTGAGGCCTCGGGAGCCGTTTTCAGGACCTGCCCAGGGCGGGCCTCCCGGTTCTCGCCGGGAACCGGACCGTCAACAACCGGGAGGAGTCATAGGGCCGAGGTCAGGCCTTGTGGGCCTTCTTCTTGCCGTCCCAGCCGTGGCCGGGCTTGCCGGGCATGTGGGGCTTGCCGGGCTTGCCGCCCTGGTGGGGCTTGCCCTGGGGGTGGTCACCGTTGCAGCCGCCGTGGTCGTGGTCCTGGCAGGGGGCGCAGGAGACGATCGTGACGGTGTTGCTGGTGGCGTTGGCGGGCTGTCCGTTCGGGCCGGTGCCGATCACCTTCGCGACGTCGGTGATCCTGCCGGACTCCATGTCGGCCTCGGTGGTGGTGTACGTGGCGGTGCAGATCGTCGACTCGCCCGGCGCCAGCGTGGTGGCCGGGCAGGAGACGGGCGGGTTGCCGGGGCCGATGTCGGTGACGCTGATGCCGGAGACCGGGACGGTGCCGACGTTGGTGACGGTGAACGTGTAGTGCAGGAGCTGGCCGGGAGCCGAGTAGGCGGTCTCCTCGACGTCCTTCTCCACCTTCAGCTTCGGCTGGGTGCCCACGGCCGGGACGCTGACCGGGTTGCTGGTGCCGGTGACCGGGGTCCCACCCGGAGTGGTGGTCGTCGCGGCCGCCACGTCGTCGACCTTGCCCGCCACGACATCGGCTGCCGTAGTGGTGTAGGTGGCGGTGCAGACCGTCGAGGCGCCCGGCGCCAGGGTGTCGACCGGGCAGGTCACCTTGGGGTCAGGGGTGCCCGGGGCGTTGTCGGTGACGTCGAGGTCGTTGAGGGTGGTCTGGCCGGTGTTGGTGACGGTGAAGTTGTAGTGCAGGGTCTGGCCGGCACCGGAGAAGCTCGACTCCAGAGCGGACTTGACGACCTTCATGCCCGCGTAGGGGACGGTGACCGTGTTACTGCCGCCGGTGACCGGGGTCCCGCCCGGGGTGGTGCCGTTGCCGGTCGCGGTGTTCACGACCTTCCCGGCGGTGACGTCGGCAGCCGTGGTGACGTGGCTGGCCGTGCACGTCGTCGACGCCCCCGGGGCCAGCGTGGTCACCGGGCAGGAGACCTGCGGGGTGCCGGGACCGTTGTCGGAGACCGTCAGCGAGGAGACGGGGACGGTACCGGTGTTGGTGACCAGGTAGCTGTAGTGGACGGTCTGGCCCACGGCCGTGAACGCGTCCTCGTCCGCTTCCTTGACGATCGTGATGCTGCGGGTGCCGTTGACCGGGATGGTCACGGTGCAGCCGCTGGCTGTGGCGCAGGAGCCGCCCTCGGCGGTCGGGGTCACGGTGTTGGCCAGGCTCAGGTTCCCGGCAGCGGGGTTGTTGACCTGCACCTGGTAGGTGATGGTCGCGACGGCCCCGCCCTGCAGGACGCCGGTCCAGTTCAGGTTGTTGCCGACGACCTGGGCGGTGCCGGAGGTGGCGGTGACCGATCCGGGGACGAGGGTGGCGTCGTCGAGGATGCCGGAGAGGTCGTCGGTGAAGTTGCCGTTGGCGACGGCGGTGCCGGTGTTGGTGACCTTCACCGTGTAGGTGACGGTGTCACCCGCGTTGACCGGCCCGGCGGTGGAGGCGGACTTCTCGACCGTGTAGGCGGGCGCCGGGCAGGTGCCGGCGTCTTGAGCAGAGGTGCCGCCGTAGAAGCCCACGGCCGGGGAGGCGATGATCGTCACCGGCAACGGATCCGTCGAGGGTGCGGTCGGCAGGCTGGTGAGCTGGATGATGTCGCCGCCGGAGCCGAAACCGTAGGGCAGGTTCCCTGACTGGGCCGCACCGAAGATCTGCGGCATCGTGCCGATCTGGGTGACGGTGTTGTCCGGGTGGATCCGGAAGACGGCCGAGGGGGTGCCGAAGTTCCCGCCGGCTGGCGTGGCGAAGGCGAGGATATCGCCGTCGTCCAGGGCCAGGAAGTCACCGGCGGAGGTGAAGCCCGCCGGGAACGACGCCGAGAAGTTGCTGCTCACGCCCGTCGCCGGGTCGATGACGTAGATCTGCGAGGTCGAGAACGAACCCGCCAGCAGTGTCCCGTCCGCACGGGCCGACAGCGCGTTGATGTTGCTGTACGGGGAGCCCGGGGTCGCGATCGAGGCGATCGGGCCGGTGATCTGCACGCTCGCGGTCTCCGCACCCGTCACGGGGTTCACCGTGTACAGGGTCGTCCCGGTCAGGCTGCCCGGGAAGCCCACCCCGTACAGGGTCGAGCCGTCCCCGGTGAAGGCGATGTCACCGTAGTCGTGCGCGAGCGGCGCCGAGGACAGCTGGTTCCCGTCCGAGTCGTACTGGAACAGCCGCCGCGCGTTGCCGCCCGTGTTGGCCCAGATCGGGCCGGGCGGACAGACCGCCTTCGTCGACCGGGACGCCTTCGCTCCCGGTGCCTTCGATCCGGACACCTGCTGCTTGCCCGCGGCGGGCCCGGTCGAGCCGACCGCCGTCCCGGCGCCCGTCGTCGCGAGCACCAGGGCCACAGCTGCGCCGATCAGCGCCCGCCGCATGCCCGACCTTCGGTCCTGAGCCATCTACCACTCCGGTTCATCATGATGGATTGACTGATTGCCCGGCTTGCCACCCCCGCTTCCCGAAGGGGCGGCCTGCCAGGCCCAGGCAGATCTATACAGAAACCCGAATAGGCCGGTCATTCAGACACGCCACAACAGACCGCGACACCCTCACGGAAAGACACTGAAAGGGTCAACGGCCACACAAAGAAGAAAGGCCGAAGAGTGAGAGACGGGGAAGTCGTCCACGATTCTGTGGGGAATTCAGGACGTAATGCGAAGCAAGTTCTCCGGTGCTTCGCATCGGGTATATCGACCCCGCCGATAATTGACTCCGGCGGAACCGGGAGGCGGAGCCGGCCCCGCTTGCCGGGGCACCTGCCTCCGGAGGCACGCGTCCGCCGGTCATGGCGAACCCTGGCCCCAGGGGCCGGAATCAGCACACCTGTCTGCAGGATCCGTCCCGCGGCCGCCTCCATCGGGTGAACGGCGCAAGGGACGTGCCGGTAACCCCCAGGGCGCCATGCACCCTTGAGCCGCCGACCTCGGACCCCGTCGGCATGCCAGCGGAAACAGAGTGATCAGATCCAAATGAAGCAAGCTTATTCAATTGAAGACGGCGACCTCGCGGAGTTCCTGACGCGCACTGGCTTCGGCAGGGCGAGCGTACGGTCTTCCCAGCCGGACGAGGATACGCGCATCACCCGGACCGGCACGGAATACCTGGTGCTTGACGACGCGCGATTCGGCTTTGACTTCTCGGCCGAACTCGAGGATATGAACGGAATCCTCCTCGCCATCATCCTTGCGGGATCCATTGAATACAGGAGGGGAAGGGTCCGGGAATTCACCTGCGGAGGCGACCTTGCACTGCTGTCACCGGGCCCGTTCCACGCCACCGTGCGGCGCATGCAGACCCTCGGCGTGATCATCGACCCCGCACTCGTGCGGAACACCGCCCCGGCCGGGTCGCAGCAGCACGAGCGGGGCGTCCGGTTCACCGCGTTCAGGCCCGGCTCCAAGCCCGGCGCGGAGCTCGTGAAGGCCTCGTTGCTCTACCTCCGCGACGGCGTCCTCGCCAACCCCCTGATGGCCCACGCGCCTTTGGTGGTGTCCTCGGCCTGCCAGACCCTCGCCCACGCGATCCTGGCCGCGTTCCCCAACGACGTGGTGGAGGCCGAGCCGAGCCTGACCGACACCCGCGACGCCGGTCCCGCCACCCTGCGGCGCGCGATCCGCTTCATCGAGGACAACGCCCACCGCGACCTGAAACTCGCCGACATCGCGCGGGCCGCACGCGTCACCCCCCGCTCGCTGCAGTACGCGTTCGCCCGCCACGGCGACACCACACCCCATGGCTACCTCAAGCGCGTACGGCTCGAGCGCGCCCACGCCGAGCTGAAGGCGGCACAGCCCGGCGGGGGCGAGTCGGTGGCGCGGATCGCCGCCCGCTGGGGATTCTCCAACGCCGGCCGCTTCACCACCGCCTACCGCACCACCTACGGAGTCAGCCCCTCCACCACCCTGCGGTACTGGTAGTCCGGGCATTTCCGGCAGGAGCGAGAGCGAAGTGCCGCCGCCGGTCCCGCTGCGGGCCCTGCGCCGAATTCAGATGCGGCGCAGGGTCACGGACGGTGGACTCCCGTAAGCCTCCCGGTAGAGTCCGGCGAAGCGGCCGGGATTGACGAATCGCCATTTACGGGCGATCTCGCCCACGGTGACCAGGTGGGGATCGCTCAGCAGGAGTTCGGCATGAGCACCCGCGAGCCTGACATTCCTCAGATACTCGACCGGGGTGATTGCGGAGTGTTTGAAGAAGGCGTACTGCACGGCTCGGGGGGACACATGAGCGGCTCGGGCGATTTCCGGGAGCCCGATGTCCCGGCGGGCGTTCTCCTCGATGAAAGCCGTCGCTTTCTTCCAGGTGCTCACCCGTGCCCGGTATCCCTCTGCCTCTCTCAGCTCGGTGCCCAGCTTATGGGGAAAGCAGTCAAGGACGAGGGCTGCCAGGAAATCGGCCGCACGCCTGCCGACGAGGCGTCCGGTGAGGACTTCCGCATCCGCCAGCGCCGCAAGGTAGGTGAATCCGGCTGCGAGCCGTGACTCCGCTGCCCGGGAAACGGGCCGGAAGCCGTCAAGCGGGCACTCCCCGTGCTCGTCCGCTCCCACGGCCCGAAGGAGGGCTGCCGCCTCGAGCAGGACAACGGTCTGACCGCACTCCACGCCGCGGCCGTGAAAGGGCCGGCCCGGCTGGTTCAGGAGCATGACGCCGCCGGGCCGGCAGGTTTCGAAGCCGGACTCGCGGCGCACGGAGAGGGAGCCGTGGTCGACGCTCACCAGACAAAGCTCCTCCATCCCCACCGCGTCGAATTCGAAGTTGTAACCGAGTTTCCAGCTGTCGACACCGATCTCGGGGAAACGCCGGCACGTGATGGAAGTAGCCGAACTTTCAGAATCACTGGACAGTTTGACCTTGCAATATTGGGAGGAGATGAACTCCTCCGCCACAGACAGACTACGGCTGTAAAAAGGCAGCTTGCCCACCGGGCTCTCCTCGTCGGCTCCCGCAATGCGAAACATCCGGAATCTCGCACAAGCCCCCGAAGCAGGGCAATATGCGTCCGCATCAACTGGAGGCGGGAAACCACGGAAAGAGACAAGAGGCGCAACCGGTTCGCACGGAAGCCTTAGCCGTCCACGTGCGCAGCCATCCGCCGATCAGGCGACAGGACACGAACCCATGAGACAGATCGCGCAGTTCCCCCGATGGACGCAATCCGAACCACGCCACCGCCCTGACTCCAGCCCTCCCGCACCGTTGTCTCGTTCCCAGTGCCTCGGCCCTCCGGCCCTGCTCCGGCATGCAGAGCCGCGTCCTCGCCCGCGAAGCCCTCCCGGTCCAACCTGCCCCACGGCCGTGCCGTGGCCCGTGCACCAGGACATGGCGGGTAAACCCCGCTGCTCAGTTCTGCGTGGAAATGCAGAAGGGGTGGCCTGCGGGGTCCAGCAGGACCCTGCGCTGATCGGGGTGCGGTTGGACAGGGGGTTCCGTGGCGCCCAGTGCGAGCATCCGTGTGTGGGCGGCGTCCAGGTCGTCGACGCCCAGTTCCATGTGGGCCTGTTTGCCCTGGGACGGGTCCGGCCAGATCGGACGCCGGTAATCGGCCACGCGGATGAAGCCCAGACCAGGTGCACCCTCCCGGCCGAGCAGGATGAAGTCATCGCTGGAGTAGACGACGGGCAAGCCGAGGGCTTCGCCGTAGAAGCGGGCCAGGTCGGCGGGATCCGGGCAGTCGAAGTCGACGGACAGCAAGCGGATCGTGGGTCCGGATGTGGGTTCGGTACTCATGAGGAGGACGCTATGACGGGACCAGGACAGGTCTGGTCCTGGTCATGGGTAACACTTTGGGATGTGATCCAGACCTCCGCCCGTCTGCTGCGACTGGTTTCGCTGCTGTCCACTCGACCGACTTGGACCTGCCGCGAGCTGGCCGAGCGAATGGCGGTCACCGACCGCACGCTCCGGCGGGACATCGCCCGGCTACGGGAGCTCGGCTACGGCATCGAGTCCGCCCCCGGACCCTGGGGCGGCTACCGCCTCGGCGGTGGCACCCGAGTGCCACCGCTGATCCTCGACGACGAGGAGGCGCTCGCCGTGGCCGTCGCGCTGCGAGAGGCCTCGCTCAGCGGCGTCCTGGGCGGCGACCAGGCCGCGCTGTCGGCGCTGTTGAAACTCGGGCAGGTCCTGCCGCCCCGAACCGCGGAACGGCTGGGGGAGATGGATGCGGCCTTCGTACACACTCCCAGGCCCGAAGGCCGTCAGATAGCGCCCGGCACGCTGCTGGAACTGGCCGCCGCCTGCCGTCGTGGCGAGCGCACCCGCCTTTCCTACCGCGATCATGCGGGGAAGGCCACTGTTCGGGACGTCGACCCCTACCGCCTGGTCCACACAGGCCACCGCTGGTACTTCGTCGCCCGCGACGTCACCCGAAACCAATGGCGGACATTCCGGGCCGACCGGGTGGTACAGGTACAGCCGACCGGACATACCGTCGAACTCGTCGACCCGCCCGACCCGGCGCTTCTCGTCTCCCAGTCCATCGCGGGCGTCGTGTACCCGCTCTATGCCACAGTCCGGCTGGCGCACCCCATGGCCCAGGCGCTACGGCTCGTCCCGCCCACGATCGGCACCCATCACCCGGACGGCCCCGATGCCACCATCGTCGAAATCGGCGGCAACGACGCCGACCAACTCGCCACCTACCTCCTCGGCCTGGGCACCACGCTACGGGTCCTGTCACCGGATGCCGTACGGGAGGCGCTGCTGCGCCGTACCCGGGACCTGTTCGAGGACAACGGGGGCGGTCACGGGTGTGAGACCGGTGAGCTCGCACGGGGCCGTCGGGAAACACCGCCAGGCCTCCCATGCGACCCGTTGAGGTCCCGTTCGTGGAGGGCCGCCGCACAGCCGTAGGCTGGCTCGATGGCTGGTGGATACACGTACGAGGTGGTGGGTGCGACGCGGAGCGGGCCGCCCCCTGCGGGGTTTCACTCCCTGCGGGTACGGACCAGGATCGGGAGCGGGCCGGCGCACTTCCGGCTGGCGGCGGAGGCCGTGCTCACCTGGCGGATGCACCGGGCTGTCGGTGTCCGGATCGACGCCGAGGACGAGCGTGCGGCGGAGGGCGGCCGGGTGCGTGTGAGCATCGGCCCGGTCCGGGCACCCTGCCGGGTGGTGTGGGCGGTGGAAGGCGACCGGTCCGCCGGATTCGCCTACGGCACCCTGCCCGGCCACCCGGAGTGCGGTGAGGAGGCCTTCGTCGTGGAACGGGAAGCCGATGACAGCGTGTGGCTGACGGTGACCGCGTTCAGCCGGCCGGCCGTGTGGTGGGCCCGCGCGGGCGGCCCGGTGACCCGGATCCTCCAGCGGGCCTACGCCCGGCGTTGCGGACTCGTCCTACGGCGAGCCTGCCGCCGCTCCGACCAGCGGTGACGGACGCCTCCCCCCAGGGGCCACCGCGGGGAAGGGACTGCCTCGCCGAAGACAGGACTCCGGCTCGGCGAAGCACCCCGGCTGCGCCCTCATCGGCGCCGCCCGTGCACAGATGCCCGTCCACCTCGCCCTGCGCTCCGCCCCCACCTCGCAGCTGCGGACGGTCCCGCTGCCCGCCGACCAGACCTCCCGCCGCCTGTTCGCCGCATGCGAGCGCCTCCACCGGGAAGACCTGCGCATCGCCGAGCGCACCCCGGGCCGGCGTGCCGAAGACCAGCGCCGCGACACCCGATCCTTCAGCGAGGAGGCCGCCGAGGAGATCCGCCTCACCCGTCAGCGCGTCTTCCGTGAACAGCAGGAAGAAGCCCGCCCGCGCCTGCGCCCGCTGCTTCGCCAGGCGTGCGAGGAAGGCTCGGCGCACGAGTGGAGCGACCTACTGCACCGGCACGAAGAACCCCGTCTCGACCTGGAAGGGGACGGCGACCTCCTGGAAGCCGCGACCCCCGAGACGTACCTCGCCGTCAGCAGGTACGACCTGCCCCACCGCGCAATCCGATCACTGACGCCCTACCGCAGCCCGCGCGTCCCCCTCGCCGACACGGACCTGGCCCGCATCCACCGGCTCCTTCTCGTCTCCGGCATGGCCCGGTACGTGGCCACCGGGCAGATCATCGACGGTCGACTCGACGCCGGGCCTCTCAGGACCCGCACAGGCACATCGTGGACCGGTGGCCGATGCTCGTGTTGCTCCGCGCAGCAGACCCCGCTACGTGGCGGCAGGGTCGTGAAGATGGGTGCCGGCCCCGATGCGCCGGGCTGGGGCGCCAGGTGATGGTGGGGATCTGGAGCACTCTCGGTTCGGGGCGGCCCTTGTGGGACGCGGGTGCTCGCGGCAGCACCTGCGAACGGAGCCGCGCCGATGACGCCCCCGCTCCCGTCCCTCCATCCCTCCGGCACCGGCCGGGCGGCCCCGCCATGAGTGCCACCGCGTGGCTGGCAGTTGCGGTGTTCGCTGCCGTCTACGTGCTGATCGCCACGGAGAAGGTCCACCGGGTCGCCGCGGCCCTGGGCGGAGCGGTCGTCATGCTCCTGATCGGCGCGACGAGCCCGGAGCACGCGTTCTTCTCCGAGGTGGCCGGGATCGACTGGAACGTTGTCTTCCTGCTGCTGGGCATGATGCTGATCGTCTCCGTCCTCAAGCGCACCGGCCTGTTCGAGTTCGTCGCGATCTGGGCCGCCAAGCGCTCGCACGGACGCCCGTACCGGCTGATGGTGCTCCTGATCCTCGCGACCGCGTTCCTGTCGGCGTGGCTGGACAACGTCACCACCGTCCTGCTGATCGCCCCGGTCACCATCGCGGTCTGCACCAAACTCGGCGTCCCCGTCGTTCCGTACCTGATCGCCGAGGTGATGGCCTGCAACATCGGCGGCGCGGCCACTCTGATCGGCGACCCTCCGAACATCATGATCGGATCCCGCGCGGACCTGTCGTTCAACGACTTCCTCCTCCACATGGCACCGATCACCACCGTGCTGATCGTGGTGTTCGCGGTGCTGGCCCGCTGGATGTTCCGTGGCGCGTTCTCCTACGACCCCGAGCGGGCCGCGCACGTCATGGCCATGCGGGAGCGGGACGCCATCACCGACGGCCGGCTGCTGGCCGTCAGCGGCATCGTCGTCATGATCGTGATGGCCTGCTTCGTCCTGCACACCACCTTGCACCTGGAGCCCTCGGTAGTGGCGATCTCCGGAGGGCTGGTCCTCCTGGCTGTCTCCCGGCTGAACGCCCGCAAGGTCGTGGCCGATGTCGAATGGGAAACCCTGGCGTTCTTCGCCGGCCTGTTCGTGATGGTCGGCGCACTGGTGCAGACGGGCATCCTCACCGACCTCGGGCAGGCCGCGGCCCGAGCGCTCGACGGCAACCTGTTCGGCGCCTCCATGGCTCTCCTGTTCGGGTCGATCGTGCCGTCCGCGGTCATCGACAACATCCCCTTCGTCGCCTCGACCAGCCCGATCGTCTCCGAGATCGTCACCGCCTCCGGAGGCAACGGGCAGGCCCAGGTGCTGTGGTGGTCCTTCGCGCTGGGCGCGGACCTGGCCGGTAACGCCACGATCATCGCCTCCTCCGCCAACGTCGTCACCGTCGGCATCGCCGACCGCGCCGGACACCACATCTCCTTCTGGCAGTTCAGCCGCTACGGCCTGGTCGTCACCGCCGTCACGACGGTGCTGGCCGGGGTGTACGTGTGGCTGCGCTACTTCACCCTCGCCTGAGTACGGAAAGGAGGTACGGACCATGACGGATTCCGATGACGAGAGGATCGCCGACATCGAGGCGCTGCTGTGGCACGACGATCCCCGCTTCGCCCGCGGCCTGGGCAAGGGCCGCCCCCGGCGGCCCCGCGAGTACCGGCGCGGCCGGGCCTGGCTGGCCATGGCCCTGGCGCTGGCCGCCGTGGTCACCGGAGCCCTCGTACCGCACGGGCTGGTGCTGGCGGCCGGCCTGATCATGGCCGCCCTCGCGGTGAACCTCTTCGACACCACACGCCGGCGCAGGCCCTGAAGGCATGCCCGTGACGTTGCAGCAGCTGTACCTGGTCCTGCTGGTGGGCGGCGTCGTCCTGATGGCCGGCATCGCCGCCTCCCGGGCCGCGCACCGGCTCGGCCTGCCGAGCCTGCTGCTGTTCCTCGCGGTCGGGGTGCTCGCGGGCGAGGACGTGATCGGCATCGAGTTCGACGACGCGCAGCTCGCCCGGTCCCTGGGCACCGCCGGACTCGCCGTCATCCTCGTCGAGGGCGGCCTGAGCACCCACTGGCCCGACGTCAGGCGTCTGCTGGCACCGGCCGGTGTCCTCGCCACCGCCGCCGTCGCCGTGTCCGTGGCCGTCACGGGTGCCGGCGCCCACTACCTCCTGGGCATGGACTGGCACCTGGCCCTGCTCCTGGGCGCGATCGTCTTCGCCGTCCTACGCTCGCTGCCCCTGCCGCGGAAGACCACCGGGCTGCTGGAGGCGGAGTCCGGGTTCAACGACGCCCCCACCATCGTCCTGGTGCTGGTCTTCTCCACCGCGGCGGCGGATCTCCCCGGCCCTGCCGCGATCCTCGGCAACGTTCTCTACCAGCTGGTCGTGGGCGGCCTGCTCGGGCTCGTCACAGGCCGGATCGGGGTCGCGGCACTGCGGCACATCGCCCTGCCGGCCACCGGCCTGTACCCGTTGGCCACCGTCGGGTTCGGCATCATCGCCTTCGCCGCCGGCGGCTTCGTCAACGCCAGCGGCATCATCGCCGCCCACCTCGCCGGCGCCCCCGGACGTCTTGGACGCCGACCTGCTGACCGTGACCATCCCGCCCGGCTCACGCCTCCACGGCGTCGCCGTCTTCGCACTGCGTCTTCCCGCTCCGACGGTGATCACCCTCCTCGTCCGCGACGGCGTCACCCATGTCCCAGGCCCCGACACGGTCCTCGCGGCCGGTGACCAACTTCTCCTCGTCACCACCCAGGTGACCCGGCAAGCCACCGAACGCAGGCTGCGCGCCGTCGGCCGCCGAGGCAAACTCGCCCGCTGGTTCGGCGAACACGGCAGATCCGAACCAGTGGGCACTGACTCACATGGGCCGTGTCCGACCAGGTCGAAAACCCGGAGAGCACCTCCGTGTCATCGGGCTCCGTCCCTCACCCTTCCGAGGGAGGCCAGGGCGGCCAGCAGGCATCCTGCCACCGCGACGATTCCGGCGACGGCGGTCAAGGCCAGGCTGACCTGCGGCGCGGCCCCGGCCAGGCGCGGAACCGCATTGAGGGGTGCTACGGCGTAGACGGCGATGAGGGCCCAGCCGTAGGCGCGCAGGGGTCTGAGTCTGGCGGGCAGGCGGGCCGGCGCCCAGCCGACGGCAATCGCGACCCCGGCGGGCAGCAGAGTGAGGGAGAAGATCGTCAAACCGATCCACTGCCAGTTCATCGCGGATAGTTCCTCTGGGGTTTCGGGGGCAGTTCATGGAGTGGTGTCACTGGCAGGCGGCCGTGGCCATGACGAAGTGTGCTGCGTCGCCGCAGCAGGACCCCGGCGATCAGTCAGGCGACACGGGTCACCGACCGCCGCGACCGGCGGCGACCTTGAAAGCCAGGTACGCAAAGGTCGCCGGCCATAGGACGATCAGCAGGGTGAGGGTGACCGCGCTGGAGACCGGGTCGCGTTCGGTGTCCCGGCGCCAGCCCGGGTGACGGGCCAGAAGGCGGGGCAAACGGTGGGCGAAGCCGACCGCGCCGCCGAGGTAGACAGCCAGGGCGGCGAGCAGCAGTACGGTCTCCCGGCTGGTGATCGCCGCCCAGGTGTCGTCGTTCACACGCGGCCGGCCGGGTCCTGTGCCTGGTCCTTGAGTTCCTCCGGCGAGCCCGGCTGGGACGGCACCGCGGCCAGGACCGGCCGTGGCGGCGTGCGGCGGTTGGCGATCCACGCGGCCACGGGTTCGGTGTAGCGGGCGGTCAGCGGGCCGACCACCACGAGGATCAGCACGTACGCGGTGGCGAGCGGTCCCATGGCGGGCTCGATGCCGGCCGTGACGGCGAGGCCGGCGATGACGATGGAGAACTCGCCGCGGGCCACCAGGGTGCCGCCGGCCCGCCAGCGGCCCTTGACCCCGACGCCGGCGCGCTTCGCCGCCCAGTACCCGGTGGCGATCTTCGTGGCCGCCGTGACCACGGCGAGGGCGAGCGCGGGCAGCAGGACCGGCGGGATGCTCGCGGGATCGGTGTGCAGGCCGAAGAAGACGAAGAACACGGCGGCGAACAGGTCCCGTAGCGGGCTCAGCAGCGTGTGAGTGCCTTCGGCGACCTCCCCGGAGAGGGCGATGCCGACGAGGAACGCGCCGACGGCGGCGGAGACCTGGAGCTGCTGGGCGATACCTGCGACCAGCAGGGTCAGGCCGAGGACGACCAGGAGGAGCTTCTCGGGGTCGTCGCTGGAGACGAAGCGGGAGATGTGGCGTCCGTAGCGGACCGCGACGAACAGCACTGCTCCGGCGACGCCGAGGGCGATGGCCAGGGTCGCGCTGCCGGCGGCCAGGCTGACCCCGGCGAGGAGGGCGGTGATGATCGGCAGGTAGACGGCCATGGCCAGGTCTTCGAGGACCAGGATGGACAGGATCACGGGGGTCTCGCGGTTGCCGACCCGGCCGAGGTCGCCCATTACCTTGGCGATGACCCCGGAGGAGGAGATCCAGGTGACCCCGGCCAGGACCACGGCGGCCACCGGACCCCAGCCCATCAGCAGGGCGGCGACCGCACCCGGTACGGCGTTCAGGCCGAAGTCGACCAGCCCCGCCGGGTACTGGGTCTTGAGGTTGGACACCAGGTCCGAGGCGGTGTACTCCAGGCCCAGCATCAGCAGCAGGAGGATGACGCCGATCTCGGCGCCGATTGCGACGAACTCCTCACTGGCGGGCAGCGGAAGGATTCCTCCGGTGCCGAAGGCAAGCCCGGCCAGGAGGTAGAGGGGGATCGGCGAGAACTTCAGGCGGCCGGCGACTCGGCCGAGCAGGCCCAGCCCCAGGATGATCGCGCCGAACTCGATCAGGAAGAGAGCGGAATGCACAGGCGATCACTCCCGTCCGAGTATGGAGGCGGCGGCCTCGACGCCCTCGCGGGTGCCGATCACGATGAGGGTGTCCCCACCGGCGAGACGGAAGTCGGGCGCGGGGGAGGGGCGGGCTTCCGCCCGGCGCAGCACGGCCACGATCGAGACGCCGGTCTCGGTCCGCATGCGGGTCTCGCCCAGCACCCGGCCGTTCCAGTACGAGTGCCCGGACAGCTCGATCCGCTCGGCCACCAGCCCCAGACCGGTGGTGTGCAGGACGCTGGGGCTGTGGTGGGCGGGCATCAGCGCGTCGATCAGCGAGGCCGTCTCCGCGCCCGTCAGGTGCAGGGACTGGGCGCAGGCGTCGGTGTCGTCGGCCCGGTAGAGGTTCACGGTCCGGGTGCCGTCGCGGTGCGCGACCACCGACAGGTGGCGGTGTTCGCGGGTGGTGAGGTCGTACTGGACCCCGATGCCGGGCAGTGGTGTGGTGCTCATCCGTGGAGCAGGCACAGCTGTCCCCCTCGTGTTCGCTTGCGTACGTGCTGCGGCTGCGGCAGGCGCTTGGTCTCGGGCAGGAGAGGGCCGCCGGCCGGCCCCATCGTGCCACCTTTCGCGTGTCCGAAATATGGGTGTCGGCACGGATGGACAGCGGCCTTTCACTAGGGTGAGGATGGGGCGGGGAAGTGGGTTCCGTTGCAGGTCAGAGCGCCTGGAGGCGAGGCGGCCGGGCGACCGTGGCGGATGTGCTGGGGGACCGGCTGGAAAGGTGTGTGGCCGTGTCGTTGTACTGGCGGATCTTCCTGCTGAATGCCGGAGTCCTGGCCCTCTCGGTGGCTTTGCTGCTCGGTCCGGTCACCGTGTCCACGCCGGTCCTGTTCGGGGAGGCGCTCGTGCTCCTCGGCGGGCTGGCCGCGATGCTGGTCATCAACGCGGTCCTCCTGCGGGTCGGCCTGGCCCCGCTCGCCCGCCTGAACCGGGCGATGGCCACCGCCGACCTCCTCAACCCCGGAACCCGGCCGGCCGTCACCGGCGGCGGGGAGGTCGCCGCCCTCACCCAGACCTTCAACGCCATGCTCGACCGCCTCGAAGCCGAACGGGCCACCAGCAGCGGCCGGGTCCTCACCGCACTGGAGGGCGAACGCAAACGCATCGCCCAGGAGCTCCACGACGAGATCGGCCAGACCCTCACGGCCGTCCTCCTCCAGCTCAAGTACGCCGCCGACCGCGCCCCCGAGCCGGTCCGCACCGACCTGCACCAGGCCCAGGAGACCACCCGCGCCAGCCTGGACGAGATCCGCCGCATCGCCCGCCGCCTGCGCCCCGGCGTCCTGGAGGAACTCGGCCTCCACAGTGCGCTGCGCTCCCTGGCCGCCGAGTTCACCACCCCCCGCCTGGGCGTCACCGCGCACATCACCCCCGGCCTGCCCCACCTGGACCCGGCCGCCGAGCTCGTCCTCTACCGCGTCGCGCAGGAGGGCCTGACCAACGCCGCCCGCCACTCCGGCGCCACCCGCGTCGAGGTCCACCTCCGGCCCCTTCACCGCGGCGGCGTAGAACTGCTGGTCCGGGACAACGGGCGCGGCCTCGGCGAGGCGCCCGAAGGCGCCGGCATCCGAGGCATGCGCGAACGCGCCCTGCTCATCGGCGCCGAACTCTCCGTCGGCCCCGGCCCGCACGGCGGCACCGAGGTCCGCCTCGACATCCACGACACCACGGGGGCCGCAGCATGACCCAGCCCGCGCCCGGGCCCGCCCGTATCCTGCTCGCCGACGACCACACCCTCGTCCGGCGCGGCGTACGCCTCATCCTGGACGCCGAACCCGATCTGAGCGTGGTCGCCGAGGCCGCCGACGGCGCCGAAGCCGTCGCGCAGGCCCGCGATCTCGACGTCGACCTGGCCGTCCTCGACATCGCGATGCCCCGCCAGACCGGCCTGCAGGCCGCCCGGGAACTCGCCCGGATCCGGCCCGGACTGCGGATCCTGATGCTCACCATGTACGACAACGAGCAGTACTTCTTCGAGGCGCTGCGCGCCGGTGCCTCGGGCTACGTCCTCAAGTCCGTGGCCGACCGCGACCTCGTCGAAGCCTGCCGCGCAGCCCTGCGGGACGAACCCTTCATCTACCCCGGCGCGGAGACCACCCTCATCCGCACCTACCTCGACCGGGCCCGCAACGGTGGCCCGATCCCGGAGCGGCACATCACCGAACGCGAGGAGGAGATCCTCAAACTCGTCGCCGAAGGGCACAGTTCCAAGGAGATCGGCGACCTCCTCGTCATCAGCCCCAAGACCGTGGAGCGCCACCGCGCCAACCTGCTGCAGAAACTCGGCCTGCGCGACCGCCTCGAACTCACCCGCTACGCGATCCGGGTCGGCCTCATCGAGCCGTAGCCGTTGCGGCCCCGGCGTGCACCGGGGGATGCGCCGAACTCTGCACACCGTAGTGCTGCCTGTGCCCGCGCTTCGTGCCTGGGTGCGGCGGCGTCCAAGCGACTTCGACCCGGGGGAGGAAGTCTGTGCGTCACGACGACGAGCCGGTCTTCATACGCAGTAGATGGGGAACCAGCCGCTACACCTACAACCCGCGCAACCCCGTCGGCCTCGCCCTCATCATCATCACTCTGCTCTTCGCCGGGGTGATGATGATCCTCATGGCCAACCGTGCCGGGCCGTTCGCACCGACACCCGCCAAAGAACCGTGGAACCCGCCGGCCTATGAGCACTCCTGGCAGCCCACTTTCCCGACGAGCACCCCGCAGGGCGCCCCGTGATGCGGATACGGAACTGGCGGCGCCACGTGGTATCGATCCTGGTGTGGTGGGCACTCATCACGCTCGTACTGGCCCTGGCGGGCGTGGCCGGGGGCCAGCCGGTGACCCTGCCTGGGTGTGCTGCCGCGGCGGCCTTCTTGCTCGCGCTGGGTGAAGCCGGGCACTGGCTGAGGCAGCGGCTGCGGATCAGGCGGGCCAGGTGACGCACCGAGAAACGGTGCCCCAGCCGATGGTGGTCTGCGGTGACGACGCGCTCGCCATACGGCTGGCGGGCGAGCTCCACGACATCTACCGCCAGCCCGTCACACTCCTCGTGCCCGATGCCGACACGATCGGCCCCGAGCCCCCACCCACCACGCGCATCGTGGAAGCCGACGCCCCGGACGCCGCAGCCCTGCGCGAGGCCGGCGCCGCGCAGGCGGAGGCGCTCGCGCTGGTCTACGGACGACGTCGGGCCGCACCTCTCGGATGTCGAGCAGGACCAGGGCGCGCGTGTGAGGTTCGCCCAGTGCAGGTCTGCGTGTCCGGTCGTCGTCTGACGGATCTGGACGGGGTCGATGCCGAGGAAGCGGCGGAAGTTCCGGTCGACCCAGTTCTGCCGTACGGACTCCCGGTCGGTGGGCACCGTCGCGAGCGTGCCTAGCGCGGACTTCAGCTCCCACAGCCATCCGCCCGCCTTGTCCACCTCGGCGGAGACGATGCGCAGCCAGCAGTGTCCGGCTCGGCGCCCCAGGGTGCGGCCCTGCCACCCCCACACCTCGGGGCCCGACGCGGCCACCTGGAACTGCTGGGCGGCGGCCGCGTGCGCGCGCCGCATCCGTTCTCGATCGCCACGTTCTGTCGGTGCGACGAATACCGCCTCGGGTGCTGCCCGTTCCACCGTCACACTCCCTCCGTCACGATGTCGGCCCCTGAGTGCTCAACGGGCTGGGGCTGCGGCACGTCGCGCCCGGGCCAGCGGAACACCAGCCTGCAGTTCTCCTTGTCGAGGACGTCACCGGCGGGCAGCGCGTCGTTGGGTGTGCCGGCCGGGTGGACCGTGAGGACAGGATCGGCGTGCCGGCCGTTGTCGGCGGCGCGGACGTGGCGGTCCCAGGCCCGGACCGTGTCCGCCAGCCGCTCGGCGAGCGCGTGGCCTTGCTCGCCGAAGGCGTGGACGGTCCACTCCCACCTCTTGTCCTGCGGGCTGTCGCCGTCCTTGGTCTTCACGTGGATCAGGTAGGCGAGGGAGGCGTCGCCGACGATCGCGGGGGCGTCGTGGTCCTTCGCGATTGCGGTCACTCCCTCGTCGGGTTCCTGGTGGGCGGCCAGGCGGCAGAAGCCGGACAGGGTGGTGGCCGCGTAGAGCTGCAGGGATCCGAAGTAGGCGTTCGCTCCCATGGTCACGCCTGTGGCCACCTCGTGTCGCGGCCCGCGCAGCGCCTCCTCGAGGCCCGTCGTATCGGCGGCGGTGCCGTGCTCGAAGCGGACCGTCAGCCCGCCGTCGAGGAGGGAGAGGACTGGGATGGCGCGGGCCTGCTGCCCTTGGTCGCGGACGAATCCGCAGTACGTGAAGTGGCGGGCGCGCAGCACCTCGTCGTGGCGTTCGAAGGTGACCGCTCGGGTGTAGCCGCCCATCTCGAGTGGGAGGACCAGGCGGCCTCCCTCGGCCAGCTGCTCCCGCCAGGCCGGGGCGATGTCCCGGCAGTTGTAGGTGATCATGCTGGCGTCGAAGCCGCCGCGCGGTACGAGAGGGGCGGGGGCGCCGAGGGCGGCGTCGGCTTCGACGGCGGTGACGCGGCTGCTGCCGGCCTCCGTGAGGAACCGGCGGGTGCGGCGAACGACCCATGGGTCGATGTCGACGGTGATCACGCGTCCGCCGGGTCCGGTGACGTGGGCGATCAGCTCGGCGTTGTAGCCGCCGGAGCCCCCCTCGAACACGACCGCGCCCGGCATCAGGCCCAGGTGCTCGATCATGTCGGCCTGGAGCCAGGCCGCGGACACCGAGCTGATCGCCGTGCCGCCCTCGTCGTAGCGGGTGATGACGGCCCGGTCGCCGCCGTCGTACGCGGCCAGGAGGTTCGCCTCCGGTGCGAAGCGGTGCCTGGGTACGGTCCACAGCGCCTCCTGGACCGGCGCGGAGGGGGCCCATCCGCCGTCGATGACCATCTGGGCCATCGCCGCGCGCAGCCTGGCGGCCTCGGCCGGCTCCCCCTGCACGGGCGGCTGGTCGGCCGCGATGGGGTAGGAGGTCGCGGGCGGCAGGCTGGGAAGGATGCCGGGCCACACGGCGTCGAGCGCGAGCGCGGCCGGGGCGAACACGTCGCCGACGCAGGCGAGCGAGTGGAGGTCGAAGAACTCCCAGCGGTCGAACTTGTCCGGCTCGGGGTTGGCCAGGGTGCCCGTCCAGGCGGTGATGCGGACGACGGCCGTGAGCCGCGGGAGGCCGTGGCTGTCGTCGACGAGCATCGTCATCACGTGCGCGTCGGCCGGGTCGGCGACCAGCCCGGTCTCCTCGATGAGTTCGCGCACTGCGGCGGCGGCGAAGTCCTCCGGGCCGGTGGTCTTGCCGCCGGGCAGCTCGAGCATGCCGCGCCGCGATCGGCCCAGCAGGACGCGGCCGGCGTCGTCGGTGACGACGGCGAGGGCGCCGGTCAGGGCGTGGCCGGTGGTCGGCCGCTTTTCCACGGCCTGGGTGTCGAGGTGGCACGGCCCGCGCAGGACCAGGAAGGCCAGACCGTCCGCGTCCAGCCGCTGCACCGTTTCCCAGCCCGCGCCGAGCAGGGTGATCTCGTCCTCGTCCAGGGCGATCCCGTGGCGCTCTTCAGGGGTGTTCTCGACGATCGGGGTGATGACGACGAGGGCGCCTTCCTTGCGCAGCCGTTCGCCCAGCCCGTGAACGGTTCGGCCGCGATCCCTCAGGAACGGGTACACCAGCCGCAGCGTGATCAGGTCGTACCCCGCCTCGTGCAGCGGGGCCGGGTCGTCGCGCTCGACGTCCAGCTGCAGCCAGCGCACGCCCTCGACGGCGGCGTGGTCTTCGCGGGCGCGGGCGATCGCGCTGTCCGTGAGGTCGACGGCGTCCACGGTGTAGCCCAGCCCGGCCAGGTGGGCTGCCAGCTCCCCGGTCCCGCAGCCCACATCCAGGGCCCTGCCCCCGCCCTCGGGCACGGGGGCGTGCTCGGCGAGGAGTTGCTGTTCGCGCTCACCGAGCCGGCGCCACCCCTTCCCCTCGCCGTAGTGCTTCTCCCACTCTTCACGGGCTGTGTACGTCAACGTGCTGCTCCTCATGGTGGGCGGGACGCGGGTCAGGGGTGCTGTTCGGCGCGGAGCCGGGCCAGGGTGCGCAGGCCGCGCTCCACCAGCTCGGGATCACGGTGGGCGGTGCCGTAGGAGATGCCGGAGACGGCATCGAGGACGGACAGGACCGTGAGCCGGGCCTCTTCCTCGGGGGTGAAGGGGCGGCGGTAGCCGTCCATCAGGGCCTGGAAGAGGTCGGGCCTGCCGTGCCAGGCGTCGGAGAGCCGTACGAAGTCCCGAACGGCCGGGCCGTCCTCCGACCGCTCGAAGTCGATGACGTAGAGGGCGTCGGCGCCCTCGTCCCAGCGCAGGTTCCGGAGCTGGAAGTCACCGTGCGTGGGCACCGCCTGCAGGGGAGCCGGACCGGCGGCTCCGTCGGCGGTGGCGCGGATGAACTTCTCGTCTCCGGGCGCGAGGTGGGGCAGGGCGCCGGCAAGGTGGCGCTCCACCTTCCCCAGCGGCAGGCCGTGGGCGGCCGGCCGGGGACGGGCGCTGTGGTGGACGGCCGCGGCGAGCTGTCCGATGCGGTGGAAGATGCGGCGCTGCTGCTCGGGCGGGTGGACGGCGCCGTGCAGAGTTCGGCCACCCACCGCGGTGAGCACGACAGCCCGAAGCGTGGGGTCGGCGGCCACCAGCCGGGGCGCGGACGGCCCCAGGCCGGACACCCAGCTGCGGGCTTCTGGAAGTGCACGGCCATCCGCGCGCCGGCCCGGTAGGCATCCAGCCCAGCCCGGCAGTACGCCACCATCGGCTCCGGCAGCGCGTCGAACGAGAAGGAGCCCATGGCGTCGCACACATGGTGCTCCCTGACTTCCGGTGTGCCCTCCCACCGCTTCACCGCGAAGAGCACTCCGATCCGGGCGCCGCCGGCGGGGGCTCGATGGTGCACGGTGACGGCCGCCCGGATGTCGGCCGGGTCGATGACGACACCGGACTCCTCCCGGGCCTCGCGCACCAGGGCGGTGACCATGTCCTCCCACGGGCCGTCCAGGTGCCCGGAGACGAGATGCCGGCAGCCGGCCGCGCATACGTCACCGGCCCGCCGGGACAGCAGCACCTCAGGCCCCGCCGCGCCGCCGCGCACGGCGATCAGGTGGACGTCGAGCGGCTCGGTGTGCCGCGGGGTGCCGCTCATGCAGCGCCGCCGGGGCGGCGCGCGAGCAGCACGGTGAACACCGCGTCCTCCTCCAGGACGTCGCCGCCGGCGTGCTCCTGGAGCAGGCGGAGAGCGGCGGCCTCGAAGTCGTGGTGGTGGCCGGCGAAGAGGGCGGGGCGGGCGAAGCTGGTGGTGCGCAGGTAGCCGAGGACGTCCTCGGGCGCCCAGGCGCGGGAGAGGGGGAAGCGGTGCTCGGTCACCTCGCTGAACGCCGAGTCGGCCAGGTCGTCCTCGTAGGAGCGGCCCGGCCCGGCGTACGTGCCGCCGGTGCCCGCGCGCCGGTCTTCGCCGAGGTAGCTCTGGATCAGCTCCCGAAGGGCGGCCGTCCAGTCGGCCTCATGGGTCCAGAGGCTGCCGTCACCCATGATCGCCACAACGGCGCGCGGCGCGGCCACCCGGTCGGCCGTGGACAGGACTTCCGGCCGGGCCATCCAGTGGAAGGACCGGCAGCAGGTGATCAGGGTGGGCGCCCGGCCGGGCGCGGCGGGGGCGAAGGTGTGGGCGGCGCCGGTGAAGACGTCGACCGTGCACGCTCCGCGGACCGGTTCGAGTGCGGCACGGGCCGCCTCCAGCATTGCCCCGTTCAGGTCGACGAGGTCGATGTGCACCAGTCCGGGCAGGGCGGGCAGCAGCGCGCGCGGCACTTGGCCGGTACCGGTCCCCAGGTCCAGGAGGACGGGGGCGGGCACATCGTGCTGGGTGGCGGCCAGGAGGTGGGCTGCGGCGTCCGGAAGGCCGGGACGGTAGCGGGCGTAGTCTGCGGCCTCGGGTCCGAACAGGGCATCGTCCGAGACCGTGCCAGAGGCTGGTTGGTCGGGGCGGGTCATCGTGCATCTCCCGTCTTGCCAGGGGAAAGCTGCCAGGTCAGGGCGCCGTTGGGGCTGCTGGCTCGCTGGGTGTCGTCGGCGTCGAAGTGGATCCGGTAGACGGCTGGTTCACCGGCCGCCCGCCACCGGCCGGCGACGTCCCGGATCTCCGCCCAGATGTCCCGGGGCCCGGAAGCCGTCACGTCCCACCGGCAGTGGCCGGCAGCTCGTACGCGCATCCACGACCGGCACTCGGGCGCGCCGATGGTCAGGTCCTCGGCACCGAAGTCGCGCACCAGGCCCGGGTGGAGGTGGTCCAGGGCCAGCCACAGACCGCGCGCCGTGTCGGGCGGCGGCGCGAGCATGCTGCGCTGCGTCCACCCGTCGGCCGTGGTGATTGCCGCGCGGAACGAGGCGGACAGGAACAGCCGGTCGAAGCCGGCCCCGGCACGGTGACCGAACTCGACCGCGCGCAGCTCCGCCTCGATGCTCCCGTCCTGCCGTCTTCTGATCACTGCCAGGCCCGGCCACGACGGCGAGGACGTCCCGAGCGTCATCAGGGCGCGCCCGCAAGGGGCCAGCTGCTCCACCAGGGCCTGCGGCACGTGGCGGACGGCGAAGGAGACGAAGATCCGGTCGTACGGGCCCGCGGCAGCCCACCCGGTGGTGCCGTCCCCGGTCACCATGGCCGGCCGGTAGCCGAGGGCGGACAGCCGTTCGCGGGCGGCCGCGGTGACGTGCGGGTCGATGTCGAGGGTGACGACGCCGGCTTCGCCGCACACGAAGCAGGCCACCGACGCGGTCACCCCGGCGCCGCTCCCCACATCCAGCACCCGCTGCCCGGGTCGCAAGTCCAGCTGCTGCAGCAGGCCGGCGGTCAGGCTCATCGTGGACGACATGGCGGTCATCACGCCCCCGCGGCGCGGCCCGGGAACGCGGCCGAGGATCGGCTCGCCGTCGTGCTGGATCGCGACGCTGTCCCCGCTGTGCAGCCGTTCCAGCAGCTCCTCCCGGTCGGCCGGACGGGAGACATCCAGCAGGTCCCAGCACGGCGGCAGCTCGTCGGAGGCGCTGCGCCGCACGTACGCCTGGGGCATCAGGATCTGGCGCGGCAGCGCAAGCAGTGCCTCACGTACCGGTCCGGGGGCAAGCGCTCCGCTCTCCTCAAGTCGGGCGACCATCGCGTCCCGAGCCGTCGCAGCCTCGGAGGTGTCGGCGGCGTAGTGCGTCGGAAGGAGGGGCGGGGCGGGGTCGGTCAGCACGGTGCCCTCCAGGGGATCGGCTGGTGTGGCAGCGGACGTCGTCGCAGAGTTCGGCACCTCGTTCACGGCGCATCGCCTCCGAGCGAGCGGTCGTGCCGTGTGTCGTCCGTGCCGGCGGGAGTGGGCACGGCGGGAGGGGGTGTGCGGGCTGCGGGCGGTGACAGCACAGCGGCAGCAGGCGGGTCCGGCATCTGCCGGAGGGAGCGGATCGGAGAGCGGGCGAGGACGACGAGCGGGACGAGCAGCAGGAGGGTGCCGGCGGTCAGGGCGGGCCGCACACCGATCCACGTGCCCAAGGCGCCGGCGAGGAGCGCGGCCACGGGACGGGCGCCGGACGTCAGCCACGTACTCACCGCCTGCATCCGCGCCTGCATCCCGGCCGTGGTGACGATCTGACGGATGGATCGCTGGGTGGTGCCCGCGGCGCCGGCACCGGCGAGCTGCAGGAACAGCGCCGCCCCGATCGTGATCTGCCAGACGAGGCCGGGGGAGGCGAGCAGCAGCGGGAGCTGGGTCAGCGGGGTGATCGCGAGCGCGGTGAGCATCATCGGCCCCGGCCCGTACCGGCGGGCCAACGCCGGGGCGGTGAGCGCCCCGGCGGCAGCGCCCAGCGCGCCCAGGCCCAGCACCACCCCGAACGCGGTCGCGCTCATCGCCAGAGACCGCAACAGGTACAGGGCCCACAACGTGTTGAGGAGCCCGAGGGCGAACGAGGTCGTCGCGTTGACCAGGGTCAGCGTCCACAGCCGGTCGTCGCCCCGCACGTACCGCAGGCCCTCGCCGATCTCAGCTCCCAGCCGGTGGACCTCCGGGCGGGCGCGGGCGGGTTCGGCGGTCTGGATGCGGGCGGTGCACACAGCGCTGATCAGGTAGGAGGCGACGTCGCCGAGCAGGGCCCGGGCGGGGCCGAGCAGCGCGGTCAGCGCGGCGCCGAGGTGGCTTCCGGCGGTCGCGGCAACCGCGAACAGCGCGCCGACCCGGCTGTTGCTCCGCTGGATCAAGGACCGTTCGACGAGGCTGGGCAGCAGGCTGATGGCCGCCGCGTCATGGAGCACGCTCGCCGCTCCTTGCACCACGGCGACGATCATGAGCTGCGCCAGGGTCAGGGTGCCCAGCGCGGCCGAGACCGGCACGGTGGCGAGCAGCGCGGCGCTGACCAGGTCACCGGTGATCATCTGCCGGCGCTTGGAGTACCGGTCGGCGAGCGCCCCGGCATGCAGGGCGAGCAGCGCGGGCGGGAGCTGTCCGAGGAACGCCAGCCAGGCGACCTGGGCGGTGGTCGCGCCCAGGTGGAGCACGGCCAGCACCGGCAGCGCCATCTGCGTGATCGAGCTGCCGGCCACGCTCGCGGCCTGGCCGGTCAGGTACCGGCGGAAGTCCCGGTGCCGCCACAGCGAGGTGCCGGCGGAGGACGGGTTCTCAGTGCAGGGCCGCACCGGGTACCTCCCTCGGCTCCGCCAGGAGCTCTCGCAGCACGGGCGTGGGCTCTGGCTGGGACCGTCGGCCGGGTCCGTCACCGGCGGGTGTGCTCACCTTGCTCACCAGCCCATCTGCGAATAGGCGCGGCCTTCGGAGATCGCGGTGATGGCCGTGCGGGTGTAGGGGACGAGGCGGTCCGGGAGTTCCTGCCGCGGCCACCACTGCCAGGACAGACACTTGTCGGGCTCGCGAACCTCGGGGGTGCCCTCCCACCGGCGGGCCCGGAAGACGAGCTGCATCAGGGGCAGGCTGCCCGGGGCGTCGACGACGTGGACGACGTGCGCGAGCTCCACGTCGGCGGGGTCGATGACCAGCCCCGCTTCCTCCCACGCCTCGCGGACCAGGCAGGAGAGGGCCGACTCCTGCTCGCACCGCCCGGCGAGGTAGTGCCAGCTGTCGCCCGCGTACTTCGACTCGGGGTGACGCAGGCCGAGAAGCACCCGGCCCTCGGCGTCTTCGAGGTGGAGGTGGACCCCGACACCGTTGAGTACCGTCCGGCTACCCCCGCCCCACACGGCGGGAGCCGCAGCCGACCCGGTGTCCGGGGGGTTCTCGGCCGCGTGCCGGCGAATCAGGTCCCGGGTGGCGGGGCTCAGGCGCAGCCGGTCCATCTCGTCGGGCGTGAACCAGCGGACCAGCACGCCCTCGTGCAGCCGGAGCCGGTCGGGGTTGCCGTGCCACCGGCCGGCGAAGACCCGGACCGGGACGCTGAGGCCGTCGATGCTGGTGGCGGCCTCCACGGCGTAGGGCTGCACATCCTCGAGGCGGAGCTCGGGCACTTCCTCGGACAGCTCCCGCAGCAGGGTGTCCTCCAGGCTCTGGTCGCCGTGGGTGCGGCCGCCGCCGAGAAGGGCGAAGGCGCCCGACTGCCAGATGACGCCGGGCTTGTGGTCGCGCAGATGAAGCAGGTACCTGCCCTGCCCGTTGTGGATCAGCGCGGAAGCATTCACCGGCTCCGGCCGGCCGTCCAGGCCCGCCGCGAGGAGCTTCGCGCACAGGGTCGGCGAGGTGACCTGCGGCTGCGGGAACCACTGGGCGCCGGAGACCTCCGCGTCCTGCAGCACGATCGTCGGCGGCTCCTCGCCGACGAGGTAGAAGACGTAGCGGAAGTCGTAGTGGAGGTGGGCCGGCTCTCCCTTGGACGGGCCGGCGTCGATGGCGTGGACGTCGATGTCGATCGGGAAGCCGAGCAGTTGGCGGGTCAGGCACAGGGCGCCCGGCGCGATCCCGGCCTCCTCCGCCGCCTCGCGCAGCGCGGCGGCGAGCAGGGTGCGGTCCCCGTGCTCGATGTGTCCGCCGGGAGCGAGCATGAGGCCGCCGGTGGCCCGGTGCCGGATGTGCAGGACCCGGCCCTGTCGGTCGATGATGACGGCGCTGCACGTGATGTGCCCGGGCAGCGTCGTCCGGGCCGTCGCGTCGACGGGCCGGTCCAGCACGGCAAGGAGCCCGGCCAAGGCTTCACGCTCGTCGGGGTGTCGGACGAGATACGCCTCGACGGTCTTTCGGATCGCGGTGGAACTGGATGACATGGGCGTCGTCTCGCCTTCGACGGAGTGGTGAGCGGGGTGGCGGGCCGGGCTGACGGAAAGGGGGCGCTCGGGTGGATCAGCTCGGCGTCTCCTGGCCGGACGGCTGGTCGCCGCGGAGGCGGGGAACGCACCTGTCGCTGCCTGGTTCGACTGGCATCAATGTGTTCCCCCCTCGTGGACGCGGTGGTTGCGTCGCCGTGCTCAACGACGCGACACGATTTCGAGCACCTGTTCCTTTCGGACGCGTTGTGCGCCCCGTGATTCAGCGGATCTCCGCACGTGCGCAGTGCATCGACCCTTGCCGCGCAAGGGCACGCGGCTCGGGGCCGGTTGGCCGAAACGCCGACGTTCGACCGCTGCGCTGGTCGGCGGTCAGCCGGCGCCTGTGGACGGGGCCTCACCCTGTCTGCCGGGGTGTACCCGCCGCTGCACACGCGATTCCGTCTCGAGTGGAACCTGAAGACCGACACACTCGAAGAGAGCGAGCCCGTGCCCACACCCAGCACCCTCATGACCCAGGCCGGCATCGTCCAGGAAGGCGACCCCCTCCTCGCGAGCACCGCCCAGCCCTTCGAGCTGCCCGCAGACGCAGAAGAGGCCCGCACCGTCGTCCAGCAGCTGATGGAAGGCATCGGCCGCGTGCGAGCCCTGCACACCTTCGGGAAGGGCATGGGCCTTGCCGCACCCCAGATCAACATCGGACGAGCCGCCACCGTTGTCGTTCTGCCGGACCCGGACACCGAGCCCATCACGGTCGACGAATACCGCGGCACCGGAGAGAACTGGACGTACTCGTAGGCCTGAGCGGGGACGGCCACCCCTGGGCAAGGCAGGAACCTCGATCCAGCCGGCGATGCAGGCTGTGGCGCCCGTTCGCCGCTGTTCTTCAGGCTTCCCCCGGGACCAGTCACGCGGAGCTCCCCACGTTGCTCGCCGGGATGGCTCCGGACGACCCTGTTCTGTCCGGCGCCTGGGCGGGTGGGCCGGGGCGGGCCCGCCAGTGGGAGCGGCAGCAGTTGCCAGCCGTGGCTGAGCCCCACCAGATGGACCGGATCGACCGCGCGTGAGCGCCGGGTCAGCGCGATGACGTTGCCGTGGACGTCGGCGCCGGGGATACCGGCCGCGTGCGCGATGTCGCGGACGCGCGTGTGCCGTGCGATCGCCCCCCAGCAGCAGGAGCTCGGCGAACGTCAGCCGGGGTGCCCGAATAGGCCGGAAGCTCGTCGGCGGCCGGACCGGTGAATGAGAGCCGCTTCGGCGGTGGTTTCGGGAGCCGCGTTGGTCCGTCTGTGCGGGAGACCAGAGAGTGGCAGAGGTCCATGATCGGCGGCGGGATTGAGAGCCACCCTGATCGGGTGACGTCTGCCTTGGAGTGTCTGCGGGATCAATGCTGGGTGGACGAGTAGTTTTGCGGTCAGGTTCATCCCGATCCGTGTCCCTGACAGGCGCGGCGCGGAAGGGCCCGACTTCTTTTCCGGAGACACCGGCCTCGTCGGGCACGGATGATGTCTCGGTGAGCCAGAACGAGGTCGACGCGCTGCGGCGGTCCGGATACGACACCGGTCATCCCGAGTTCGCCGAACGCATGGTGCGGGCGCTGAATGCCGGACTTCGGGTCCTGGAAGCCCTTCCGCGAGACGATGTGTTCTGGCACGGCTGGGCGAACGATCACGCCACGATCTACAAGCTCGATGTCTTCACCGCGGAACGGCTGAAGCGCGATCCCTCAGACCGTACCGCGCGGTGGACGCTTGTGGCGCTCGCGCTCGCCCGCGGTGCCAATGACGGCGGGCTCTCTCTGCTCGGGCCGGACATTGCCACCGACCCGACCGTCGTGGCAGACGCCTTCGTCATCGCTGATTGGGTCGGTAAGGAGATCGGACTCGATCTCACCCCGGAGTTGCGCGAGGTGTGCGCGTGGGCAGATCGCGACGCGCTGGAGGCGCTGGCACGGGAAGAGGCAGGAGAGACGGCACGGGCCGCGTTGCGTGTCCTGGAACCTGGGGCTCCTCACAACGAGGGCCCCGGCCGATAGAGGCCACACCAGGTGGTTGATGCTGTCCTGGACATTCGCCAACGAGCACCCTGGGCAGCTATGACCGACTACTTGCAGGCCGTATTCGACATGCTCGGCCCGGCGGAGAACCGTTACGCCGATCCTGCTGCCTGGCTCCGCCTGGAGCAGCAGATCGGCAGAAGACTTCCTGCGGACTACAAGGCGATCGTCGATGCGTACGCTCCCGTCCAGCTCAACGGGCACCTCGGCCTCTCGTCCCACCCGGCTTGTGCGTGGCGGAACCTGGGCGAGGCGATCCGGTCGGATGTGGAAGGCCGGAACGAGTGGCGGGCGTGGGAGGACGACGACCTGGAACCCGGCGCTGATCCTCGTGTGATCTGCAACCGCCCGCAGATCATCTTCGGCACCCCCGACGGCCTCATCCCGCTTGCCGACACGGACCAGGGAGCGGCCATTTTCCTGGCCCCAGAGGTCCACGGGTTCCCCGACGGGATAGTGGTCCAGGGTTCCGAGGGCGACTGGGTCGGCCACCCCATGAACTTCGCCGAGTGGCTGTACCGCTACCTGATCGGTGAGGAGATGGCCGGCTGGGACAGCGCAGCCCTCTACCCCGGCCCCGTCCTCCTGGAGTATCTGCCCACAGGACCGGACCAGCGGACCCGCGAGGTCTACGGCCCAGAACGCAGTATGTGAGTCCACACCGAACGATTTAGAGTCCCGATGCGGGGTGGAAGGGCACCGCCAGACTGCGCCCACAGGCCCGCGCTGGTGAACAGGCAGACCAGCAGACCATACGGGGCCATCCGTTTGCCGCCGCCCCGTACGGGTGCCGTACTGGTCATATCCGGCACGCGCACAAGAAGGGCACATCCATGGGACGGGCTGTTCACGAGTGTGTCTGACCAGCAAGGAGCCATAGCCCCTGAAGATCGTTTCCCGGCACGTGGGCAGCTTGCCTGAAGTGGCTGATCACACGTAGCTGATGGGACATTGCCGCCGGAGCGAGTGTTCGGCAGCACGCAGGTACAGCGCCGTGTAGTAAGCGGCGTCCAGGTCCTCGGCCCAGGGGCCGGGGTGGCTGACGGCAGCCTCGGTCGTGGCCGAACTGTCGAACCAGTTGCCGAGGTCGAGGTTGTCGCAACGGTGCGGAACGTGCGGCGGCAGAGCGATCTGGACGGCGAGACGCTTCGCTGCCCTGAGCGTGCGATGGGCGCTGAGGACGGTCGTGCTATCGCTGTAGGGAGCTGACACGGAAAGGGTCAGTGAGTCCTCGAAGCCGACGGGTACCAGCAGGTCCCATCCGAGCAGTGCGTCGTAGAAGTCCTGTGCGTCTGACTGAGCGCGGCAAAGATCCTCGAAGGTCTGTATCGGCCGGTACATCTTCTCTTCGAACGACATTCCGGACTGTGGGACGAACTCCACTGCTGCCGGCGGGGGGTAGGACGCGAGGCCGCGCTTGGAGAGTTCGGCGTCGAGCGCCTGGGCAGTAGGCCGGAGAATGTCCTCGTCCGACCAGTCGTCGGCATCGACGCTGCATACGTAGATTCCCATGTGGGGAATCTACGTTCCGGCTCTGACAGCTTGGCGATCCGCTTGTGGAGACCCCAGGCCCCGTCAGGCTCGGCGGTTGGCGTCCATCCACTCATCGCTGTTCCACATGACGGGCATGGCACCGACCGGGTCGAATTGGATGTCCGGGTCGCTGCTGTGGACCAGGCAGATCAGCCGGCGCTGAAGTACGGCTGCCTGACGGGCGCGGTCGGCGATGATGTCGAGTACGACTTGTGCCGCCCGGGGGCAGGTAGCTGAGAATCGGTCGTAGTCGGTGAAGGCGAGGACCAGCCCCGCGCCTTCCGCAGAGTCGTCGTAACCGCCATAGCAGGCGACGTCGCCGAGGCAGTCGTTGAGCGCGTCGAGGTTGTGGCCGTAGTAGTCGGGGAACTGCAGGGCGGAAGCGATGGCGCGGTGCATGTCCTGCTCCGTGGTCCATTGGCCCGCTGCCAGCCGGACAACGCGGAAGTCACGGTCTTCGAGGCGCTGCACAGCCTGGTTGAGGATACGCTGGCGCCAGAAGAGGGTGACGAACGTGTTGCTCATGTACTCGATGCCGGGGAAGCCGGCTTTCGACGTTCTCGACGTCGGCTTCGAGGTGGTGTGGCGGCGGTATTCGTCCAGCAGTCGGAAGAACTCCTCGACCGGGTTTGAGTCCGCTGGCGTGGTGCGTTCGATCTCGGCAGTCCAGCTGAGGGAACTGGATGTCCCGCGGCTCTCGTGGAGCCATTGCGTGAATCGTTCTTCGGGCCAGAAATCGAAGGGCTCGTCGATCGCGTGCACGCCCAGGGCGACGCGGTAGCCGGTGAGGAGCGCTTCCAGGTGGCGCAGTGAGTGGTCTGGCAGCCACATGCCGGGGCGGAGGCGGTTCTGCTCGAGGAAGTCGTACACGTCCGTGCAGTCCTGCCAGTGCTTGACGGTGTTCTGCGGGCTGTTCTCAATCGGCATGGGGTGAGCCTACGGGGCGGGTAGGAGTGGTCTTTCAGAGCAGGGGTGCGGACCCGAGGCGGGCGAGGGCGGTCGTTTGGGAGCATCTGCGGTCACCCTCTGCGATCTTGTTGCGGTTCGCCCTACGTTTGGCTGGGGCTTCCAGTGCCGCGAGGCCCCGATGCCGGCTGGGTGAAGGCAGGGCTGCGATGACGTCACTCTTCGAGCGTCTGGACACGGAAGAAGCCATCGTGCGCGCGGAGTTGTCTTCACTTCGCCAGAAGATCGCGACGGTGGAGGAACGGCCGGCCCACCTGGCGATCACACAGGAGACCCTGCTCTCCCTGACAGGCCATGCCGACCAGGCCGATGACAGCACCGAACCTCAGCCACAGGAGCAGGGCCCAGGTTACGGCGGGGATCTCGTGGATGGGTCGGTGCCCAGAGCGGCGCCCGGCGATGTAACCAATCCCCGTGATCCGTCGGTCACATCGGGGCCGCTGGAGTTGTCGGTGGCCCGTGAGCGAATGCTGGTGCTGCTGGCAGGGGCCGGGCGGGCGATGAAGGCACAGGACATCGCTGCGGCGATCGGCGAGAACATCTCGGATACCGCGAACGGCTGGAGGACGGAGACGACGCGGTCCCGGTTGAAGGTGTTGATCCGGGAAGGACAAGTGGTAGAGGACCCCACGGGCTGGTTCGCGATCGCCCCGGCCACCAGGAACGACCAGGGAGGTTCCTCGATCCGTGGTGCCGTTGCTGCCCGCCGTTCCCTTGGGTCGGGGCCCCGGCAGCGGGGATATCCGCCGTGCAGAAACCCCTCGGCCTGGAGCCGCAGAGCCGTGGGAGCGGCGGACCAGGCCGCGGTCCGCATCAGCTCGCGCAGCTTGACTTCCTTGACCTCCCGCGGAGCGTCTTCACGGAGTCCGACATGAGGCCACACCCGGTCAAGGTCGTCGTACGGCAGGTCCCAGTGGCCGCCGAAGGCGGACTCGGCGTCGCCGGACGGTTCCAGGGACGGCACCAGGACCTCGTCGGCGGTGGCGGCGGGGGTGATCTCGACGGTGGTGAGGCCGAGCCGGTCGATGGCCGCGCGGAACAGGGACCGGTGTTCTTCGACGGTACCGGCGGAGGGCCGTTCCCCCGGGTAGAACAAGGTGAACACCCAGCCGGACTCGCCGATCCGGGCCACGTCCAGGACGAGACGGGTGCCGCTGTCGTCGGTGAAGGAGCGGTGTGCGATGCTATCCGCCGCTCCGGGCCCCTCGGTACAGGGCGGCGCTTCGAGCCGGAACGATGCGAGCGAGCAGCCACTGCTGCTGGTCGGATGTCAGCTTTCTGTGGGAGAGCGCCCGAGCGAGGTCCCCTTGCCGGCGACGGGCGGACCCGAGGTCAGCAGCACCGCCCGGCCGCCGCGGGGAAGTCCCTCGCAGGAGTCCTTCGCCTCATCCATGATCGTGCGGTGCAGCCGCAGCCGCTCCACCGACCATATGCCGTCGTGGCAGTGCCTGCCGTGGGTGTCCGCCGGGCCCGTTGCCAGGTCTTTTCTGGCGACCGGTCCTGCAAGTGGCGGTAGACGGCCCGGTAGTTCTCGCGCAGTACGTTCATGTGCTCCCCTCTTCCGTGGCCTGGGGCTCAGCGGGTCCGTCGCCGACGCAGGATCTCGGTGTAGTCCTCTTCGGAGATCTGGCCGTTCACCACGGCGGCGGCCAGCACGTCGGCAGTGTTGTCCTGGTGGGTCGGGAGGGTGTGGACCGGGTCGTGCAGGGTCTCCTCCAGCGGCCAGGCCGCCACCCGGTCGAGCATCTCCTCACGGTCGACGCCGGCGGCCGCGTAGTCGTGGAGGTAGGTCCGCAGGGACTTCACAGTGGGTGCTCCTGTTCGGTGAGGCACAACGGTGGGGCGCCAGTGGCCCCTCACCATGATCGTTCAGTTCAGGGGTGGCGCGGCGCCGGGTGACGGGGTCGCGTCAAGCGTCAGCAGGCGGGCACGGGCGGGATCACCCGCGCCGGCGGGGCGGCCCGCCGGCCGGACCGGTGTGGGGCCCGGACACGACCCCCCGACCGGTCCGCCCCGGCCACCAGCTGCGCCAGGACGTGCGAGCGGTGAGCCACCGGCACGCCCGCGGCGCGGGCCGCGACGATCTCCGAGATCGGCGTCGCCATCACCAACGCCCTGGTGGAGGCCTGGACCTCCATCCGCGCCCGGCACAGCGACGTACCCGAAGCCGTCATCACGATGGCCACCGGCGGCCGTGAGCCAGCGGTGAAGCTCGCCCACTTCTCCCGCAACCGCTGGAAAGCGGTCAAGGGCGACGAGACCCACCACGAAGTCTTCGTCACCGCCGAATCGCTGCGGCAGGGCTCCGCGGTGACCATGGAGATCCTGGTCCACGAGGCCACCCACGGCGTGAATGTCGTGCGCGGCATCGACGACTGCTCGGTCAGCCAGTACCACAACAAGCACTTCAAGGCCGTGGCGCTGGAGCTCGGCATGGTCTGCACGACGACCGTCGGCGAGAAGGACAAGAAGAAGTACGGCTTCGCGTTCCCGGTCTCGGGAGAGGAGGCCAAGGAGGCGTATGCCGACCAGATCGCGGCCCTGGACAAGGCCATCCAGGCCACCCGCGTCCCCGCCTACATCCCCGTCAGCATCGGAGGCGGAGGCAAGGGCAAGACCACCATCGGCAAGACCGAGAGAAGGAAGACCGGAACTACGTGAAGGCCACGTGCCAGTGCCCTCAGCCGGCGGTCATCCGGGTCTCACCCAAGACCCTGGCCAAGAGGAAGACCATGTGCGGTGACTGCATGCAGAACTTCTCCGTGCCTGAGTCTGCCGAGTAGAGATGTTGTGTCTGGCCAGACAACCCGCGCGGGCCCCCGGCTTCCCATTGATGAGGGGAAGCCGGGGCCTGCGGGCCTAGCTGTGGAGGATCTGCCTGCCGCGCCCGTGGGTGCGAGGAGGGCCCCCAGGTCCACGGTGCGGAGCTGAACTTGGCGGGCTGACAGGTGCTGCACCCGGACTCTCAGGGGAACGGCGGCAGCCGGTGGTGCTGCGGGAACGCCCCGCTGCCGTGGAGGGCCTCGACGGGCTGAGCTGTCGCGCAGCGGCAGGTGTGAGCAGCGGTGCGGCCTGCTGTTCGATCATGGCCAGACGCTTGGGCCATTCCGGACCGAGACCGTGGCTGCGCTCGCGCAGCCGCATCTGGGTGGCGACGAAGGCCTCGCTCTCGGCGGCGGTCCAGGGGCGGCTGCGTTCGGCTTCGAGGGCGTCCCGCAGGGTCGGCGGCCCTGCCCAGTCTCCAGAGCCCAGTGTGCTGTTGCTGTTGCTGTAGCGGGGCTTACTCTCGCCGCGGCGGTAGATGTTGGCCAGATGGACCACGGCGCTGTCGTCAAGCTTGTCGGCCAGGTCGAGGATGCCCCTGTAGGACTCGTCGGCGTTGGCCTGTACGGTGAGGCGTCCCTGGCCCCGGTCGGCGAGCTGCTCGAAGTACCGGTTGACGATGCCCTGGTTGCTCATCGCCTGCGAGACCTGCATGAACAGCGCCTCTACCCGAGCGCCCGCGTTCCGGTAGGCGAGCATCTTGTCCTCCACCGCCGCCGTGTTCTGGGAGGTCTCCTGGATGATCGCGTGCAGACGATGGGTACGGACGTACTCCTCGGCCTGCGCCATCCACGCGCGTCCGTCGGCCCGGGTGTACGCGGCCATGAGGGTGTCGTCCTGTGCCATCAAGGCTTCGTAGGCCGGGTGATAGGGCTTGTAGAGGTCGCTGTCGACGTCTACGAAGCCGCCGTGCCGGTTCAGAGCACGCGCGACGTCCTCGGTGACACGGCTCTTGCCAGCACCGGGCTGGCCGATGACGAAGACCACCGCGGGGTTCGCCTGCGGCTCGCGCCCGGCCAGAAGGTCGGGGACGATCCGCTCGCGGAAGATCCGCTGGTTCTCTGCCTCGGGGAGCCGCTGCCGCTCGACTTCGGCGGGGTCCACTGCACCCGTAGCGGCCGGACGGTCCGGCTGGGAGACCGCGGCAGGCAGCCTGTCCACTGCCGGGTGAAGTCGGGCGGCTGCACGGTCCTCGATACGTCGCAACGGCTCGACGGTCACGCTGTCGGAGGTCTGTTCCAGCTGCCGAAAGGCAGCCAGCACGCTGCTGCTGGTGGCGAGGTCCCACGGAGACGTGATGGCCATGGCGGCGACGACTTCCTCCACCGCCGAGTGCCGGGACCGGTCAGAGTCCGTCCAGCCTGCTATCGGCCCGACGCGGTGGGCGTCGCCGAGTACGCGGTTCAGCGCGTCGAGGGTGGTGTCGTCGAGGTGGTCGGCGGCGGTGAAGTTCAGCGCCACTCGCTGACACAGGCGCAGCCATTCGGCTGCCTCTGCGGGCGGCAGGGAGCGGGCCCGCTCGGCTTCTATTGCAGCTGCCCCCGCCGGCTCGTGCTGCCAGGGGCCGTCTGGGGTGCGCACGTTGGTGTAGAGATCTTCACCGGCACGGTTGGTCACCTTGATCCGGTGGATCTGCGGAGCAGCCTCGGCGGCCGTCACAGCAAGAGGAATCATCCGATAGGCGTTCTGGGCCCGGTCGGGATAAACCCAGCGACCCGGGGCGGCGTCGTGCGCCGGCAGGTGACGGTTGAGGGTGTCCAGGCTGCTGCGCTCCAGCCGGACAGCGAGAGCGGTCATCTCGACCTCGTAGCCGTCTGCCGCATAAGCGGCGGCGACGTCCAGCAGCCCCTGCGGGTCCTCGAAGGTCCCCTCCAGGAGCAGCCCGTAGCCGTGCCGGCGCGCATGGTCGTGGCACATGGCGACCCAGGCCGTGGTGGCCTGCGCCGTGGCGTCCTTCATCAGCAGTGGGTACGCGGCCAGCACCTCCGCGTATCGGGGGTGCAGCGGACGTAGATCGTCCGGGCTTAACGCAACCAGGTCACCCCCGTCCGGCTCCTGGCGTCGGGCAGCGATCGCCTGGCTCCTGCCCGCTCCCTGCTGCGCGCCGAAGAACGACAGCACGGGCTGGGCCTGCGGGCTGTACCCATCGAGGACGAAAGGCCGAACCACTTCCTCGAAGAGGGTCCGCAGCTGGTCCTCATCGAGGAAGTAGTCGTTGGGCTGCGCCATGCTCACTGACTCTCCAGGCGTGCGATGTCCTTCTGCCACTCCGCGATCTGCTTCAGCAGTTCGTCACGGTTGTGGGCCGGGACCCGCCGGGCGGCGGCGCGCACCGCAAGGGCCTGGTCTCGCCGCTGCTGCGACTGCTCTCCCTCCGAGGCGGCCTGTGCACGGGCCATGAGCAGGCCGATGAGCCGGGAGGCCGTTTCCGCGAAGACGTCGTACACGGTGGCGGTCGGCGCGTCTTCGAAGGCCGCTGGGCTGTGGCTGCCTCGAACGGGCTGCGCCGCATCAAGACCGGCCCGTACCTCGCGAGCCAGCTCGGTATAACGGGCGCGGGCCTCGGCGATCTGCTGGTGGTCGGTGGAGCGCAGCGCCTCACGTTCGCGGGCGAGGCGCTGCTGCGCGGCCCGAGCGGCAGCGATCGCCTCGCGGTTCGGCTGAGACTTGGCCTCTTCGGCGGCGAGCACCGCGGTGTACGCGCCGACAAGCCCGTTCACCGCCTCGATCGCGGCCTCGTACGCGGCAGTCTCCTCGTTCGACCAGCCGTGCGTTTCCAGCTCGTGGGTGACGGAGATTCCCTTGCCGGGCGTGGACATGTGGCTCCTTCTCGTAGGTGTTCGTCATCTGGTAGACGCGCGCGATCAGGGACAGTTCGCTCGGACCACTTCGGTGAGCTGTTCCGGCCGGACAAACCGCGAGCTCCGGCCGGCTCCTTGCCGAGGGGCGGACGGTCGCAGGCGGTGGGGTCATCAGATGGGGATGGGTGGGCGCGGGACAGCGGGGAGGTTCCGGTTGACCCACTGGCCGTCCCTCGACCGAGCCGACCATCACGGTCGAGGGACGGCCGTTGCTCTGCTGGCTGTCGGCGATCCAGGCTCGCGTCTCGGCGACAAGGAGCGGGTCGCTGAACTCAAACGGCTCAGCGGTCACGTCCTCGTCGCGGTTCCGGATGGTGAGCAGTTCGTCGAAGGAGCCGGCGGGGGCCGCCCAGTAGAAGGCGTGCCGCCGGTCCGGGTCGGTGATGACGGCGAAGCGAATCACGGGCGGGTCGTCGACCGGTACGGGGTTACCGGCCGAGGCGAGGACGTGGGCCCTCTGCGGCGAGTTCGTCCCGCTCGCCCCGCACTTCCGCCAGCCGGTTGGCCAGCTGTTCTTCGATTTCGTCCAGTTCCGCACGGCGCCTGGTGATCCGTTCCAGCAGTTCGGGATCCAGCATGCACAGAATCGTAGGGACCATTGGGCCTCCGCGGTCAGGAACTGGAACCGGCCCGCACTCCATGGTGCAGAAGGCTTCGATCAGCTCGTCGTCACTGCGCCCAAGGCAGACGAACTGCCTCGATTTCACTGTCGTTCAGCAATGCGTTGACGAGGTCGGGGGGCCCGGCGACCTTGGTGGCCCACAGGTCGTAGTCGGTGCACAGGACCCACGAACGGTCCTCGGCCCAGAGGTTGGACGGGCTGAAGTCGGCCTCGGACTGGTCGTACAGGATCTCGGCGTCGCCGATCCGGCCCGTACGCACGTGGAGGTTGTCGAAGTCGATGGCCCCGAGTGTCATCGGGTTGTAGTAGGCCAGGCAGCGGGTGTCCGGGCCGGTAGGGCTGAACTGGGTGAGGATGGCGATCAGCCGGTTCCAGGTCTCACGGTCCAGGCTCCCCTCGGTCGGCGGGACCATGCCCAGTGGCCAGCTGCCCTCCTTCTTGGTCGTGGGAAAGCAGCGGTAGGAGGGCATCAGCCCGTCGGGCACGACCGGGTCGCCGCTGCGCCGGGCCAGCTCGGCCCAGCGCAGCCGCCGCCAGCCAGTGCCCGGGTGCTGGGCACGGCCCAGTCCTCCCCCCGTGGCGATGCCCACGGCGTCGAAGTCGATGCCTCCAACGACGTGCGGCTGGACACTCCCGTCCGCCAGCCGCGCCTGGTGGTACTCGTGGTACGACACATCGGACGGCCCCCGGCTGTGCTCGTACATGGCGTTGAGCACCCACACGGCGTCAGGCATCGCCGGAGGCATGAACCCGGTGATGCCATCGCCGCACAGCTCCAGCAGCCAATCGGCGGCCCCGGAGGGCACGAGCGGCCACAGGCTTGACATCAGGTTCGACTCTTCGGACATGCGCCCATGATCCCAGGCGTGAACCGCCCTCCCACGAAGGGCCGGCATTGCGCCGCCCGAACTCGCGACCCGGGCACGATTCCGCGTGCCTGGTCCGGATGCCGAGGCGCGCCTCGAACGCCATCGAGTTGACCACTGACGAACGATCTTCTCCGCAGACTCGCGCCCACGACCGGCACGAGTACCCCGAGAGCCGGCCACACCAGCCCTTTGACCTGCGGCTTCAGGTTGGCACAGGCTCAAGCGGGCCCACACCAACTGACGGGCGACGGGCGACGGTGCATCCGTACCGTCGCCCGTCGCCCGCCGCCGACGAAGAAGACCGGCGAATCCCTGTACGGGAGCGGACACCCACTCCGCGTCCGGCGGATGGATGACTGACAGACGACCGGAGGCCCTTGGGACTCGTCCGCACTCCGGGGAACCCACAGGGCCGGACAGGACCAGCAGGGCCGCCACGACCTGGGTGATCGGGGATATCGCGAAACGACTGGCCCCGAGGTCTCCGGCCCCCACTTCGCTGCGCAGCGTCACGACATGACCTTTCGCCTGTGGACGAAACCCTAGGGGGCGCCGTCCGCGCGTGGCGATCCTGCTGTCTCCCGGCCGTCGGAGAACCGCCGCCGAACCGTCCCCCCGCCCCAGGAGAATGACCATGATCGTCAGCGACGACACCCGGCCCCCGGGATATCGGGAGGTGTTTCGGGTACGGGACTTCCGCGTGCTGTGGGTGGCCCACGCGCTGCTCAACCTGGGCGAGGTCATGAAGGCCCTTGCCCTGTCCGCGCTCGTCTACAGCCGCAGCGGCTCCCCCCTGCTGGCCGGCATCGCCTACGTGGCGGGACTGCTGCCGCAAGTGTTCGGCAGCGCCGCCCTGCTCTCCCTGGCAGACCGGCTCCTGCCCCGGCTGACCATGGCCGCCTGGGACGCGGCCCGAGCAGCCGGAGCGGCCGTGCTGGCCCTCGACGTGCTGCCGGTGCCCGGAGTCCTGGCCCTGAGCATGCTGTACGGCCTGTTCGACCCCGTGCCCGCCGCCATGAAGACAGCCCTGCTCCCGGAACTCATGGGCGAGCGCCGGTTCGTGCTGGCCCAGTCCCTGATGAACGTCACGGTCGGCGCCGCGCAGATCGGCGGCTTCGCCGTGGGCGGCGCCCTGCTCGCACTGCTCGGGCCGGTCGGCACACTCTGGGTGGTCTGCGGCGGCGCCCTGCTGTCCGCCGCGGTGCTCCGCCTGGGCCTGCGGATCCGCCCTCCGCGAGGGGCGGGCGGATCCGCCATCACCCCGGCACGGGCCCTCTCCACGACCTGGGCGGTCAACCGGGCGCTGTGGGCGGACGTCCGGGTGCGCCGCCTGCTGCTGGCGCTGTGCCTGCCCGCGTGCTGGATCGTCGGCGCGGAAGCGACCATGATCTCGTACGCGGACGAGATAGGCAGCCCCCGGGCTGTGGGCGCGCTGCTCACCGCCGCGGCGCTGGGCATGCTGATCGGCGACACCCTCGTCGGCCGCTTCGCCACCCGACGCCGGCGCAGCCGCTGGGCACTGCCGCTGTCCGTGCTGCTCGGCGCCCCGTACCTGCTCTTCGCCGCCCAGCCGGGCATCGCCGCGGCCGCCGGGCTGGCGGCGCTGGCCAGTATCGGCTTCGGCTACGGTCTGTGCCTCCAGGAATCGTTCGTCGACGTCGTCCCCGTCGCGTCACGCGGTCAGGCTTTCGGGCTGGCGGCCTCCGGCCTGATGTCCTGCCAGGGCATCGCCGTCGGCCTGACCGGAGCCGTCGCCGAGCTGGCCCGGCCGTCGGCGGGCATCGCCGTGGCGGCGGCGGCCTCCCTGCTCTGCACGGCGCTGCTGGTGCGGGTACTCAGGCCGACGCCGTGACAAGGGCGTCCGCGCGGTCCACCTCCTCCCGGTCACCGAGGTACTCCCAGCGCAGCAGCGGCAGCGGGACATTGCCGTTGCGCCACAGGTGGTGGTGAAAGCGCCGCAGCTCGAAGCGCTCCCCGAACAGGCGGCGCGCATCCGCCGGCAGCGCCAGCACCTGCGTCTTGCCGGCCTGGCAGGGCAGGATCTGACCAGAGGTCAGGGCGAAGAACGCGGCCTCGTGGTGCGCGGTCGCGGCGTCCAGCGGGACCTCGCGAACCAGCAGTTCCGCCGCCTCGGGCACGGCCACGCCGCCCACCGCCAAGGCGATGTCGACGCCCACCCGCGCGCTGCGCAGGCGCTCCCCACCCCCTGGAACGTGACGTCCGGGGGACGGCAGGGGCCGGCCTTGGCGGCCCCCGCCGTCGTCTGCCCGGCATCGGTCCGCAGTCCCCCGCAGGGGTGACTCCTGTCCTCACATACGCGTAGGCGGCTTGTGCGGTGCACTCCCAACTCGCCCCGAAATAAGGACTATCTACATGAAATGGGATCTTTCGTCATGTTTCCGGCACACCCCGGCTGTCGGGCCGCGCCGTCGTGTGTTTGGAGTGTGGTTCGGATGGGGCGTTCGGTACGTGAGCTCTACGACGAGGGGCAGGCCGCGGGGCGCCTGCGGGTGCCGGTGGCGGCGTGGCGGTGGGCGGCCGGTACGGGCCTGGTCCCGCCAGCGGACGCCGGGCCGGGGCGTTGGTCGCGGGGGGTGGTGGAGGTTTCCGACCCGGAGGCGGTCCGGGCGGCGCTGCGGGGCCCGATGGGCGCGGGGGTGGCGATGGGCCGGCTGGCGGAGGCGCTGGGGGAGCCGTTGTCTTGCCGGCCGTGGGTGACCGCCTCGGCGGTCGGTCACCTCGTCTGCGCCGGGCTGCTGGTCTACCTCGGCGGGGACCCGGCGTTTCCCGACGTCCACCCGGATCAGGTGGCCGCCCTCGCGCGCCGGCGGGACCTGCCGGTGCTGCTGGACCGGCACGTGCCGCTCGGCCCGGAGCAGGCCGCCCGCCACCTCGGCGTCCGCTGTGTCGATTTCAACGCCGTCGTGCGCCTCGGGGTTCGTGATGCCTGTCGGTTCGGTGGAGGTCGACTACAAGCGCCAGGGCGGCGTCACGGTCGAACCGCTTTACTCCGCCGAGGAGGTGGCGCTGCTCCCTGTGGTGCGGCCGTTGGTGGGCGGGCGGTGTATGCGGCTCCTGCGGGCGCCCGCAGCCCCGTTTGCCGGTCTGGACCGGGTGGTGGCTCTACCTGGGCTGACTGGCGTCCTCTTCATTCCAGACCGAGATAATGTGACCGGTTCCGTACTGCTCGATGACTGCTTTTCGGGCTGCGCCTGATGATGAAGCCATCAGGCGCAATGGGATGTCCGGCTGGCCAGTGATTCGGATGAATCCGATGTACTCGCGCATGGGCTCTTCTGGTTCGACGTTCATGATGACTCCCGTGGATTTCCCTTGGGGTTCCTGGCAGATCGTGCTGTGAGAGAAGGCTTCGATGATAGTGCCGGGGCCTTCTGTGAAGCAGGGCGGCGTCACCACGGTGCCGTTGTACTCGGCTGAGGAGGTTGCGCGGCTTCCGGTGGTGCGGCCCTGGGTGGACTGGCGGGCGGTGTACGCCGCCCCGGCCGGCGCCCGCTCCCCGCTCCCCGCTCGCCGGTCTGGCCTCGGTAGTTCCGGGCCGGGACTGGGTCCTGCTGGCGGAAGTGGCTCGCATGGTTCGGGTGGGCCGGGCTGCGGTGCGGAGCTGGCGCCGCCGCTACCGCCTACTGCCCCGCCCCGTCCGGCGGTACGGAGGTGCATCCGCAGTTTGACCGGGCGGCCGTGGTGGCGTGGCTGCTGGCCCACGACAAGATCGGCGTCCCCATCGGCATGCCAGCCGCGACGCTGACCGTGGTGGGCCCGGGGCGGCGCACGGCCCGGTTCCGCCTTGACGGCCCGCACCTCGTCCTGGCCGAGGACGCGGCGGGGGAGGACGTGCTGTCCGGCTGGTCCACCGACGAGGACGCTGGCGCCCTGGTCACCTTGACGGCGGGGGAGTTCGGGGCGGCGCTGGGCCGGCTGACCGTGCCGTTGGCGGTTTTGGACCGGGTGCGGGTGGTCGAGCGGTTCCGTTCGGGGGCGGGCTGCCTGCGGGTGACACTGGCTGGCCTGCCGGCCTGCGGGGAACGGCCGCCCGGAACGGGGGTGTGGCCCATCACGCGCTCCTGCCCGCGGCCGCGGGCGCCGGCTGCGGGTGTGTGCTCCATGCCTGCGGCGGGGGTCACGGCAGTTTCCTGGTGCCCGGACCACGGCCCGGCCGAGGGCCGGGCGGTCGAGAACCACATTGAGGGCGGGATCCACTGCGCGGAGCGCGCCCGCCTGCGTGCCCCTGCTCGTACCTGAACAACCCCGCAACCACCTTGTGTACCCGGCGCTGCGGCGGCCGGGGTTGGGTGTTCGGGGGACGCCGGTGGGCAGAAGGCTGGTGGTGCGGGGGTTTCGACGGTGAGGAGCGGTGATGGGGCAGACGGATCCGGCGCGGCTGGTGTGCGATGCCAGCGACGCGGTCGAGCGGGTGAACCACGTGTTCCTGGACGACGCGCAGACGCTTTCGGCGCCGCAGGTGTCCGCGACGGTGCAGGCGTTGAAGGAGCTGGTGGAGCGTCTGCCGCAGGCCTTCGACCGGGCGGCCGAATAGACTCAAGCAGCGGCGCGCCTGGCCACCCGCTATGACAAGACGGCAACGGTCTACCGAGCGGCCCTGCACCTCGCGGCCATCCACATCTGGACCGCGAGGTGATCGCTAAGAAACGGCCTACGTCGCCAGACGCACCACCGAGGGCATGTCCACCAAGGACATCATGGGGTGCCTCAAGAGGTTCGTCGCCCGCGAGGTCTACAGGCACCTCAGGAGTACAGGCATCCTGATCACGGTGGGCTCGGGCGGAGTTGGATCAGTATGCTGACTGGCTGCCGTCCGAGTCTTCGAGCGACGCTGCCGCGGCCAGCCGTTCGACGAACGTCTGGAAGTCGGTTGCCAGCGGGAGCTCCGTGTCGGTTTCCACGTCGAACCACGTCACGGACGGCTCCCCCTGCTCTCCGCATGTCCGGTAGTCGAGGGTGATCCAGCAGTGGCCATCACCGGAGAGCAGAACGAGAGGTGCAGGAAGACTCCATTCCGCAACCAGGTAACCCGAGTCCAGCAACGACAGCTGGCCGTTGTGACGGCCGATGCCCATCATGTCGTCGAGCGGAACGTGGTTCTCGCTCCACGACGTCGGCACATCGGTCGGGAACGCGTTCCACGCCTCCGCCACCGGACCCCCGTTCTGGACCCGCAAGATCTCCAGCAAGGAGGCCGGCAGACGGACACCAAGCCGGCGCTCGGCATCCTGAACGACCGCGTCGGTCAGCGGTGGCTGAACCCCGTACGGGCCCTCGCCCCAGAACGTCGCCTTAACCTCATCAAACCGAGCCATGAGCGCATCCTATGGACCTCGCTGCCCGACTTGACGATCCATAGGTGCTTCAGAGTCGAGGTGAGTACCTACGTTTGAGCCGTTCATGACATGTGCGTGCAGCGTTCCAACAGTCGGCGATACCTTTCGGGGTCTGCCAGGATGATGAGCCTGGCCTTCTCGTGACTGGTGCGGAGGTCGGCGGGATAGTCCGCCGGGTCGAGGCTGAGTTCCAGCGAGAGGTCCTGGAGCGTCTCTGGGTCTTCGCAGGCCAGGAATGCGGACAGGCACGCCGATCGGTAGTCGTCGCGGAGATCGGCCAGTGCCTCCAGCGCCGCTTTGCTCTCCTCTGTGGGCATTCCTCGCCGCAAGTCCGCCATAGAGGCGTACTGGAGACCTGGGCGAGCGAAGTACCAGGCCATGCCGGCGCCGACCTTTTCGGCGTCGGAACCGGTTCGCATGTAGTCGATGATCGCGGCCTGGATCTGGCGATAGCCGCAAGCTGTGACCAGGGGCTGGATGAGCTGTCGTATGCCGCTTCGGCACTGATCGTGCACGGCGGCATGCGTGAGGAGACTGGCGTGCTGCCGTGTCGCCGCGGGATCCTGGGCCGCGGCCTCGCCGAGCTGGTATCGCTTCACCTCGTTGCAGTGGTACTGGGGCTCGCCTTCCATGATCGGCGGCAACTCCCAGTCAGGGCAGAAGATCGGAAGGAGCTCGTCCAGCATGCGTTCAAAGTCGACTTCCCGCCCGGCTCGGTCGGGGAGCATCTCCAGCGACATTCCGTGGCCCTCCCTGGTTCAGTTCGTCTCAGCCCAATGCGGGCCTTGGCTCAGGCTAGGCATCAGAGCTGCCTGAGAGTCAGCGAATCGGCCATCACCTGAGCGTCTGAGTCGCCCATGACAAATGGATAGGGTCGCTGTCTGTCCGCCCTACGAGCTCATAACAGGATCTTGAGGAGATGTCCTGGTCGGGCGTGACCGGTGTGACGATTCAGCCGTTCGGGATGGTGTGAGTACTCGGCCGTGGGCGTGGACGACGACTTGTGAGCACGTATCGAGCCGCTGCCGCCGCCCCGGCCGACGAGGTCACCAGGGCCGCGGCCAGTGGCTGACCTGCTGTGTCTGCAGAGCATCCTGTACGTGCTCTGCAACGACATCGCCTGGCAACCCCTGCCGCCCGAGCTGGGGTTCGACTCCGGACAGACCTGCTGGCGCAGACTGGAGCGCTGGCAGCGAGCGGGGGGTCTTCGACCAGCGGAACCGAACCCTTCGCGCCGAGCTGAACGCGGCCGGCCGCCTCGACTGGTCCAGGGCATGCGTGGACGGCTCCCACATCCGCGCGAAGAAGGGGGAGCCGACACCGGCCCGTCGCCGGTCGACCCCGGCGGAAGACGGGCAGCAGACAAACGTGCCTCATGTTCGCGGCGATCCTCCGCGAACACCGCCCCGACGAACCGGACCCCATACTGGCACAAGAAGCTCGCCGGCATCGCCGACGCCTTTGCCCGCGACGGGTTCACCATCACCCCCAAGCTTGACATCCGCCGCCAAGGCGAGCACCGCCCCGAGGACGCACGGGAAGGAGACGCAGCCCACCGCGAAGCACTCCGCATCCTGCGCGGCGCCCGCAACGCCATGACCCGGCAGCACCGGCTCACCCGCGGCATGGACGAATACCGCCTCCGCGACGTGCTGCTCGTCGCCCTGAACGGCTACTTCGAAGGCAAGGCCACCAGCGAGACGCTGAACGGCGACGGCAAGAACGACATCCTCCTGCGCATCGGCGATCGGAACGTCCTCATCGTCGAGTGCAACCTGTGGCGCGGCTCCGCCGCGATGGAACCCGCGATGGACCAGCTTCTGCGGTACATCGACAACGGCACCCGACGCGCCGCCCTGGTCGTGTTCTTCCGCAGCAACAACACCGCCCCCCTCATCGCCGGGGCGGTCACCGCGATCAAGGCCCACCCCAACCACGACGCCACCGACCTCACCGACAGCGACGGCCAGTGGTCATTCACCATCCGAGGCAACGGCACCCCGGGCCCCGCGCCCCGCGCCGAGGTCACCTTCCTGCCCATCGTCGTCGCCTGAGTCTGCCGCCGTGCCACACCCTGGTGGAGACGGCGGAGGCGGAGCTGAACGCGGCCGCGGTGACGGTCGGGAAAGAGGCAGGCGGGCACTTCACCGCCGACCCCGTCCTCTGCCTCACCGGCACGCGGGCCGAACCCGGCACCGTGCTGTACGGGCGCAACCACCTCTCCCGCATCATGCTGTACGGGCCGGACGACGGGCTCGGCGTCGTCGAGCACTTCCTGGTGGGCACGCGGTGCGTGCCCACGGTCGGCGGCGTGATGATCTACCTGCCCCAGGCCTGCGCTTGACCCGGGCGCCGGCCGGCCCGTAGGAGGCCTGTACGGCGGCGGACTTCAAGGCCCCCGGTCCCGGCCCAGGTGTCACGTGCGCCGGATGCTGTCAGATGGTGGCTCCGGACATCCGCGCGTGCGCGATGCCTCCGTCCTCGTAGTCGAGTTCGACCCACACCGAGTCAGTGAGCCGGTGGCCGTCCTTGTCTGTGTACGGTACGGGGCGCGGCTGCACGTCCGCGCAGACGTCGGCGTTTGCGCAATCTCGGAGCTGAAGGCCCGGATAGGAGGCCTGCAGCCACGCTTCGATGGCGTCCCGGGGCGCGCGGAAGTCCAACTCGTACGAAATGCTCAGCCACTGGCCCGTGGTGCAGTGTCGGTCGTGCGTCCCGTCGGGCAGTCGGGCGGCCCGCAGGAAATGGGCAGCCTCGTCGCAGGACACCTTCAGGCTGCCGGTGAAGGCTGACACCACCTGGGTCACGTACCAGCCGCCGCCCCCCAGTCCGGCTGCTGCGACGGTGGCCGCGAGCCATATCGCGATGCGCTGGCGTCGTCCGGACATAGAAGGAACCTCCTGGTCAAAGTCACTTGAACATGTTCAATGACGTGGCTCGACGATCTTCGGTTCCGCTCCACCGGCAAGATCTCAAAGAAGCCGTCCCGGGAACGTCGGGGCGATCGCGTGCACGACCGGAATCGCGATGGTCGACTTCGAGGGCAAGCCCGGAGGCAAGGGGCGGGCCGACTGCCAAGGCGTCGACCTCGGGCAGCACCGGCACCACGAGGGACGCGACTTTGCCCTCGCCGGGCTGCATCCGCAGCGCGCGGCCGACGGCCTGGACAAGGGCGGGCATCGAGCCGCGTACGTCGGCCCAGTAGACGGAGTCGCAGTTCTTGGTGTCGACGCCCTGCCCGAGGACCTTCACCGAGCCCAGGACGCCCTTCTCCACGACCGCGCCGTCCGCGGCGATGCCGTCGGCGAACTCCCCGAGGACCCGCCGGCGGTGGCCCGGCTTGTGCTTGCCGCACAGTCAGTCCGCCCAGACTGTGTGCGGGTACAGCTCGGGGTCGGCGGCGTGCAGCTGCGCGGCCTGGAGCCGGCTGTCGGTGATGTCCACGCACACCACCTGGTACGGCGCGCAGATCCCCCGGTCGATCGCCTCCGACAGCGTCAGCGTGTAACAGCGGGCGCCGAACGGCCCTTCTCGACGTGCCAGTAGATCATCACGCCGGGCCCGCGGTACCGCTGGTGCCACTCGGTCATGAAGTTCGAGCTCCAGGAGCCGAACTTCTTGGAGTCGCTCGCGCAGTCGGTGCCCTCGCCCCACCACGCCTGATCGCGGGCGGCGAAGGTGGCGTTGACCAGCCGCACCAGCGCCGCGCGCATTGTTGGTCCGGTTGACGAACAGGTGCCGTACGCGGCGCAGGACGGCCTCGCTGTCGCCGTGCTTGCCGGTGACCGCGACGCGCTTGATGCCCATGTTCGTCCCGAGCGCGAACAGCACCAGCAGTAGCCAGCGACGCAGCACCGCCGTCGGGACCGCCTCCCTGGCGGCGACCGAGGTGAACTCGCCGGTGAAGCCGGTGGCGAACCCGGCCTCCTTGAGGATGTCGATCAGGTCGATGGTGCCTTCTCTGAACTACCGATCGCGGCCCGATCAGCCATCCTCAGAGGGTGCGCTCACTTCCTCCGTGCGTACGGCGATCTGACCGAAGGCCGGCATCCCGAGGTCGACAGCGGTGGATCGGCGGGCTGCTTCGGCATCGAGCTGGTCCAGCTTGCCCTGCGCGCCAGAAGGGCAACGACTGAACCGGCCCGCGACGTACGGTGGCGACGTGGCGCATACCACCCCGAGCTGTCAGAACGGTGGTTCGGTGGGGTAGGCGCCTTCCCAGGCGGGTGTGGTCGGTTTGCTTATCGGCTGCTGGAGGAGTCGTACAGCGTCTTGGATGCGGCCGAGGTCGATAAGGCGCTCCGCACGAAGAGAGCTGTTGATTGCCGGGTCCGCGTCTGCTCGATCGCTTCGTCGAGCAGGCCGCAGTCGGCCATGAGCGGAAGCCGCATTTGGAACAGGTCCCAGTACTCCTTGCCGTCGCTTCGCGCCTTGATGGCATCGAGGTGGTCCAGGCCCTCTCGGGACCGGCCTTGGTCGGCATACAGGGTGCACAGAGTGTGGACGATCCAGTCCTCCGCGTCGTGTTCGGTGAGCGCGTGCAGCATCTCGATCGCCTCGTCGCCCTGTCCGTGCCGGACCAAGAGCTCGGACAGCGGTACAGCCACATGCCACATGCCGGACTGCGTGGCACCGAACGTGCGATAGGCGGCGATCGCGTCTTCCACGTCACCGCGTTCTTCCAGCACTTCGGCAAGGCGCTGCACGGCGTGCCCGTGGTACTCGGACGCTGCGTACGCACGCAGTTCCGTGATCCGGTCGTGTCCGGCCAGCAGGTCGGCCAGCTGGTCACGGCCATTGACGGAGGTGACCTTGCGGGTGCGCAGCAAGGCGATCGCCTCCTCGATCCGGCCCTGGCGTTCCCTGATCACGGCGAGCAGGCCGACTGCGTTGGACGGTTCCATCCGGAGGTTGTCGCAGTCCGGGTCGTCACAGGCAGGAACCGCCGCTTCCACCCGGACCTCCAACAGGGCCGCCGCTTCCTTGTCCATGCCCGCCATCTCGGCGACGTCGACCAGGCAGTCGGCGAGGAACCAGTCCTGGATCCCGGCGCGCAGCATCATGAACGCCTCGCCGCCGCGGCCATGGCGGGCCAGCAGGCGCGCGAAGAAGACCAGCGCCAGCCGGTCACCGGCCTCCGCGTACGGGCGGGACAGTGCGATCGCCTCCTCCGCCCGGCCCCAGCCTTCCAGCAGCTCCGCCCGGGCTTGGGCCGCCGGCCACCAGTTCGTGGCGACGTACGGAGCGAGCACCTCCAACGCCTGCTCGCGCCGGCCTCGATGTCCGAGCAGCCGGGCCCACTCCAGCGCGCAGAACCACTCTCCGCGGTCGGCCTGCAACTCCACTTCTCGCTCATGACCGAGTTCGAGAAGCCGCGCCACCAGCGGCGGAGGAATGCAGCCCGTCAGCGTTCGGGCCCGGTAGCCAAGATCATCAGCGTCCACGACAGCGCACCTTAGCCCTCACCACCGACACGCCCCGCACATCGGAGCCGTCGCACGTGAGGGCATACGTCAAAATCCTTTGCTCTCTGAAGATCGCCCGACAGGGCCTCCCGGACCCCGCAGGTCCTTCAAAAACCCCTTCAAAAACCTGGGTCATTCAACAATCCCAGTCCACCGTTCTCTGACATGATCCGGGGTCATGGCCGCCCTCGAACCGGCCGCCGGGCCGGAACTCCTCGTCGCCGAACCGCTCGTCCGCACCGAGATCAAAAACGGGTACGCCCGGGTGTCAACCGGTGGGCAGAAGCTGGAGCGGCCGATCGACGCGCTCACCGCCGCCGGGTGCCGGAAGATCTTCGCGGACAAGAAATCCGGCAAGAACGCGCTCCGCCCCGAACTGAAGGCGTGCCACGCCTTCCTCGACGCTGGCGACACGCTCGTCGTGCCCTCACTCGACCGCTACGGCCGCAGCCTCCAGGACCTCATCAACATGGTCGCCGAGCTGCGCGAGCGCCGGATCGGCTTCACCTTGCTGCACGAGGACCTCGACACCACCACCCCCGGTGGCCGGCTCGTCTTCCACGTCTTCGCCGCGCTTGCGGAGTTCGTCCGCGAGCTCATCGTCATCGGCACCAACGAGGGCCTGGCTGCCGCCCGCGACCTGCTCCCCGACCCCGGTCGCTCGATCACTTCGATCGCCAAGCTCCTGGGGGTCTCACCCGGCACCCTCTACAACCACATCCCGGACCTGCGGGAACTGCGCGCCGGCGCCGTACCGGCAGCTCGAAGCCTCCGCGAAGTAACCCAGCGTCAGCAAGATCAATCTCAGCGGCACTTTCTGTACCGCAACTACTCACACCCGGCACTACGGCCGGCCGCCACCGGGCCCGTTCCCGCCCCGCTCCCGGACCACTTTCACCAGCTTCGCGAACCGCTCCATCCGCAAGCCCGTGAACGTCTCCACCCACACCGGCTCAGCCCGCAACAACCCCCCCCATACAGGCAAAATGCCCAACACCGAGCCTTCTGCAACACCCTTTAGGGGGCCGGCCTTGGGACTGGTGGGCCCGCATGTCGAGGTGTCACGTATTCACTGTTGTCGAGAACCCGGTCTCACGTTGAGTGACGCGGGACCGAGCTGCGCGCGGCTCCTAGTGCTCGTCGAGGAGGATTTTGGCGAGTTCTTCCACCTTCTGGGTTCATTGGACGCCCCGCCTGCCTGTCGTCAAACGAATGACGACACCCCGCTCAAGAGAAAGCGATGGCTGCGCCGGTCGAGACCGAAAGCTTCGCAGCGTGGAGGAGCTGAAGGCATACGTAGGACTCGACGCGGTATCGCTGCCACCCCTCGACGGCCGGATTTTCGGCGTCGGCAGCGTCGGAGACCTCCTCGGAGTGCGGATCGAGGTCTTCTGGAAGACCGAGGGCTTCAGCGAGTCGACGGGTTTCCGCCAGCAGTCGCACCGAAGAGCCCAGATAGCCGCCTGGTACCTTCTTGTCGACCATGACGTGGGCGAAATCGACGGGGACGTAGTAGCCCTCGCAGTCCGAATGGTGGACCAGATGATCGAAGGGCCCGGGAGGATCACTCGGCAGGGCCTCGTACACCTCGTTCAGGAGCGGGTCGTCAGTTGCCCGTTGTGTCCTGTCGAACGGCTCGGGCAGGCGCCCACTCGCTGCAAGGTGGACGGCGAGCCGGCGAACGGTGTGCAAACCCGAGTAACCCCACGCATCGAACTCCGCGCTGTCCTCATCATCCAGGTCGGGCTCAGTCCACTGTTGCGCTCCCGCGCGCTCCAGTAGCTCGCCGATCGCGACGAAGTCGGCGCGGACCATCTCGGTGTAGTCCTCGTCCTCGTCATCGACGAGGGCTCCGACGACTATGTTCAATCCCATGGCCCGATCTTGCCATCGGCGACCGGACGGCCACACCTTGCCCTGATGCCGAGGTCACGCCGCCCGGCCGTAGCCGTCGACCTCCGGCTGACCATCTCCGCGAAGAAGAGGAAATTTTGATCAGCATATCGTTCGCAGCCGACCAGGATTTCGACCCATATCTAGGTCCGAGCGACACCTTGGAGAGAATCCAAGAGATTTCCCTCAGGTATAACTACTTTACGCATCCTGTGACAGTGGAGATCGGCGACGTCACTCTGCTGGATGCTATCCCGATACCTCTCCTTGACTTCGTCCCTGGCCTACTGAAAGCCGCGTGCCAAGTGAAGCGGTCGGCGAATGCCAAGATTTCATTCACGGAGCACGAGGAGTATATCGACCTGGAGCCGGCAGGTGATTGCCTGATCATTTCGTTCGGTCCGGACTTGCAGGTCGAATGTTCCAGGGGTGAGTTTATTTTGGAGGCCGTCAGATTTTCTGAGGAAGCATTTTGGCATCTTGTGAACATTCATCCTGAACTTCGACGAAACCCCTTCGTTGTGAGTATTTCCCAACTGCTCGAATCTGGGCTCTGACTGACAGCGGTAAGCGCTCATGGCCGCCACGCTACCTTGGCGGCCCCGACCACGGCGGGGCTCCCGATTCAGCCGACCACGCACGGCCACGGCCAGCTGCCAGGCTGAGCGGGTCCGGCCCACGAGGCGATTGGGAACTCATGGGGACTTCCGTGAATTGGGGGTAGAGGCGTGCGCAGTCGCCACAGGTGGCTCAACTGTGCATTCTGGTAACGAGTTCTGGCGGAAGTCGCGCGGCTGTCTGCGAAGGCCGGCTGATAGGTTCGTGGTGCAGGGCGTGGCCATCAGTTTTTCCCGCATTCGGGGGACTGGTCTACCTGTATCGAGGAGATTTCCTGATCACCAAGATGAAATCCGCCGCTATGGTTACCGCTCTGGCGGGCCTTGTCGCTCTCGGCGGAGTGGGCACCGCGCAGGCTGCTGAACCCGGCCCGCAGCACGCCGTCACCTGCAAGTGGGACAACAGCGTGAACGCTCCGTGGAGCGTCGACGCGGAGGAAGTGAGGGGCTTCGTCCGTGTGCTGTGCTCGGACAGCCTGGACGACGCGAACACCCGCGCGCAGGTCCAGGTCCTGGACGGGGCGCAGTGGTTCAGTCGCGGCGAGGGCGTAACGAGCTACTCGACCGCGAAGACCATCCACGTCAACGACTCGACGACTAAGCAGGCAGGCACCTGCCTGTACCGCACGGTGGGGACGCACTACGGGCAGCATGGCAACATCTGGGCGCTGCCGACCTTCTACTCCAATACGCGCTACCTCGCAGGCTAGAAGAGCTGATGCGGCGGATGGACGCCGACGCTGTGCGGTTCTTGAGCGTGGCGGTCGAGGTGGCAAGGGCGCGGAACGGGGAGGCGTGCGAGCCGCGGGACCTGGTCGTGGCCTACGTCATCCGTGGCCTGACCACGCCGGATGCGGCCCCTACCGTCTCCGCCCAGAACAGCGCCTCGCCGGACCAGATCCAGCTGTCGCCGCAGATCGAGGCAATCCTGACGCTGGACACGGACGCGCCGGTCGTTCTGGCGGAACTTCTCACCGTGGCCGGGACGGTCGGGCCGGAACTCAAGGACTATCTCGGAGTGCTGTGAGAATGCGCTGCATGGCCGTTGTCCTCTCTCTGGCCTCGAGGGCTGCCTCGGCTTCGGCGCGAAGGTGCTGAAGGACTTCACCCGCGCCTGCGTCTACACCCTCGACTACCGCGACCTCGACGACCTGCGCCGCGTCCTCACTGTCCTGCGCGAGCTCGGCGTTACCGGCTGGGTCGACTACGAGCGGGACTGCGGCACCGCCCGGGGCCTGTACGGGCGCGGGGCCCTGTACTGGCACTCACTGCCGGGGAACGTCGCCATCGAGGTGCCCCCGTATTCGGTCGGCAGGGAGATGGACCGAGAGACCGCCGTCGAGCCCGCGTCCGCGGCGGCCGTCGAGCGGCTGCGCTCAACCGTGGCCTCGATCGGCCTCGCCCTCGCGGGCCGGGACCGCGCGCCGTTCTTCGCCGAGGGCGCCACCGCCGGCGCACCGCAGGCCGTGCAGGTCGCAGACGGATGGCATCTGTGGCACAACCTCGGAGAGGCCGCCGAGCGGAGCATCACCCAGCACCGTCGGTGCCTGCGCGTCCTGGTCGCCGAGGGACTTGAAGCGCCCGAGTCCGAGCCCGACCCAGCGGGGGATCCCTCCAGCTCGCCGTGGCCGACCGGACACCGGTTCGCCGACCGCACCCGCACCGTGCACGCGACCGTTCATGCCCTGGTGGAGGCAGGGCACAGCCGTCGCGCGATCCAGCGACAGCTCGGCATGATGAGTGGAACCGTCAAACGGTATGCGGACGCAGCGAAACCGGAAGACCTCTTCACCGGACAGTGGCAGGCCCGGACCTCCGTCCTCGACGAGTACAAGACTTACCTCGACAACCGCTGGAACGAGGGCTGCACCAATGCCTGGAAACTGTGGGAGGAGATCGTCCTGCTCGGCTACAAAGGCAGCTACCAGCGCGTTCGCGCTTACCTCCGTCAGAAGCGCACTTCGCCGCGGCCCGTGACAGCCCGGCCGCCTTCGCCCCGGGTTGTTGCCGGTTGGGTCCTCCGACGCCCGGAGAATCTGTCCGAGGCCGAGCACCTCCACCTGAAGGACGTCCGGGCCGACTGCCCCGAAATCGACGCGCTCACCGGGCACGTCCGGTCCTTTGCGACCATGCTCACCGAGCGCCAGGGCGAGCGACTGCCGGACTGGCTCGACGCCGTCAGACAGGACGACCTTCCCAGCCTCCATACGCTTGCCGCAGGCATTGAGCGCGACCGCGATGCCGTCATCGCCGGGCTCAGCCTTCCCTGGAACGCGGGTGTCGTCGAAGGCCATGTCAACCGGATCAAGATGCTCAAACGGCAGATGTGCGGCCGCGCAGGCTTCGCGCTTCTACGGAAACGTGTCCTGCTTGCCTCGTGACAGCCGCTGTCAGTGGTCGATGCGATGATCACCGCACTTTGACACGAGGAGATCACAATGGGCACTTGGGATATCGGCCCGTTCGAGAATGACATGGCCGCAGACTTCGCCTACACCCTGGACGAGACGCCCAAGAACAAGCGCGAGAGCCTCGTGCGGACGACCCTGACCCGCACAATCCAGACCCGGGACTACCTCGAAAGCCCGGAAGGGGCAGAGGCCGTCGCTGCCGTCGCCTTCATCGCGGCACAGTGCCCGAACGGTGAGCCGATCAGCACAAGCTACGGGCCCGACGAAGTCCTTCCGATCTTCGCCGACGATCTTCAGCCTCTTGCTGTCGAGGCGCTGGACCGGGTGGTCGCCGAGGCCTCCGAGCTCGCGGAGCTCTGGGACGAGACACCCGATGGCCCGAGGTGGCGCCAGAGCATCAGCAGCCTTCGCGCCGTCCTCGCACCCGAGCCCAAACTGCAGGAAGAGTCGCTGTTCGATCTCTAACCCATTTACCCAGTGTCACCGATCACACAACCTGTGCCAAAACCACACTCGGTTCTGGCACAGATCTTGGGGAGGCGTCACGGAGTGTGACCTCGGCGTTCGATTGCGAGGAGGCCGACTCGTGTGAGACGGCGCACGCCTTGCTGTCAGACAGCCAGATGTGACGCTCTCTCAGTTTCCTGTCGGTCGCTGCTGTGGCGGGTCGTGGACGGCGATGGTGCTGGTCATGCAGACCGATGCACCGTTCTGGGACTCACTGGTGTTCCACGGGATCGACGATGTGGATGTCGAGACGGTGACGGCCGCGTTCGGCACGGTCGAGGTGGTGGCGAGAGGCCGCAGGGCCGAGGGCGCATGTCCGGACTGCGGCTGCTTCTCGGACCGGGTCCACGACCGTTACCAGCGCAAGCTGAAGGACCTTCCACTCGCTGATCAGGGCGTTGTGATCCGGCTGACGGTCCGGCGCTTCGTCTGCGGCTCGGCGGACTGTCCGCGTCGGACGTTCGCCGAGCCGTTCTCCCGGCTGGCCGCGCCGTACGCACGGTTCACGACCCGGCTCAACCGCGCCTTGGAGCGAGTGGGGCTCGCGCTGGCCGGGCGGGCCGGCGCCCGGCTCGCTGCCCAGCTGGGGTGCGGCGCGGGGCAGATGACCTTGTTACGCAGGGGTATGGCACTGCCTGATCCGCAGTTCAGCACTCCGCCTGTGCTGGGGCGTGGACGATTTCGCGATCCGTCGCGGTCAGACCTACTCCACGGTCTTGACGAGCGTCGAAGACCATCGCGTCGTCGATGTGCTCCCCACGCGTGACGCCGGGCCACTGGCCGTGTGGCTGGTCCGTCACACCGGCGTGGAGATCATCTGCCGGGACCGCGCGGGAGCCTATGCCGAGGGTGCCCGGCGAGGTGCCCCCGACGCACTGCAGGTCGCCGACCGGTTTCATCTGTGGCAGGGCCTCGGCCGCGCCGTGGAGACCTGCGTAGCCGCCCACCGCGACTGCCTGCGCACCCCGACGCCCAGCGGCCTCCTGCCGAAGGGCACCCGACCAGCTTCAGATCGGCCGCAGAGCGACGCGGAGCCCGTCGGCCGGAGGGCCGAGCGCAAGAAGGCCGCACACGCCCTGGTCCACGAGATGCTCGCCCAGGGCCAGTCACGCCGGGCGATCGCCCGGCACCGGGGCTGGGGCCTCAACACCGTCCTCCAGTACGCGAACGCCGCACAATGGCAGGACACCATCCGCGACATCCAGCCCCGACCCAGCAGACTCGACCTCTACAAGCCCTACCTCGAACGACGATTCGCCGAGGGAAGCACCGGCGTCACCCAACTCCACGGCGAACTGGTCTCCGAGCAGGCTCCCATCACCCACGGCATGGTCCGCGCCCACATCGCCACCTTGCGCGGGGCTCCATCCACCGCAACGCCGCGGCCGCCGACGGTGCGGCAGGTGACCGGCTGGCCCACCCGCCACCCCACCGCCCTGAGCGAGGAAGACCGCGTCACCCTGAAGGACCTCCTGACCCGCTGCCCCGAACTGGTCACGGCCGCCGGACACGTCCGCGACTTCGGTGAGATCCTCACCGGCCGCCTCGGCGCCACGCTGCCTGCCTGGATCGACGCCGTGACAGCCGGCCTCCTGGACTGGAGCTCGGGCAGCATCGAAGGCGCCATGAACCGCATCAAAAAGATCAAGAGACAGCTCTCTGGCCGAGCCGGATTCGAACTCCTACACAAGATGATCTTGCTTCAGCAGTGCGTCGCCCGGGTGCCGGTTCGCCGCTTCCCGGCCAGGGATTTTACGAATACCACGTGCCCACCGGCGACGACCTCACCGCCGCCCAGCTGCCCAACGGCTGGACCGAGACACTCGACGCCACCCTCGTCACCCCCGCCCACCTGCGGGACGCCATCCGGGCACACCAGACCACCCCGCCCCTACCTGGACCCCTGACCTGTTCTAGCCCCCGCCGTCTCGGGCGGTCGCCACCCGAGCGGCGGCATGATCTACGGTCGTTACCGCACCAGAACGGATCTTCAGCAACGGGGAATACACACATGCGCAAGACAGCAACGCTCA